>JAJYFO010000198.1 GCA_021785395.1 bacterium | reverse complement strand
AAAATGGCCAAACAGTTCAGCCAAGAACTTATTGAACGCAAGTTTACAATTATAAGCGGCATGGCCAACGGCGTTGATTCGATTTGTCACAACCAGGCTATTTGTGCCAACAGCCCAACTATAGCCGTATTGGGCAACAGTATCGATATTTGTTACCCCAGACAACAAGGCGTACTACACCGTAAACTCTTAAACGACCATCTAGTAATAAGCGAATACCCATTATCGACACAGCCCAAACCCTGGCAGTTTCCCGAGCGCAATCGAATAATAGCGGGGCTTTCCTTAGCTACATTGGTAATAGAGGCTCCGGCCAAATCAGGGTCGCTTATTACGGCCAAATTAGCGTTTGAACAAGGCAAACCTGTTTTTGCCGTTCCGACCAATATTGACAACAATATCGGATTCGGGTCAAATTTTTTAATCGCCAACAATATCGCTAAATTGGTCGTAAGCGTCGACGACGTCTGCCAGGAATTAAACATATCAGTTAAGCCACTAGCGCCACAGAAGCCAAAATCATGTGATTTAACGAGCGAAGAAGCCTACGTCATGGCGCAAATTAATAATTATAGACCCGTCCATTTTGACGATTTGTGCCTTAAATTAGGCCTTGACACTGGCAAACTATCCAGTATTCTGACAATATTGGAAATCAATGGTTTAGTCCAAAAACAAAGCGGAAATTTATACGTAAAAAACTAGGTAAATTTAAAATAAATATATTTATTAGCCATTAAAAACGAATTACCGTTTATAATTTAGACATAAGCAGTAATTAACGCACTAAATGTCAAGCAGTTTCGATTGGTGTTTCTATGCCGTGGCTAACCAAACATTCCCCAGTACTATTAGAACGTATCGTCAGTGGTTTAAGCTACCTGACTTTCGGCATTGCCGGAATTTTATATTCCATTTTTAAGCCAACTGAAGCCAGGTCCTTATTTTTTAGGTTTCATTTTATACAAAGCATTATGCTTTGTATAATCAGCTACCTTCTTACCTGGTGCTTAGGATTCCTAGTAGAATCGATTGGCGGTTTTTTTCAGACTTTTCACTTTACCCAAGGCCTTGACAGCACCATGCTGGTACTAGGTTTTATAGCTACTGGTATAAACATATTGGGCAAAGCTCTAATCGGCTATGGTACAATTTTAGCTTTTTTGGGCAAATACGCCGAAATCCCCATGCTATCAAGCATGGCGCGCAAGCAAATGTAAAGCTAACGTTTTAGCTAAGGTTTTGCGATAAGCAAAATTTAAACGTCCAGACGCCTCTAATATCTATCAGGTTTCAATTTAGCCTAAAGTTAAATTGAAACCGCAATACTAATTGACAACAACTTGAGCTAATTTACCTTATGTTTTTGCGAAAATGAAAATTTATAAGTTTAATTCTTATCTTGACCCAAGCATACACTTAGAAACTATCCGCTGGCGAAAGATTATATGTTTTGAATAATTAAAATAAATAAGGCGTGAACTATAAATCAATAGCCTAAATGCTAAAATAATTAAGCATTCTATAAATTAAAAAAATTATACTGAAAAAGACAATAACGAAAAAATTAATTCACCATAATTTTATAAGGACACGTTAAATTGTTATACTACAGCGATTACCTCGGTCTAGATAATATTATAAATTCCTTAAATCCTGTTACCGATTTTCCCGATGAAAAATTGTTTATAACCATACATCAGGTGTATGAAATCTGGTTTAGACAGATTCTTGGTGAGCTTGACAATATTATCAATATTTTTAAACAAGAAAAAATAGACGACAATAACGAAGACCTAGTGGTATCAGTTCGTTACCTTAAAAGAATTAACGAAATCTGGAAAGTCTTAATCGCCCAGATTAATATACTAGAAACTATGACACCACTTGATTTTCTAGATTTTCGCCAAGCATTAAATCCAGCTTCGGGATTCCAAAGCATACAATTTAAGCTAATTGAAGCAAAATTAGGTCTAGGTGATAGACATGAACCTGGACACTACAAACATACCAATACAGGCGGTTTGTCAATTGGCGATAGAGACAAATTAGACCAAACTGAATCGGGTCATAATTTGAGAAAGCTTATTATAAAGTGGCTAGAGCGTCTAGACCAAATTTTTCTAACTGATTTTCAAGAATACCCCAAGCTTTGGCAGTTGTACGAAAACAAATACCAAGCCATGTTGGCCAATGACAGTGACAAAGACAGTTTAAGCCAGGACTTTAATTCTAAAATTAATTTCAACACTGCTAATGTCAACGATTTTAGCAATGCTGCCTACCGATCAACCCTATTAATCAATTTGCTGCGTGACTACCCACTGTTTAGACTTCCGTTTGAGCTTATCACAGCCTTGACTGAAATGGACGAATATATTTCAAT
Source organism: bacterium (assembly GCA_021785395.1). Lineage (GTDB taxonomy): Bacteria > Cyanobacteriota > Vampirovibrionia > Obscuribacterales > JAKAZS01 > JAKAZS01. The sequence goes on along the minus strand of JAJYFO010000198.1, from coordinate 2,619 downwards.
CTGGCGATTTCGTCATTTAATCATGGTCATGCGCATGATTGGCAAGCGCATAGGAACCGGAGGACATTCAAAAGACTACTTAGAAGGCACGCTTAAGAAAAATAAATTTTTTGGTGAATTTACCGATGTGTCAAGTTACATTATAAGCCGTCACGCATTAAACGAAGTTTTAGAAGCCAACCAAGGCTTTCTAAACCGTTTTAAAGTTCAGTTTTAATTTATAAATAAATCTATGAAAATTACGATATCAAATCAACTGATACTAGTAGTGTTTTTATATCTCCGTTTAGCCTTAGTTCAGCTTTGACAATTTTGGCCAGTGGCGCCAAAGGAGCAACACTTGAAAATTCGCATAAAGTTTTAAATTTGCTACTAGCCATTAATTCTGATACTATAAACAATGACTATTATAGCCTAGTTTCCCAGTCGCGACTTCATGATTCTGATACTAGATTGTTGATAGCGGATGCATTTTATGCTAATAAAACATTACCAGTTTATCCTTCGTACATTTCTTTATGCCAAAAATTTTATTCGGCCGACTGCCAATCAGTCGATAAAACTGGTAGCCAGGCTGCCGCTGTTACAGAAATAGAAATAAGAGCTACTGGAGCAGCTCCCAACCCAAACCAGAAGCCATTCAAAATGATAGTTAATCGACCCTTTATATTTATGATTTACGATAACCAAACCAAGCTAATATTATTCATAGGTTCGATTTACCATCCCGAAAAAATACAATAGAGAAATTTGTCAATTTTACGAAAATAATGTGTAAATTAATATGACAAGTTTATTTACAAAACCACGGATAAAATTTTAAGTTAATGCTTGTTAAATACCTGATATTTCTATGATGTTTTTAATTTACGACGTCGAAAACCTAAACATGACTGTTTTTAATAAATAAATGCAATAAATATAAATAATTCCTAGGTATGATGTTTAATAATTCAATTATGTTAACCTAGTATTGTAACCATAATAGTTTGAAATACTTAAGAGGGCTTTAACAATGAAAAATATTCTTGTTCTAGGCGGCAGTTTTGCAGGTATGACCGCAGCCATTGAAATAAAACAACACCTAAAGGATATGGCTCAAGTAACCGTTATAGACAAGCGCGATGAATTTATATTTAATCCTTCGCTAATCTGGGTGCCGTTTGGTCTGCGCGACAAAAAAGATATATCGTTTAAACTAGACCCAGTATTTACCAAGAAAAATATAACCTTTAAACAAGCTATAATTGCCAGTATTGACCTAAAGTATCAAACCGTAACAACTGATGACAACCAGCTTTTCCCTTATGACTATCTAGTAATCGCTACTGGTGCCAAATTAAACTACGCAAGTATTCCCGGACTTGACCCAGCTGATGGTTTTTGCCAGTCGATTTTTACCTACGATGACGCCGTTAGAGCAGGCGACGAATTCGATAAATTCGTCGCCAATAAGGGTGGCGAAGTCGTAATAGGCGCTGTCCAGGGTGCATCATGTTTTGGTGCAGCGTATGAATTCTTGTTTAATATGGTGTATCAGTTAAAGAAACATAAATTAGACAAAGTCTCGCCCGTTACTTTTGTTACAGCCGAACCATATTTAGCCCACTTAGGTTTAGGCGGTTTTGGGATGGCAACACAAATGTGCAATTTTATGTTCAAACAGTCCCATATAAAACTAGAATGCGATAGCGAATTTAAAAAAATAACCCAAAATAAGATTGAATTAACCGATGGAAGAGTAATTCCATTTAAGTACGCCATGCTTACGCCTGGCTACTTAGGCGTTGACCCGGTTAGAGCCTTGACCGATATTACCGATTCGAATGGCTTTGTAAAAATCAATGACTACTACCAGGCTAATGGCTATACAAACGTTTTTGCCTGCGGTGTAGCCATTAGTCTGCCGGCCAGTCAACCGACAAAAGTACCTTGCGCTGTGCCCAAAACCGGTTATTTATCAGAAGAAATGGCCAAAGTTGTCGCCCACAACGTCGTTGCTTCGGTCAAAGGTGAAAAACTTACCGCCAAAAACCCAGGCGAAATTGACGCCAAATGCATCATGGACGCTGGGAATAATGGTATTATAATGACAGCCGACCATTTTTTAGAGCCAAGAGCCCACGCATGGCTAATACCTGGACCAGAAGCGCATTTTGCCAAATTGGCGTTTGAAAAATACTTTCTCACTACGCACAAGATGGGGATTGTTTAATATTGTCTTCGTAAGCGCATATTCGATTCAACGCCTAATAAAACCTATAAATTAATACTTATCTAGCTTTTATATCGAGCATTAATTCGAGTAAGGTGTTATTCATAAGGGCAATTTGTGCCCGCAAGTCTGATAACATATCGGCTCTAATTTCCAGGTCGTTTATATTCATAGAGTAAGACCCTTTTTGCATACCAGTAAACATAGCGATCTGTACTTTAGATTTGGGGTTCGTTAATGGCAAAATCTTACCGTAATTGACCCAGCGTTGAATCAGCTTCTCCCGCCTAGAATACTGTTTAACGTCCAGCAAATTAATACCACCGTTGAGATAATGCCAGACAAAACTTGGATAAGCAACTTCGTCGATATCGCTTTGTCCATAAAAAATCTGGCTTAACATA
>JAJYFO010000197.1 GCA_021785395.1 bacterium | reverse complement strand
CAGATTATGAAAGTGCAAACTGGTATGGGGGGAAACATTCCTCGTTGAAAGTAATTATAAAGGGTTTATATTATTATATTAATACATATGGGTTAAATAGTTTTGTCTTTTTTTTAATATAACCATTATTCAACTGTTTACAGTTTTATAAAAAAATGCAAGTTGATTTTTTTAACCTTTAATATTAAATTATCTACACCTGTATAAAACCTGTAGAAAACTTTTAATAATTCTTAATATTTAATTTATGACCGGAAATTTGTATATAGTTTCTACACCAATCGGCAATATGGCCGATATAAGTTATCGCGCTGTAACTGTGTTAAATGAAGTAGACTTAATTTTGGCTGAGGATACCAGGGTTTCCTTAAAACTTTTAAATCATTATAAAATTTCTAAACCTTTAGTAAGCTGTCATAAGTTTAACGAAAAGGCCAGATCAATTATTTTGTCCAAAATATTGACGCATAATCACAACTTAGCTTTGATAAGCGACGCCGGTACACCTTTAATAAGCGATCCAGGTTACGAAATCATTAAAGCGGCCTTAAACCTAAATATTAATCCTATTATAATTCCAGGGCCAGTAGCTCTTATTGCGGCCATAAGTATAAGTGGATTTAGAGCCGAAAAATTCGTTTTTCTTGGATTCCTGCCTAAAAAAAATTCGCAAGCTCTAAGTTTGCTATCCAAGTTTACCGATACGGGTTTGCCAATAATTATATATATTCCCACCAATAAAGTCATCGACACGCTAGAGATGATTAAAGCTCATTTAGGGAACGTTATGGCTTGTCTAGCTAAGGAAATTACCAAAATTCATGAAACTTATTTTCGTGGGTCTATTAACGATATTTTACTAAGTCTAAATGAAGAAAACGTGCGCGGTGAGTTTGTACTGGTAATTCAGCCTGATACCTTAAACAATAATGATAATTCGCAAAATATAGATCAATTTATTAATATGGCTAGAAACGAGAATCTAAGCCCTAAAACAATTTTAAATATGCTGATGGCTCTATTTCCTCAGGCCTGTAAAAATGGTCTTTATCAAAAAATATTAGACTTTGATATTGACTAAATATACGTTAAGCGTACTACCAATTTTGGTCAAAAAATATTATAGTATCATAAGACTTTAGGTTTACTTATTTTTTAGGGTATCTAATTTTGGCTAATATACCGGTAATTGAAGCAATTGTTTTAGGCTTAGTTCAGGGTTTAACTGAATTTTTGCCAATTAGCAGTTCGGCTCATCTTAAAATTGTACCTTTGCTATTACATTATAGTGATCCAGGAGCAGCTTATAGTGCCGTAATACAATTAGGCTCGGTTTTGGCTGTATTTATTTATTTTTTTAATGATATAAAAAAATTATTTTTAGGTAGTCTAACAGCTATAAAGCAAAAAGACCTTAATTCATTCGATCTAAGACTTTCAGCTGCTATTATACTTGGTACTATACCTATATGTGTTATTGGCCTAGCCTTAAAGCATATACTTGAATCTGATTCTAGTCCATTGCGTGCTCCTTTAACGATTGCTTACTCGTCAATATTTATGGGTTTATTTTTATTGTTAGCCGAAAAACTTGGAAAAAGAAGTCGCACGATAAATAATCTAGGTGTAAGAGACGGCGTTTTGACAGGTATTGGTCAGTGTTTGGCTCTTATTCCAGGTTGCTCGCGTAGTGGTTCGACAATTACGGTAGCTTTATTGTTGAACTTAAAGCGTGAGGACGCAGCCCGATTTAGTTTTTTACTGGGCTTACCAGCCGTTTTATTAAGCGGTTTGCTAGAATTAAAATCTATGCTCGAACAAAAAGACGCAGCCACTAGTTTATTAAGTTTGAATATTGGCTTTATTGTATCAGCTATTGTTAGTTATTTTTCCATCGCTTTTTTAATCAAATACCTGATGAAGCATTCAACTATAGTTTTTGTAATATATAGAATTATTTTTGGGTTGAGTATTATTTTATTTATGCATTAGTTTTAAAAAAATACTAACGTTGGTGTTTTTTTGTTTCTTATAAAAAAGTATCTATGTTAACCATAAAGCAACGTACTTCTATCGTTAATTTACTAGCTTGAAATTTAAAATTTTTTGTTAGACAGTCACGTGAATGTCTAACATGATATTTATGGGGCAGACGAGGGGATTCGAACCCCCGCATACCGGAACCACAATCCAGGGCCTTAACCACTTGGCGACGCCTGCCACTGTATAAATTATATACAGAAAAGCCATAATTTCAAGCGATTAGTTAAATTTCTTTTATAAACTTTATTGAATTGTAAAAACATAGAAATTTATTTAAATGAATATAAAAAATAAAAATGTCGGTAAACCAGTTTTTCAGTAGGTAAAATTAAAAAAAACTTAATTTTCCTGCATAGTTCGTATTGGTTTATTAAACACTTAATTTTTCTAGTATTTTAGATTTGGCCATAACGTATAGTATGAAAGTAATGACTATAATTAAAATCATACTAAGCGCTGAGCCAAAAGGCCAGTCGCGTGTCAATAAAAACTGGTTTTGGATTAGATTGCCTAAATAAAGTTCTTTGGCGCCACCCATAAGGTCTGGGGTGACATAATCGCCCAAACTTGGCATGAAAATCATTATGATACCAACTAAAATACCTGTTCTAGACAAAGGTAATATTACTTTGAATAGGACAGTTATGGGATTGGCGCCTAATCTTACTTAAAGTTGCATACAATGGCAGTACCATATACGGAATGTAATTATAAACCATGCCAAGCACAATAGCCTGCCTGGAATATAGTATTGATGGCAGTTTTAAATGAAAACAAAATTCTAATAAATTGTCTAGAATTCCGTTGTGCCGCAAAATGCTCATCCACCCGTATATTCTAAGTAAGAAAGAAACCCACATAGGTAGAGTCGTTAAAATTAAAATCAAATTGCGCTTTAGAGGGTTGGCGTAAAAGGCTAGGTAAATAGTGACCGGTAAACAAATTATAAAACAGCCTATACTCGTTATTAAAGCTAGAATAATCGACCGAGTAAACGCGCTTAAAATATCAAGTGAAAAAAATTTAATATAAGAATTTAAGTTGTAAACATTGATTATTTGACCTAAGAGAGAATGCGTACAAAAAGAATAGTAAAGGATAATTATGAGCGGAAATAAAACCAAGACTGACAACCAGGCAATGGTTGGACTCAAAAGTAAGTAGGCGAGTTTATTTTGAATTTTTAAGCTGTTTTGCAATTTATAAAGGCTAATTTTGTATTTATGAGAAATATTTGATAATCTATAATCTTATATCAAACAATGAAAAATTCAAGCTTTTAATTTGGAGGGGGATCATGACAACGCCTTATGCTAGTAAAGATAAAGTGGTTTATCTAAGACAATGGGTTGGGGAAATGGTTAGTGTTGCCACGGTTAATTCTAAGACCTATTCGGGTGTTTTAACAACTATTGCCTTTGATGGGTCAAGGCTTATGTATATAATGCTTGATGATAAAGTCTGTCTTAACTATGAACATGTCGTTGAGATAAGTGTTAAAGCCTAAATTTAAAACCTTATTTTTTGGAACTTCTTCATTTGCGGCAACCTGTCTAAAATATCTTGTTGGCGACTTTGAGGTATTGGCGGTTGTGACACAGCCTGATAGACCAAGTGGTCGTGGAAAACATGTAACTATTTCGCCGGTTAAAGATTTGGCCTTAAGCCTAAACATACCTGTATACCAGAGCGAAAAAATTTCGCGTGATTTAGACATGATTGATCAATTAAAAAGTCTCAAGGCCGATATTGTAGCAATGGTCGCTTATGGGCAGATTTTACGCCAAAATGTTCTGGATATCTGTCCTTTTGGTGTCATTAATGTTCACGGGTCACTTTTACCAGCCTACCGAGGAGCTAGCCCTGTTAACTGGGCTTTAATTAACGGCGAAAAAGTAACTGGTGTAACAACTATGCAAACTGAGATTGGCCTTGACAGTGGTCCTATATATCTGACCCAAGCTGTCGATATCGATAACGACATTCAGGCTGATGAATTAAAAGAAATACTGGCTAACGTTGGTGGCCAATTACTCGTAAAGACGATACATTTACTCGAAACTGACAATATTAAGCCAATTCCCCAGGATGAGGGTAAAGTTACTTTAGCTCCATTACTAACCAAAGAAATGGCCATAATCGATTTGAATTTATCAGCTACTAGCCTACACAATCGGGTTAGAGGCCTTCAACCTTGGCCAGGTGTCTATTTCTATTTAAATAATATCAGGGTCAAAATATTGCGAACTAAGCTTGTAAATGACTATAATTTAATTAATCAGTATAAATTCAAGTTAGGAGAGATTTTTAAGATTAAGCAAAAAATCTATTTAGGTTTGTTAAATAATGAAGTCTTAGAATTAGTTCAATTAGCCAGTGAAAATAAGAAACCAACCGATGCTTTAAGCTGGTTTAATGGGCTGAGGGTAGAGCCGAAGGTAATTTCTAGCCAATTAATTTCTTAAATAATATGAAACAAAGATATGAAACAAGGGATAGAATCTAGAAAGTCAGCTGTTAAAATACTGTATAGAATTTTTTATGAGTCGGCCTATTCTAATTTAATTTTAAATACAACTTTAAGTCAAACTAGCTTTTCAAGTCAGGATAAAGCTTTTATCTATAATTTGGTAAAAGGAACTGTACAGAATAAAGATAGTATAGATAGTAAAATTAGCAAATTATCTAAGGTAAATATTGCCAAAATCAATAAATGGCTTTTAATAATTTTAAGAATGGCTATCTATCAGCTTGATGAATTATCTAATATTAGTCATTCGGCTATAATTGATACTAGTTGTGAGTTGACAAAAATATTTAAACTAAATTTCTTGACCGGTTATGCCAATGGACTTTTGCGAAACTATGTAAGAAGCCAAGCTAATTTAGATAATAAGGTTATAATTTCTGATTGTCACAAAGATAATCAAAAAAATTATCCAAAAGATTTTTCGCAAGGTTTTATTTTAAGCAAGTGGGAAAAAGAATATAGCC
>JAJYFO010000196.1 GCA_021785395.1 bacterium | reverse complement strand
CGAGCTTATTGTTTAAAGCTTTTAAGATTAAGCATATGACATCTTTGAGTGATAAAATTTATAAGTATTTAGGCGATGTTTGGATAATTCATAGCGATTTTGTCTAGTTAAAAAAATGCCCTATCTATAAATAAAATCTTTCTTAGATTCAATTTACGACAGGTTTGCTTTATAAAAAATGCTGATTTTATATATAATTAACTAAACAACTAATTCGCGAGCTTTAAAACAATGTCTAATTATTTTTCTCAGTCTATTGGCTACTTAGCTCTTGAAAGCGGCCAAGTATTTACAGGCTACCATTTTGGTTGTAAAGGTATGCAGGCTGGCGAACTCGTTTTTAACACAAGTATGACTGGCTACCAAGAAATACTGACTGATCCTAGTTATGCCAGACAGATTGTGACCATGACTTATCCTGAAATAGGCAATTATGGTTGCTGCGATAAATTTGCGGAAAGTTCTAAGGTTATGGCGTCTGGACTGGTTATTAAAAACTTAAGTAACGAGTTTAGCAATTTTCAAGCTAAGGAAAGTTTAGACGATTACTTAAACAAAAACAAAGTTACAGGCTTATACAATGTTGACACCAGAGCTTTAACTAGGCATATAAGGGACTCTGGAGCCATGCGAGCCATTATTAGCGATAATAGCCTGTCTAAAGAAGAACTCGTAAATTTGGCTAAACAGTCGCAGTCGATGTTGGGAATGGACTTGACTGGTATCGTTTCTCGTCGCCAGGTTAACCACATTCAAAGCGGCCGATACAAAATTGCCGTTATGGACTACGGTATAAAAAATAGTATCTTGACTAATCTGCAAAAATTTGATTTTGACATTACTGTTTTTCCTTCTGATAGTAAATTCGATGAAATCGCTAAGATTAATCCTGACGCCTTTGTTTTATCGAATGGGCCAGGTGACCCAGCTAGTAATAAAAGCATAATTGCCGAAGTTAAAAAAATCGTGGCTACACAAAAACCCGTTTTGGCTATTTGCCTTGGCCACCAGCTTTGCGCTTTAGCTTTAGGAGCTAAGACCTATAAGTTAAAATTTGGCCACCGCGGTGGCAATCAGCCAGTCAAAAACTTACTTACTAATCAGGTTTTAATAACCGCCCATAACCATGGGTTTGCCGTGGATAAAGATACCTTGCCTAATTTCCTTAGACCCAGTTACGTCAACTTAAACGATGATTCACTGGAAGGTTTTATGCATAAAGATTTACCTGTAAACTGCGTACAATTCCACCCTGAAGCTAGTCCGGGGCCAGACGATGCCTTATTTATGTTCCAGGAATTTTATAATGTGGTAAAATTAAAGTACAGTTAGTTATTAATTTTAAAGGATTCTAAACCATTGTACAAATTAGCCATTTTTGATTTCGACGGTACTTTAGTTGACTCAGCGCCTGGGATAGTCACCGTGATGGAACAAGTAGCCCAAGAATATAATTTACCCAATTCAGTCGTCAGCGACTGGAAGAATTTGATCGGCGTACCTTTGATAAAGCAGATGCAGGCTGTTTTACCCGACAAAGACGAAAACTATTGGCTCGAGGTAGCTAATAGATATAGAGCCATTTACGATAAGCAAACTATTGAAATATGCCCCCCTTTTCCTTTTTTAGAAAACATGCTGAACAGTTTGGCCGCTAATAATATTAAAATAAGCATTGCGTCGTCAAAAAGACGGCATTTAATCGAAGAGGTTCTAAAACACCACAATTTGCTCGATTATTTTTGCATGGTAGTTGGCGCCCAAGACGTAAATAATCACAAGCCACACCCAGAATCAGTACATATAACTTTAAGCCAGCTTAGTATAAACCATGCCCAGGCCGTTGTAATTGGCGATTCTACCTATGACTTAGAAATGGCCAATAACGCTAACGTCGATTCTATTGGTGTAACCACGGGTATTCATAGCCGTAATACTTTGCATTCGGTTAAACCACGCTATATTGCCGAAAATTTAAATGAAGTTTTAGATTTGATTTTGAACGGTCGAAAACGCTAAATTGCTAGCCCGTTTAAATTTATATAATTATTTATGGAACCGGTAAAATTTAACAGTAGTATCAAAAATGTATGTGTTAAGCCAATATCTTTTGGTTTGGGAGATATTGTCTTTTCTTTACCGATAATCCAAGCTCTAATCGAGAAAAAATATAATACTTGGGCCGTTTACAAAAACGAAATACAAAAAGACTTGCTCTTCTCTCTCCCTGGTCTGTCTGGCTCTATAAGTGAATTAGGCCTGGCTTGCCTGCCCTCTAATACTCAACTAATAGATTTGCGCGACCATTATTTACAAAAAAATTACTGGTGGGGTGGTTCTAGTTTCAAGGCTGACTATCCTGATTTTTATATTAACGATATATCAAAGGTAATCGCTAGCGATTTTGGTCTGCCTTTTGACTTTGAAAATTTAAGGCCATTAAGTTTTCAACAAATCAACGGTCTCAATAATACTATTATTTTTATCCCAGGCTCAGACGGACCTTATAAGTGCTGGTTGGATAATTATTGGCTAGAATTAGCCGAAAACTTAAATAAAATAAATTATAATGTTGTTGTAATTGGTCAAATAGATTCTTCTCAAGCTGTCCGTAATTTAATAGCAGGTGGATTGAAACACGAGCCTACACCAAGTATACAAGACGCTATTAATATAATATCATCATGCCTGGCTGTTGTGTCTATTGATACAGGGCTTGGTCATTTGGCGGTTCAGCAAGGTATTAACACGGTATTGTTATTGCGACCAGATTCGGTTTTTTATCGACCGTATAAGCATTCAGCCAAACTAAATGGCTATGCTTGCAGCGAAATTTGTATAAATAATTATGATGACAGGATCGAAACATCGCTTAATCAAAATCTGGATACTTACGTAGGTCTAGAATGCAAAGCCAATTATCGACAGGAATGTATGTCTAAAATAACGCCAGAAATGGTAATTAGTGAAATGAAAAAATTATTTGCCCAAAATTATGCCAAAATCTAATACCATTAAATACTTAACGTTACCGACTAATTATCTAAGTCGTTTGAATAACGCTCAGCCTCATGGGGTATCGCGTCTTACTTTTTACCAAAATAATTTGATTATTAATAATTTGGGTAAAAATCTTGAATTTAGTAAATTAAATAAAAATAATTCTGATTATAATCTAAATAGTAAATATATCTACGATTTTTCGTTTTTTTCTGATTTGTCTACCGAATCAGAGTTTGACATAGATATGCACGCTCTTTTACTGAATAAAAATTATTTATACGCCCTTAACCATTATGGTATTATAAGAATTTTTGCCATAGATAACAGTTTTAAGCCAATTGGCTTGTATAAATTTGCCAGTGACACTGAGTACAATTACCTAGTTAATAAACAGATTTTAAGTTCTTCTTCAAGGTCGTACGCCATTAACGATAATAACACGGCTGGGCTGATTGTAAGTCATCCTATTGATGATAGTAAAATAAATTATATTGAGGCTAAATTTACTAATATAGACGAATTGAAAGAAAGTCTCGATTCACTAGACTTTGATATTTATTTAGCCGATCTTAAACAGATAAATATAATTTTTAATGAAAGTAGATTAAATCTATTAGGATTAGCCTGCAATAATACTTTTTTCTTGTATAAATATATTTTAAACCCGGATTTTAAACTACAAAATAAGGTTTTAGAAATTAATTTAGATTATACTATTAAATATATAAATATATTTAACAATTGCATACTCCTGGCTGGAGTTAGTTCGCCGGATAGTAGTATTCCTTACGATGATTTTTTTGAAAATACCAATGATTATATTTCATATTTCAGTCTATATGATTTATCTGGAAATTTATTATGGCACAATGAATGTAAAGAATATATTGCCTGGGGGTACGGCGGGGCCCCTGTGGTAGTAAGGCAGAATTTAATTTATGTCTTATTGCGTAATTCGGGATTAGCGATTATAAATTTGACAGACGGAAAATGTCGATTTGTTTCTTGTGTAACTGACTTGGACTATAATAATGAAAATCTTGGCACCGGTAATTTATATTATTTCAATGATAAATTGCTAGGCACATTTAACCGAGCTGGTTATAAATTATTCTGTTATGAGGTTTAAGAAATAATTTAATGATTAGCTTTTAGGTTCTAGTAGTAATATTTTAGTTTAATAGGGCACAGAAAAATTCAAAATCATTAATATTATTGTTATTCGTTTGAATTTAAATTTGAGTAAAATATTTGGTTTTCAAGGATTAAGTATTTAGGTTCTTACACTATGATAGTGATATTATTCTAATTTAAATTAACATGAAACAGATTTTTAAATTTTTTATAGGCTTTATTTTATTTTGTAATGCTGGAATAAGTCAGGCTGATGAGACTTTAGTATTATCCCTAAAAACTAAGGCCTATGGTTTAGTGAATACTTATATTAATTCTAGTGCAATTAAAATTAGTTTAAGCCAGCCGCACTTAAATATATTTTGTGTGGCACCTGACTACAATATTTATTATGTTAATCTAGATCAAAAAAATTATTATTTAACTAACATAAATAAAATCCCGATACCACCTGGAATAATATATTTAAAAAATATGTATTTGTTCGTTAACAAGCGTATCGATTAAAATAACAATTGGGATTGGAAAAATGTAAGCCCAATTTGTTTTCAGAACTTAAACTGTAAATTATATAAACTCAAACCAGACCCAAAGTTATCTAAAAACATTTTAGATTCTACTTATTTAATTTATGGTAATTTCAAACATTTAGACCCAAAGTTTGTTAATCTTTATTCGGCAATAATGGGAATTCCCAATTTTGAGAATTTGGCTTTGAAATTTAACGCCTTTAATTGCGACGATTACAAAGAATCGCAAATTTTTAGTACAACTGCAATTAATTATGTTGATTCTAAGTTTAAAATCCCTGATTTAAAACAGTATAAACAGGAAAAAATAATAGCTAAGGTATTTCAGTCTGCACAGGTCAATCGATCATTCAATGATTTAACAGACTTTATGAAATAGTTGATATTAAAGACTATGCTAACAAGACTAGGCTAATTT
>JAJYFO010000036.1 GCA_021785395.1 bacterium | reverse complement strand
TGGATAGGTGCCGTACTTATGGGGATTCCATCAGGGGTTGCCAGCGGTGTCTGTTTTGGTGTTAGCGACGCAGCCCTTGACAGTCTTAACGTAATGGAAGATGACCCATTTAGTTTAACCGCCATTAGTTTAAAAACTTTAGCAAAATAATTAAAATTAATGTTTAATCTAAAATAGTAATATATAATTTAAGTGTATAAAAAGGAGTTCTTCGTATGAAAAAAGTTAATGTTAAGAATTTACTAAATTTGGTTATGTTATCATCTTTTATTAGCTCAAGCGCCTGCTTTGCCAAACCAGACGGAGCTGATATTTTCAAAAACAATTGCGCCTCTTGTCATGCTGGCGGAAAAAATATTATGTCACCAAATAAGCCGATAATTGGCTCTGATAAAATTAGTACAAAGGAAAAATTTACCAAATTTTTATCTACATCTCATGGTGTAATGCCGTCGTTTGCCAAAATTGCCAACGATGAGCCTACTGTATCCGCCTTACATGATTACGTTAAAACACTAAAGTAAGTTTGGGCTTTTAGCTTAAAAGTTACTTGTTTATAGCTTGATTATTTTCTTTCAATAAAGATTGCAGGGCTAGTTTAGATTCGTAGTCTTTTGGCCTTAATTTAATGGTTGTGAGCAATTCGGCTATGGCCTTGTCTTTATTACCGTTTTTGATTAAGGCCATAGCTAGGTCTTTGTGCAATTCGGGGTTTTTGGGGTCAAGTTTTAAGGCCAATTTGTATTCGATTACGCTGGCCTCATAGTCGTTATTTCTACCGTAAATATAGGCCAGTACACTATGGTTTTGGGCATTATTAGGGGCGCAAGACACCGCCAATTTTGCCTGATTAAGACTTTCCTGTAGATTATCCAAGTATAAATAAGTATAGGCTAGCGTTGCGTGAGCTTTAGCGTCGCTAAAATCGAGCTCCAGGGCTTTATTTAACATATTTAAAGCTTTGTGGTATTCTTCAAGCTGGTTTAATATTTCGCCATAACGAACGTATACAGACGGGTCATTGGGAGCTAACTTAAGACAGATTTTGCTTTCATTGACGGCTTCATCTCTTAACCTATCGGCAAAATAACAACGGGCTAATATCAGGTGTGGTATTACAAGGTTACTGTCTAAATTTATCGCTTTTTTACAATAATTGATCGCTACTCGATAATCACCCAGTTTACGGTAACATTCAGCTAAATTTGCGTAAGCTTCGGCGTTAGATTTATTGAGTTTAATGGCTTTATTATATTCTGGTATTGCCTCTTTGATGTCGCCTGACAGCCTTAAAGCCTGAGCCTTCATAAAGTGGCTATCACTGCTTAATGGTCTCAAGTCAATTAAAATATTAAATTCTTTTATGCTTTCTGAATAATCGCCCAGGTTTAATAAAACTTGACCTAGCATATAATGCGCCTTGTAGTTTTTGGGGTCAATTTTTAATATTTTTTCGTATTCAATCAAGGCATTTGTATAATCGTCTTTATCATAAAAATAGTCGCCTAATTTAGCGTATTTTATAATGTCTTGTTTTTCGGCACTGCTTAAATTCGATTTAATATCAGTAATAATTGTTTCCGGTTTTATTTTAACTACTTTATGTAACGGTTTAAAAAATTTTTTTGAAGTTTTTGGCTTAACTGGAATCGGTTCAGCGGGTTTGACCAAAACTAGATTTTGATTGTTTTGTAAATAATAAATAGTTTTTTCGTCAAGTATGGCTTTATGGTTATGAATTTCATCAAAAACGTTGAGTAACTGACAATTAGCAAAATTATTGTAGAAATTAAAAAATGACATACAACATATACATATGGATAATCTCTTGGGTATCGTCATAATAAAAAAACTACAGTAGATAAGTTTTAAATATTCTGTAAAAGTCTATTTTTAATATATTTTAAGAATCTGGCTAAAGTAAATCAAGCCGATATAATACTGCCTTATTATGTCATAAAATACCTAATTTAAAGCCACTAACCTATTTACATTATTTATAAAATATAAATAATGATTAAACCGTCTAACCACTTTAAAACCAGGTTCTTAAAATTTGTTAATAATAACTGTGGTAACCTAAATTTAATTATGTTATCTATTTGACTTTGTTATTCTACCAATTCATAGTTCATCGCTAACATTAGTCCATAAATAATACTCCATGGGTGCGGTGGACAGCCAGGAATAAAAACGTCAACAGGTAAAATTTCACTAAGGCCATTGGTTTTATAATAACCATCTTTATGAAGCCCTCCTGAAATAGCGCATGTACCACAGGCAATAACTAATTTTGGACCGGGCATGGCTTCATAAGTATTTTTAATGGCTTCGTGCATACCTAGACCGCATGGACCGGTAACTAATAAAGCATCAGCCATACGAGGAGAAGCTACAAAACTCAAACCAAAACGTTCTGCGTCAAATATAGGGTTAAAACAAGCGGCAACTTCAAGGTCGCAAGCTGTACAGCCAGTTGAAACGACCCTAATGGCTAGCGATTTTTTAAAAAGAGTCAAATCTTTATTGGATTTAACGCCTCTAAAAGGCAGATTCTCTTGATTTGCACTACTGGAAATATTCAAATCATTAATATTTCTAACGGCTGTTTTGGTGCTAAAGTTTGGTACAAGAACTTCATCGTTACAATTTTCAATACAAAGGTTACAAGAAATACATTGCCCTAGGTTAATATAAATATCCTTCTTATTTTCGTCTAAACTATCGATACTAATAGCTGAACTAGGACATAAATCAACGCAAGTTTTACAGCTATTATCGGTACAGGCCTTGTTTATTTTCGGCTGGGTAATACAGGTGCTGTTTAAATCAGCAAACAAATCGTTACTGGTGGCAGATTTACGGTTAATTAAATAATTTAACAAATCAAGCATAATTCACAATATCTCACAAATCGTGTCCACTATAGGACAATCCAAAACTTTTATTACAAATAGGAAAATCACTGAGCAAATTATTACGGCAAGCTATGGCTAACCCAGTCCAGTTATTAAAAGAAGGGTCTTTAATACTATAGCGTTTTATAAAACCCGAATTATCGGTTACAATTAAATGAATAAGTTCACCACGAAAACTTTCTACAATACCAACACCAAATGAATTGGGGCTAAGCTTATGGTTTAAATCGACTTTAGCATCGCCACTTTTAATATTATCTAAAACATTTTCCAGAATTTCAAAACTGTTAAAAATCTCAACTATCCTTACTTTGGTTCGTCCTAAAACATCGCCATTATTTTCTTTGGCAATTTTAAATATACCCTGGGGATAAATTCCTTGATTAAATATTGAACGCGTATCATATTGGATACCGCTGGCTCTGGCTACGACTCCTACCATATTAAAATCGTTGGCCAAAGACCTTGACAATTTACCTATATTATCTAACCTTTGGGTAAAACTAAAATTATTTAAAATATGAAATAATATTTTAAATAATTTATTTTTTAATTCTTTCAGGAGTTTTTTTATAACAATTAAATTCTTATCACAATCTTTACGAACGCCACCGGGCCCAATAAAATAGCGAAAATACCTAGACCCGGTTAAATTATCAGCCATATTAAAAACAATACCACGTAACCTGGCCAATTCCATAGCTAATGCCGAATAGGCTATATCTGTACACATGCCTGACAAGTCATTTATATGCATAGATAGACGTTCTAATTCCAGAGCTAAAGTCCTTAGATACAATGTTCTTTCGCTTACATCAATATTTAGCAATTGTTCTATGGCTATTGCATTTGCCAGCGAATTTGCTATAGATGTGTCACTAGCTATACTTGACGCCAAGTATGATGTTTTGGCATAAGGAATTTTGGTCATTTGCTTTTCTACACCGCGATGTAAAAAGCCTAAGCGAATTTCCAGATTGATAATCGTTTCACCCACACAGGTAATGCGAAAATGACCTGGTTCAATAATACCTGCGTGAACTGGACCAACAGGCACTATATAAACATTCTCGGCTTCTATATTTATAAAACTGGTATCAACCTGATTTACATCACGAATAATTGTCTTATTAGCTAATGGTGGTAAAATTAAATTATTAGAGTCGTTAAATATAACCGATTTTAAACGCGGGTGATGTTTAGGAAAAACTCCAAACATTTCGTATAAAGTACGCTCGAACCAGTGAGCCTGGGGGATAGAAGCCGATAAACTGCTATAGCTATTTTTATCTAATAAATCGCTATTGATAACGTCAACGCTATGGCTATCAGTATTTAAAACAAGCGTAATTAACTGACTTCCATCAATCGAAGTTAATAAACCCAAGCGTTTATTAGGTTGTTTAAGCAATTTTTTCAATTCATTACCTAAATTTTCTATTTGTATGTTTACATGGTTAATTGTCATTAGTTCATACCTATAAATAGTTTATTAGTAAAGAAAAAACCGGCTATTAACGACAAAAAAACTAGCAAAACTGGAATTAGCGAATAGTTAAAATTATTTAGCTGGATATAATTAATTTTAGGCTTACCCACAGTAATTTTTCCAACATGCGTTAAAACAGCTATAAAACTTATAGTCAAAGCAATGGCAATAAGTATAAAAGGATAAATAAAATTTAAATTTAATAATTGGCTCAACAAAATAATTTCAGCCATAAAGTTACCAAAAGGTGGTGTACCAGTAATAGCCAGACTACTTAAGACAAGTAAAATAGCCATAACTGGTGAAAATTCAATGAGCCCAGAAATATCTTTTAATTCTTTGGAATTCGTTATCTGCATTATATTCCCCGACAATAAAAACAAAGCCGACTTGACCAGAGAATGATTAAAGGCAAGCAAAAAAAATAGCCATGGTTGGTTTAAACCGATGCTAACGAGCATCAAACCTACGTTTTCAATACTAGAATAGGCCCATAAACGTTTAATACCGTACTGCCGCAATAGAAATAAACTGGCTGCCAATATTGTAATACAGCCTATCCATATAATTAAACTAGCCATATTTGCGATTATTAGACAGGCTATACTGTTTAATCTTAAAATTGCAAATAAAGCACAGTTTAAAAGGCAGGCCGAAAGCATGGCCGAAGCTGGTGCTGGAGCCTCACTATGGGCATCAGGTAACCAGCTGTGCAATGGGAAAATACCAGCTTTGGTTCCATAACCTAGAAGGCAAAAAATAAAACCAAATTTAAATAAATTTAAGTCTAAATGTTGAGTCTGGTTTATTAAATAACTGACGTTTAAACTGCCATGGCAGCCATGAAGCTGACTTGAAGCGTAAATTAAAGTTGTACCCAATAAGGCAAAAGCGATGCCAACACTACAGATGACAAAATATTTCCAGGTGGCTTCTAGAGCGTGTTTTGTGCGATTGAAATAAACTAGGCCAGCTGATAAAATTGTTGTTAATTCAATGTCTATCCACAAATAACCTAGATTGTCCAAACAATAGACAAAAATCATCGACAAATAAAACATTATGCTTATTACATTAAATATCCTTAACTGACTTAGCGAAATTGAATTATTTTTTTTAAATTCGTGGCTGAAAAACCAGTATGAATGCGAAAAACACGCTGCCATAATTAATGTAGTTAGAAGAATAAATAAGATGGCAATTTTATCGACCATAAACCCGTCAATAACCGGAATTGGTGCAATTTTATTGACTAGTAACGGGTATAAAGTCAATACTTGAACGATAAATTCTAGCCATATAAGTAAAACCGTTACTTTTAAAGTGCCCCACGTATATCTTGGCAGTATTTGAATTAAAAAAATACTTAATAATGGTATCAAACACAGACTCAAAATTATAGACATCGATTTTTATCCTCAAGATTCTGTTAGTTCATTTAATTGAGTAACATCTATATGCTCAAAACTTGAACTTATTTTAAAAATAAATAAACCACAAATCATTATAGCAACCAATATATCCAGCATTACCCCTAAATCAATAATTAGTGGCATTGAGTGAGTAATGCTGACACCTAGTAAGAATATTCCATTTTCCAGGGTCAAAAAGCCAATAATTTGACTCACAGCTATTTTACGTAGTAACATAAATAACATTCCTGTGAATAATAACGAAATACCAGCCGTAATATTACCACTGTGATGGATTTCAGGTAATGATTTCAAAATTTCCAAAGTAAATAGATTACTGAAGCCCAAAAATAATATACCTAAGTGCATACCAATAGGAACGGGAAATATTAAACCAGAATCAGATTTGACTTTTATTTTTTCGATTACAAAATTTAAAAATATAGGAATAAAAAATGCCTTAATGATGATTATCACTAATGAAATAATGGCCAATTCACTATTCGAAAATTTAAAAGATTCACTCAAGGTAGACAGAGCCATAAAAAACGTCTGAATAGCATATAACCACAAATTTAGGCGAATACTTACAGAGCCTAGCATTAATATAGCAAAACAAGAACCTGTCAGTGAAAAGAAATCAATAATATTCATACTTTAACTCCTGTTTACGATAGCTGAAAAAACAGCCAAAAAACTAAATGTAAGAGCGTAAGCAATAAAATTAGGAATTTTATTGAAAGACAGTTTAACGGTGAATACTTCAATGAAACTTAATAAAATCAGCAATAAAAAAACGATAAAGACCGTCAGGCAAGTCATTGCAAAAACGCTTAAATGCCACCATATTAATAAACAATGAGCTAGAGCTGAAGACATAAGGAAAAGAAACAATAGCAATTTAAGGCTATATGTATACTCTACTATGGCCAGATTTAAACCCGAATTTTCCAGTATCATCGCTTCATGAATCATAGTTAGCTCTAAATGTGTATTAGGGTCATCAACAGGAGCTCTGGAAAATTCGACTATAGAAGTCAGAAATAAACTCATGGCAAATAATATAAACACCGGAATCTGGTTTAGTGTTACTGTCTGATTGGAGCTGAAAATGTAAAATAAATTAGTATTTTTATAAAATATGGCTAAAGCTAAAAAACTCAATATAACAGCTGGCTCAAGTAAAACGGCAAATGTTACTTCTTTACTAGTCGAGAAAGAACTGAATGGTGAACCTGTATCTATGGCTGAAATAATCGTTAAAAACCTCAACAATGCTAACAAATAGACAACTAGAAAAATATTCGATTCAAAAACAGCTTTATTAAATGGTAACCAGGGCAGCAAAAAACTTAAAAATATGACAAGACCCAAACTTATAATTGGTGAAATAATAAAAACGAATGAAGAATCTTGGCTTATAACCTGGTTTTTTTTTAATAGTTTAAATAAATTAAAATAAGGCTGAAAAAGATTTGGCCCAGTTCGATTTTGAAATAGGGCCTTTAGCTTACGTATAATACCAATCATCAATAATGGCAAAAATATTGTTAAAATGATTTGGGCAATTATCATCATAAAAACCTTACCCCAAAATACAGTAATACTACTAAAGAAATAACAATATACAACAAATACAGATGAATGCTGCCAGCCTGGAGTTTGGCAAAGTGGCTACCCAAAATCTGAAAGTCTTTAATTATAGGTGTGTAAATATTATTTTCAATAAGTGATTTAGACAATGTTTCACTCTCAATAGTTTCTGGAAAATGGCGCTTATCATAGCCTAAAATATTGACTTTAAGGTCGTATTGTAATATCGGCCTAAAATAACTAGCTATTAAGTGACTATAGCTATCTGAATTAACCTGCATCAAGGCAGACAACCTGTCTGTACCGCAGCCCCAGGCATGGGTATAATTTTTAGGGGAAAATTTCAAATATACAGGAATGAAAGCTATACTTATACCGAACAATAAAATTAATAACGGCAGCAATGGTAAATATGCTATCGGGCTTACCTCAAATACGTCTTGGTAATTAAATATTTTAACAATATAATTTATTACAAAATTTGATCCGATACCCAATGCGACACATAAAACGGCGAGAAAAATTTGTCCAAATAAAGTTGAAAATGATTTTTCTTGAATATTTTTATTGATGTCAGACCGTACTCTGCCTAGAAAAAGTAGGGCAAAGACTTTGGTGAAAGTCAAGACCGCCATGGCACCTACCATAGCCAAAAGACCCAGTACGACAATTGTAAAGCCCAATAAAATTTTATTATTACAAGAGCATATAATGCCAAACAAGCCTGTATAAATTAACCACTTACTGACAAAACCATTTAGAGGTGGCAGTGAAGTAATACTCAAACCGCCAATTAAAAAACAAAAACCGGTTATTGGTAATTTTTTAATTAAACCTCCTAGGTAATACAAATCATGATTATGAATTTGGGCATCGATAGCGCTTATGCTCAGAAATAGTAGAGATTTCATGACAGCATGGTTAATGATATGATAAATCAAAGCAATAAAGCCAAGCATTTCCAGGTAATTATTCATGGTAATTCGACCATATATATAGATACTTAGAGCAATTAAAATCAAACCAATATTTTCAACACTGCTATACGCCAATGACCTTTTAACGTCGTGCTGTATTAAAGCGAACAAAATTCCCCAAAAAGCCGATACTACTCCTATAATCATAAAGAAATATACGTAAAAAAGACCGCTTAACTGACTAGTGTGCGTTAATAATCGAATGATTCCATAAATGCTTAATTTAATCATAATTCCACTCATCAACGCTGAAACTGGTCCGATGGCTGCCGGATGCGCGTAGGGCAACCACAGATGGAAAGGAAAAGCACCAGCCTTGATTAAAAAGCCTAAAATAACAAGTATACTTGGTATAAGCGTTGAATTAGTTAATATTTGCCAATGACTAAAATCCCAACTATGAAATACCTGATTAAGACCAAAAAAACCCAAATACAAAAACAAACTCGATATCCTCGTCGAACATAAATAAATCAATCCAGCTTTTTGATGGTTTTTATTGACATAGTCCATCAGTACAAGAACGCTTGAACTAATCGCCATTATTTCCCAAAAAACCAAAAATGTGATGGCATTATTAGCCAAAATCACCATTAACATGCTGGCTATAAATAGACAAAAACTTGACCAGTAAAATGGGGTATTTAGTTTGGGTTTAGCCTCCTTCAAATACTCAATCGAACCAAGGCTTGAAAATACAGTAATCAAAGTTAGCAGAACCAGAAACAGGTTGGCAAGCCCATCAAAATGAATAGCTAGTGGTGCCAAACCTAAATAAAAAGGCTTATCAGCCTGCCAGGTCCAAACTTTGTTTATAAAAATTAAACTAGCCAAACAGATAACGCTGCAAAATATACTTAACAACGATGGTACTACCCAGTTAGTGATTTTATCTTTAGTTATACAAGGAAGAATGGACAAAACCAAAATACCAAAGATCAATGTAATGATTAGACAATTTGGTAGGCTGGTAAAACTGTTACAATCCATGATAATTTACAAATTCACCCATAAATCTAACTATCTTTATTTTAGCATTAAAACAATTGCATGATTTCGCAATTGCTAATTTATTAAATTAATTTTTACAATATTTTTTTAGCCTTGTGATACAATTTAAATATCAGAAGAATCCAAATATTTTGCGAAAAATTGAAATAAATGTACTATAAAACATTCGCTTGACTACCGCAGCCTAAATAAATTAAAAATCCTAGCAAAAAAGAACAGTGTCAGACAAACTTGTAAATTTTAAGGCCGAATTTTTTAAAGCTTTAGCCAATCCAGTCAGAATAAAAATTCTCGATTCGCTAAGGACTTCTGAGCTAACTGTGTCACAAATTCGAGACAGGTTAGATTTGGAACTTCCTAATATTTCACAGCAATTATCCGTTTTAAAAGCCAAAAATCTTGTAACGGCTCGTAAACATGGTAGCAATATTTATTATTCTTGTAGCGACAAGAAAATATTTAAACTCTTAGACGTCGCTAAGCAGATATTCAATAACCATTTGAACGACATTCAAAACACCTTGTCGGAGTTATAAAGAAATAATTAAATTTAAAAAAAATAAACCCGCACGAGGCTTGTCAAGCAATAGTGTTTTGGTCTAAAATATTGTTTTATAGCTTATTCTGGATAGATTTACCTAGATTTACAAAACATAAAAATGAATTTGAACATTAACCATTTGGTCGCTCTATTAACTATAATGCTATCTATTGGTACCTACAATGTCTTAGTAAAAACAGGTACCCCTTGGAAGATAGCCCTAGGCATCAGTTTTTTAACCATTATTTTGTCTGGTGTCTTTTGGACAGCAGTTTATTTAGGAGCTTATGACGATGAAGATGATTAATTTTAGCAATAAAGTCAAACGCCTGGGAATTATCCTTAGCTTAGCCTTTAGTTTTAACTTAAATGCCTTGGCAAGTCAGTGGCAAAGTCCACTTCTGCCGATAACCGATAAATTTACGCTAAGTAACGGATTGCGAGTGTTAATTGAAGAAGACCTCACAGCACCGGTTGCCAGTGTAGTGATTATTTATGATGTTGGCGCTCGCAATGAGGTTAAGGGTAGATCAGGTTTTGCCCACTTGTTCGAACATATGATGTTCGAAGGTTCACAAAATGTAGGCAAAACCGAACACTTTAAATACATTGAAAGTGTTGGCGGTGTTTTAAACGCTTCGACTCATTCCGACTTCACTAATTATTATGAAATGTTACCCAGCAATCAAATCGAATTAGCCCTTTGGCTTGAGTCTGACCGTATGAAATCGCTTAAGGTCACCGATGAAAATTTTCACAACCAGCTTGAAACGGTCAAAGAAGAAAAACGCCTACGTATCGATAATCAACCCTATATTCCAGCTGCCTTAAAACTTGAAGAATTGACGTTTGACAACTGGTCGAATTCACACGCCGTTATCGGTTCTTTTGAAGATTTGGAATCGTCTTCGACCAAAGACGTCAAAGACTTCTTTAACATGTATTATGCTCCTAACAACGCCGTTATGGTAATAACCGGAGACGTTGACGCCAAAAAATTAAAACCGGTAATTGAAAAATATTTTGCTACAATTCCAGCTGGACCTAAACCGCCAGCTCCCAATGTTGTCGAACCAGAACAAAAACAACCCAAAGTTGTAACGCTAGATGACAGCCACGCTAAAAGCAAAGCCGTATGGATGGCCTTTAAGGCACCAGGCAGACGTGAAGATGAATACTATGCTTTGGGCTTAATCGAGAAAATACTATCGGGCGGCGATTCATCAAGACTTTACCAAAGAATGGTCAAAGGCGATAAAATTGCCCTGTCTGTCAACGCCGAGTATGATGAAAGAAGAGGGCCAGCAGCCTTTGAAACGTTTGCTATTTTAAAACCAGGCGTAAATTTTGATAAGGCTAAAGACGTAATAATGGATGAAATTAAAAAACTGCAAACCGTACCTGTTTCCGAAAAAGAATTGGAAACGGCCAAAAACCAAATTTTAAAAACGGTCTTTGATTCAAGCAGCAGTTTTACGCTTGAGCGCTCGCTCGGTAGAGCTGAAACAATTTGCGAATATGAATGCTTTTACGATAATCCGGCTTTATTTGAAGAAGACTTAAATAAATACATGAAAGTCACAGCCCTTGATATTCAGAAAGCTTGCAAAAATTTATTGACAAACGCCAAATCAACCACGGTTAATGTTAACCCCGTTGAAGCAGTCGATAGGGTTGATACTCATGATAAAGACGGTGCTAAGTCTTCGCCAAAATCGACCCAAGGCTAAATTATAACTAAGGAGTAAACTAAATCTTATGTCAAACCCAGCTACAAATTTAAAGCGAAATTTTATTTCCATGCTAGCTTTAATTCTTCTAACGTCTAACCCACTTGGTGCGTTTGCAGCGGTAAATAGCCAAGATTCGACTGGCACAGCTAGTAATAACGATAAACTCGAAGCATTTCGCAAAAATCCACCCAACCTGCCACCACCTAGACCTTTTCAATTACCTAAAGTGACCAATTTTAAATTGGCTAACGATTTAGACGTATATATGGTGGAAAACCACAAAGTACCCTATATTACAGCCTTACTTGGTTTTAAAACTGGTAAAGTTAGCGACCCTAGTGAAAAGCTTGGTTTAGCCGAGTTGACCAGTGATATGTTGACCGAAGGAGCTGGTAAATTAAATTCCAAAGAACTGGCCAGTCAAATCGATTTTATCGGCGGCAGCATATACAGCCAGGCTGGTCCTGATTTTACCTTAGTAAACGCTCAAAGCTTGTCTAAGTACACGCCCAAATTGTTCTCACTACTCTCGAGTGTCGTTATAGACCCTAGTTTCCCAGAAGACGAATTAGCTTTAAAAAAGACCAATATAATTCAGGAACTAGAATTAAAGAGAGCAGAACCAAGCTTTTTAGCCAAAGAGCGTTTCAATAAAGTATTGTACGGCAACCATCCTTACGCCAATGTCGCTCCAAAACCAGAGACTATCAAAAGAATAAGCAAACTCGATTTAGAAACCTTTCATAAAAAGAATTACCTCCCCAATAACGCTACACTAGTAGTTGTTGGCGACTTTGATCCGGCTAAAATGAAAGAAATTCTTAAAGAAAATTTTGAAAAACCTTGGCCTAAAGCTCCTCATACAGCTAAGCACGACATCGCTGTAAATTCACCCAAGCACAATAAAGAAATATTTTTAATCGATAGAGCTGGATCAGTTCAGTCAAATATTTATCTAGGCAATATTGGCATTAAACGTAACGACAAAGACTATTTCCCCTTTATTGTAGCTAATGAAATATTAGGTGGTTCGTCAAGGTCAAGGCTGTTTTTAAACATAAGAGAACAAAAAGGCTATACTTATGGTGCCTATTCACGTTTGAATACCAATAAAATGGCTGGCGATTTTGTTTGTACGGCTGAAGTTAGGAATAACGTAACCGGACCAAGTTTAGAGGAGTTTTTGTACGAATTAGATAAAATTAGGAATGTAGCCGTAAGCCCTAAAGAATTAAAAGAAGCCCAAAATCATCTAGCCGGAACTTACCAGCTATCGGTTGAAAGTCAGTTGGGTTTAGCCTCTAGGCTAATCGATGCCAAGTTAAACGAATTGCCTGTAGATTATTTAACAACTTATGCTAATAACATAATGCAGGTTACCCCAGCCCAAATTCAAGAAGTTATGCGAAAATACATTAATTTAAACAGTATCGATATCGTTGTGGTTGGCGACAAAAACCAGATTTTAAATCAACTAGAACCTTTTGCTCCAGTGGTTGTCTTCGATACCAACGGTAATCCTCAAACAGGTCATAACCAGGTAGCTGGCGTTACTGTTAAACCCAAAACCAGCACAACAGCTAAAAAGACGGTTAGCAATCAAACGACAAAAAATAGCGAAAAGAAATAAAATATCAACTTAAGACTTCTTAACTTGAGACCACAAGGAGTCTTCATCGTAAGAGTCATCCATAAAGACGTCGTTTAGTACGTTATTTTCAATAATAGGACTGGCCGTATCTTTACCGATTTTTTTCATCCCCGGGTCTAAGTCGTATAATTTATAAAGCGGGGCAAGCGACGTGTTCATCGTATTTAGGATGGTCTGAACCTGACTGGCAATAATATTTAAGGCTGATTTGGCTTGCGGAGAAATGGCATGGGCGTCAATGTCGTCAGCCAATTTTGTCAATTTATCTGACTCGCGGCTAAGCTTGACCAGCAATTGAAAAACCAGCACATCTTTGGTAATCTTTTGATTATTAACCTCATTACTCACTAAAATCGCCCTCACATTATAAATGCTAATTATATATTAATCTATTTTGTAAAATATAGTAAGTATCCATGCTAAAGACGCCAATATTAGATATAAAAAACTTAAATATTGAGTATAAAAATAGCCCCAAAGCGCTAATTCAAAACCTGAATTTAGCTATTAATGAAGGCGAAATACTTGGCCTGGTTGGTGAATCTGGCAGCGGAAAAAGTTTAACCAGCCAAGCTATATTGGGATTATTAAATAAAATTAATTTTAAATTATCAGGCGAAATCAATTTTTGCAATAACAACTTGTTAAATTTTTCTAATGATGAATTGACTAAAATTCGTGGCCGCAAAATCGGTTATATCCCGCAAGACCCTTTGACCAGCCTTAATCCGCTTTATACCATAGGGTTTCAAATGGCCGAAGCGATTAGAAGCCATAAATTGGTTAGCAACCAAGAAAGCAAAGAAATAGCCTTAAAGGCTCTAAAGGAAGTTCACTTAAATAACGTCGAGGATATATTTGATAAATATCCACACGAATTATCGGGTGGAATGAAACAACGCATCATTATTGCCATTGCCCTAAGTCTTGAACCTAAACTTTTAATCGCCGATGAAGCCACCACAGCGCTTGACGTGACTATTCAAGCCCAGGTATTAAAATTAATAACCCAGGTTAATAAGCTAAAAAATTTATCGATTATTTTTATTACCCATGATTTATCGATTGTTCAGGGTATCTGTCATAAAGTAGCCGTAATTTATAGTGGACAAATCGTCGAATTAGCTAGTACCGGTGAATTTTTTAAAAATCCACGCCACCCTTATTCGATAGGTCTAATCAATTCTATACCTAACCCTAAAATCAAGCAGTTAACGCCAATAAAAGGTAGACCTATAAGTTTGGATACCATAATTAACGGGTGTCGATTTAATACTCGCTGTAATCTGGCATATGAAAAATGTTTTATATCCGACCCACCCTTAATTAATATAGGTAAAGATTATAAAGTTAAATGCTATGCTGTAACCAATAAAATAGAGGAAGATTAACCAGTGTCAAAAAAAAATCAAGTATTACTAGTAGAACAGATAAGACAATTAGAAAAAGAATTTATTGATTCAACCAATAATACATTTGCCCAGGTGCTTATGGAATTAGCTGGATATGGCGCTTATAAAGAAATCGAAAAACTATTTTCTAATAAGAAATTTAGTATCATTGCTAGCAACGGAAATAATGGCGGTGACGGACTGGTTCTGGCTAGGTATTTAATCGAGAATAAAAAAACGGTCACAGTTAATTTAATAAAAACAAAAGAAGAATTTACTTTTAAAACGACAGAAGCTAGCCTTAATTTTAAATTACTACAAACAACTCTAAATAAATGCTCTAAACATATTTCGGCCATAAAATATATAAGTAAAGTTGATGATTTAGATATAAATAACAGTGACATTATAGTCGATGCCATCTTTGGGACGGGTTTGAATCAAGGTATAACCGGGCTTTATGCCGATATTATAGATAAAATAAATACAAGTAATAAATATATAATCGCTCTAGATATTCCAAGTGGTATTAATGGCAATACTGGACAGATAATGAAAACGGCCGTAAAAGCAAATAGAACATTTACTTTTGGCTATTATAAGCCAGGCTTATTCTGTCACCCTGGTGCTAGCCTATCTGGCAAAACGACTTTAATCGATATAGGTCTACCCAAACCATGCGAATTAAAACCCGACATCAAAATCATAACCTCTAAAATGGTCAAAAAATTATTGCCAGTTAGGGCAAACAACAGTCACAAGGGAAGTTTTGGTTCACTTATTACTATAGGCACAAGTTTGGGAATGCTAGGCAGTGGTTATCTGTCTGCTTTTGCTGCTTTAAAAGCTGGCTGCGGACTTAGTTATTTAGCTGTACCGGATAGACTAATAGACAATGTGCCGGTTTGTGAATTGATTTATTATCCGTTACCGTCGACAGATAAAGCTTCAATTTCGAGCCAAGCCGTAAATAGTGCCATAGACTACCTACAATACAAAAGTGCTGTCGTAATCGGACCAGGGCTTTCGCAGCATCAAGAAACTAAAATATTTTTAATCAAGCTGCTAGAATTGATCAAAAGTGAATACCCACGAATACCAAAACTTTTAGACGCGGACGCTTTGAATATTCTATCCAGCCAAATCAATTTTGACCTAGGCCCTAATACAGTCATAACACCGCATCCTAAAGAAATGGCTCGGTTGCTTAAAATAAGTGTAAGTGAAGTTCAAGCTGACAGGCTTAATACAGCGCTTATGGCTGCTAAATTATTTAATTGCACAGTTGTTTTAAAAGGGCATAATACAATCATTGCTGACTATAATGAAAACATTTTTATCAATACACTTGGATCCAGTGCTCTAGCTAAAGCCGGTTCTGGCGATGTATTGAGCGGAATTATAGGTTCATTTCTGGCTCAAGGTGTAAACTGTCTAAATTCAAGCATACTAGGTGTGTATTTACACAGCCTAGCTGGCGATTTGGCTAGCCAAGAATATACTGAATACAGTACTCTACCGACCAATATTATAAAATTTTTACCAAAAGCTATTAACCTGCGATTAAATTATTAAAATCTAAGATTAATAATGCATACGCTGAAAGATGTCAAGGTGCTAAAATAACTAATGGGTAAAATAGTTAAACTTTAACATTTTATTGAATGCCAGTCTTAGTTTGACTAAACTAACGTTAAAATTATGCTTACATCTGAATCTGAAAAAATTAACGAATTATCAAACAAAATATTAAATCAGGCCAGTGATTTAAAGAAACTTAGCGCTTTATTAAACACGGAAATAACCAAAAATGCGATTTTATCGGCTAAATTACAGCAGAGCGAAGAAACCGTAAGGCTTAAAGATAGCACTATTTATAACCTAAATAATAAAATCGATGTGTTAAATGACACCATCAACAAGTTAAAAGCATCGATAAGCTGGCGTCTCACTAAGCCTTTACGAGAAACTAGGACAACGTTAACCAAAATCACGTCGAGTCAGTTTGATGGCCGGTTTATGCGTTTGTTGTTACTTTTTTACTGGACTTTTACCTTTAAATTATCAGCCAAATTAGACCAGGAGAAAAACTATAACAAACTAATCGACGATTATATAAACTTGATTGAAAAATCAGAATATTTTGACAAGAACTGGTACTTACAGCAGTACCCTGATATAGCCAAGGCCAAAACTAATCCAGCCACGCATTATTTATTATTTGGCTATAAAGAAGGACGCAACCCTGGTCCTATGTTCGATACTTATTGGTACCTAACCCAATACCCAGATGTAATGGAAGCTAATATGAATCCGCTAGTCCATTATTTAATTCAAGGCAAAAATGAAGGCAGGCAGCCTAATTCATTGCTTACCGATATAAACGAAACAGTTAATGCCAAAGAACCTGCCACTGTTAAAAAATTAACCCGCAAAAGTGAAAATATTATTGTCGTTAGCCACGATGCTACTCGCAGCGGAGCTCCGGTTCTAACTTATAACGTTATTAAAGAATTAAAGAAAAAGTACAACGTAATAGTGATTTTATTGGAGGCTGGTGACCTTACCCAATTCTTTAAAGAAGAGGCCGACCTTATAGTTGGGCCATTTGATAAAAGCATTCATGAAAGTGAACAATTATACACAGTCGTTGAAACGCTCAAACGCAATTACCCTATAAATTACGCCGTAGTTAACAGTGTAGCCTCAAACTCTATACTTGACCCACTAACCCGCAATAGTATCCCCATTGTAACTTTAATACACGAATACGCTAGCTGTATACATAAACCCGAGGTTGAATTTGGTAAAGTACGTGACTTTAGCCATGAAATTATTTTTTCAACCGCCGACACCTTAAAAGACGCTGTTCGACACGTTAAAGACATTGATAAAAAATCGCTTAATATAATACCACAAGGGTTATGTAACGTTCCAGATGAAAATTTCCAAAAAAATGCTATCGAGCATGAAAGAGTAAAAAATGCTTTAAGACCGATCCAAGATGATACCATTCTTGTTATTGGCTGTGGAACGGTATATTTACGAAAAGGGATAGATGTTTTTATAAGTACAGCTAAAAAAGTTTGTGAACAAAACCCTGGTACCAACATTAAATTTATTTGGTTTGGTAATACCTATAATCCAGATGAAGACATGGAGTACTGCACGTATTTGGCTAATCAGATTGAAAGGTCTAACCTTAAGGATAAAATGATCTTTTTTGGCGAAGTAACATCTATGGATGCTGTCTTTGAATGTGCTGATATATTTTATTTAAGTTCACGTGTCGACCCTTTACCCAACGTTGCTATCCAAGCAATGCAGACTGGTTTACCTGTCGTCTGTTTTGAGAATGCTGGCGGAATACCAGATTTGTTGACTAATAATCCCAAGACCAAAGATCTAGTAGTTCCCCATCTAGACGATTATGCCGCCTCTCAAATGATATCTAGGCTTATCAAAGATAAAAATTTACGCCAAGATTATGGCGAATTATTAAAGGAATTAGCTAGGGAAACATTCAAGCTAGAAGACTATGCCGTCAAAATTGATGAATTGGGTCAAAGGGCAAAATTATCTATCGAACAAAGAAAAACCGACGAAATAACGATAAATAATGACAGCGATTTTAATCCAGACGTGTATTTGATTCCCTATATTAAACACG
>JAJYFO010000195.1 GCA_021785395.1 bacterium | reverse complement strand
GAACCGTGTAAATGGCATTCAGTGACTTTTCTAGCACTTGCGGCATAGGTGAGTACATTTCGAAACTAGCGTTAAATACAGACTTTAAAGCGTCTAAATGCGTCTGTACTTTGACGCCTTTCATTATCTCGAAAGGATTAATGCGAAATGGTGATACCGTTTCATCGCCTAAACTAAAAGCTTGACCCACTCCTTTAAATGTCTGCGACATAAGCATCATATGCCGGTATTCTGACTTGGCTGGTTCGATGACCATAAATGGTATTTTATAATTCCATAATTGTCCGAGTAAATAAAAACTGGTATTAGTTTTACCGCCACCGGTCACACCGCAGATAATTGTATGTTTTTGTAAGGCGTCGACATCAATATGGTAGAGATTTCCGGTATCTTTACCTTTGTCTAAAATATTGCCAATAGCTATCGACCGATTAGGGTTTTTGGGCTTTATTTCAGCCAGGCTAAATTCAGCATAGCGCTTTACCTTATAACCGCTAATCTCTTGTTTGGGTAAATGCATATACGAAGATAATTCCCGTGAATTAACCGGCGATAAATATTCATAATTCATTAATAAATTGATAGATTTTTCCGTTTTAACGTTTGTCGGTAAGGCAAAATTATAAATTAGCGTACTCAAATTTGGATCGTTAAATAGTCTGATTGGCATAGGTTTTGACGTTTCATCGTTAAAAATACCATTAATGGCCGATGTTAAAATATTATAGGTATTATGATTAGGTGAAAAAATATAGTAACAGGCCTGAAAAGCACCCAGTTTTGTCCCTAGCTGGATATGCTTTAAGTATAAATCTGACCGTTCAATATAAAATTTAGCCCTGGCTTTTTTTTCGGCGTCTTCTGATTCTAGAGCCTTTTGTAACAGTATAAGCTGGTTCTGTTCTTCGTCGAGTATATGTTTTTTAGGTGTTGTGGCTGCTACAATCATAATACCAAATTCATGACCCTGCATTAGGGCAACTTCACGTTCAATTTGCTCTGATTCAAATATTTCACCAATTGTATATTCAAGACCCGGTAAACCGTTAACCAGACAAGTATGTTTTAAAAATGGTTTAATTGTATTTTGTATTTCGCTTGTGTTAAAATGCTGAGTTGCAAAAATTAATCCGTTGTATATACTGTCAAGATTCGCCGTTATATTTCGATAACTGAATTCTTCTATTAATTTTTCGTTTAGCTCCAGTCCGTCTAGGATAGCCATCTGGGTAAATTTTTCGATAGTAGATGGTGGGTAACTAGTCCCCATATAATAGTTAATACCACTTTTAGTACCAAGTATTAAATAGACGACATAGGCATTTTGGCCATGAAGAGCGGTTAATGTCTCTTCCATTAGGTACTTGCTTTTGGGTATCTGATTAGGCTCAGTCTGGGTAGCTGCCTGGGTTAGCAGTTGTTTTTCGCTGTCTAAGTCCCAGGTACGGTAAATACCATCAATTCTAGCGAAAGTTAAATTGGGAATAGGAAAATAGGTAAATTCTCCAGCCGATTTTTCGCTAGAACTCTTATAGGCATAACCCATTAGGTCAAGGTAACGTTGCACGTATAAATTTTTATCATCGCTATAGTTGGCCATAATTTCCTATTTTATATCAAATATGCTAGGGAAAGCTTTAGTCGTTTTAGAATTTGCTTTATTTATTTCTTCGATACTGCGCCTTATTTCTAAAAGGTATTCGTTTTCTTGATTATTATTTAACTCTAACATTTTGATTAGATGAATCGCAATACAATAGGCTAAGTCACTGTCTATGGTGTTTTCTAAAAGGGCATTGGCTAAAGTTGTACTGTAGTTGCTTATTGGTTTTACAACGGCTCCTTCTTGTTTTCCCATCATCTGCTCAAAATCAGCTTGTATTTTTGGGTTGCGAACCAATTCGCTAACTTCAAACTGAAATCCACAATGGTTCTTACAATTGACGCAGCCAGGGTATGGGCCAACTTTATCCTGGTTAAATTTTTTAAGACCTTGGCGCCATTGTTCAAAAATTTCTGGGTCAACAATAGGATTCTTATTATCGTGCGGGAATAAAAGTCGCAATATGTTCAAGAAAAATTCTTGGAATTTGCGCTGTAAGTCATATTGCCACGAAGCCAATTCACCTCGGCGGTCGTAGTAACGCTCGGTAGCTTGTGTTAAAGTGCACCAGGCTACACCGGTTAAATTGCTTTCGTCGACTACACTTCCGGCTATACGTAGTATTTCTTTAAAGAATTTATCGCGGAAACTGTATATATTGTCAGGATTATGTAGTATTTCTAAGATGAACTGATTGTACAGCTGGCGAAAAGATACATCGTCAGCTATAGGTATTGATTTATCGAGAATTTTAGTATCGCAGCGATACACGCAGAGTTTACAGCCCAAATGTCGGTCAAAGCTGGAGACGACATTAAGATCCTTCATGGCATTGCGTACGATTTCATCGGACTCTTCTGGTGTCTTTGGTGGTGGCACTTCTTTGGTTTTATCAAACATTATAGCCAGATTATATGGTATCTCCATTTTTTCGGCGTAAACAGCTGCCTGGCCTTGCCCCAAAGCTGTTACATGCCTTTTTTGATTGTCTTCAATATTCATAGCTCCACCCATAGAATCGCGGTCGTCCTGTGCTACTATGCGGTGCATGACTTTTAAATTGGTGTTTTTTAAGGCCTCTGGAGCCAGCTTGTTAGGAATTTGGTCGGCTATGATAAAGCCCTGCCCATAAGACCGAATTTCAGCCAGCATATTGGTAAAAAACTCAACAGCTTTGCCAGCCGGATTAGCGCTATCACTACTTTGGCCAGTAGGTACGTTTTTAAGGAGTCTGTGAGCTTCTTCGACCAGCATGACGTGCTGTAATTCATCGTGGGGCCCAAGCGTTTCTCTGTATTCGTAAAGAAATACTAGAAGCATCCCCATAAGAAATGACTTCTCGCTGTCTTCTGATACCATTTTTAATTCAACTACAGTTGGTCTGCCAAATAAAATTTCTGGTGGAATCGACCGTCTGGTATTGAGCATCTGCCCTTTGCCACCAATTAATAAAGAACCTATTCTGGCTTTTAACGCTGCTTGAACGTCTGGGCCTATACGCTGCGAATAACCAAACGAATCGACAATAGTGTCAATAATTTCATATAGGTCTTTCATCGTCGGATAAATTTCGGGCGGGCAGTTAGGGTCACCCGGTTTTATATGTGGTGGCAGGCGACGGTTAATATTGCGTACGAGATCCCAGCCCCGTACAGCATAAATGGCGTTTAGGGCTTTTTCCAAAACCTGGGGCATGGGTGCGTACATTTCAAAACTGGCGTTAAATACTGATTTCAATGCATCTAAATGGGTCTGTACTTTAACGCCTTGCATAATTTCAAAAGGATTAAGCCTGAAAGGTGATACCGTTTCATCGCCCAAGCTAAAGGCCTGTCCTACACCTTTAAACGTCTGTGACATAAGCATCATATGACGGTATTCTGATTTGGCTGGTTCAATGACCATAAATGGTATTTTATAATTCCATAATTGACCTAGTAAATAAAAACACGTATTGGTTTTACCACCGCCGGTAACACCGCAAACTATAGTATGCTTTTGCAGAGCGTCTACGTCTATGCAGTATAAATTGCCAGTATCAACGCCTTTTTCTAGAATATTCCCGATAGCAATTGACCGTTTGGGGTTTTTAGGTTTGACTTCACTGGCTGTAAAATCGGCAAAACGATAAACGCGAAAACCGGTTAATTCACGTCTGGGGACATGAATTAAGGCTGATAGCTGGCGTCCATTTAGTGGGGTTAAATATTTGTAGCCGGTAAGTTTATTATAACTGGTTACATTGCGTACGTTCGTTATAATGCCAAATTTTAATAAGTGAGCGCTCAAATTTGGCAGGCGCAGGTTGCGTATAGGGGTCGGCAGATTATTGTCACCGCTGTATAGGCTGCGCAATACATTGTCAAGCTTGATAAAATTATTGATGTTATTGCTAAAATAGTAAGTAATAGTTTGAAAGAAACCAACGTTACTAGCGATTTCTAGTTGTTTGTAGTAGGCTTCGATTAATTCTAAGTAATGTTTAATTTGCCGTTTTTTTTCAGGGTCTTCGTTTTCTTGAGCTTTTTGAATTTGGCGGCTGACATTAAACATTTCTTCATTAATCAGCTCTTCACTAACCGGAATTGCCATCGTGAGCATTCCGAACTTGCAGCCTTGCATTGAACTGGCGATGCGCTCTAACTGTTCAGAATCGCGGTTATCTGAACTTGACTGGCGCAGGCTAGGAATGCCTGACAAAATTCCCACGTGCTTAGCGTATGGTTCAATGATTTTAGTTATTTGCTGGCTGTTAAAGCTTTGTTTATTTATAGGTAAGCCAGTATAGACGCTTTGCAGTATATACGTTAAATGCTTTTGCGTTTCTTCTTCATAGTTATCCGGGCTTAAGCCGGGCAGACTCGTTCCTAGGTAAAATTTAATATGGGCTGTATCGCCTATGATTAAATTGGCAAAATTGGCTCCAAGCCCATTTAAACTAGCTAAGACGTCTTCCATCGAATACTGTCGCTTAGGTCCAGCCGATGGGTCGTTACTCTGGTCGTTCTTACGGCTTTGTTTTTCCTGTTCTTTATCCCATGAACGCAATAACCCTTCGATTTGGACAAAAACCAGATTGGGTAGGCTTGTGCTTATAATTTCGGTGTTGGCATCGTCGTTTGAGTCAAGGTCATAACGGTATAAGTCATAAATTTTCTCGTTCCAGATATTTGTTTTAACGTCGTCTGCGTCCATTATGGAAATTTATTTAGCCTTTAAACTCTGATATAAAGTGTATATATTCTTGATGTTAAATACATTGTAGCTATGATTTTAATAGATTTTATTAAATAATGAAAGGTAGGCTTGGTAAATCCACTTAAGATTAGTAATTTCAGTTATCGAAATACTCTTGAAACGAGTTCAACCGCTATTACCTAGCTAATTAGATGGGAAAAACATTGAAATTCTTAGCTTTTAAAGCTTATTTTAAAGTATAGTTAAAGGGTAGTGAATTGCTTTTAAAGCTTATTTTAAAGTATAGTTAAAGGGTAGTGAATTGCTTTTAAAGCTTATTTTA
>JAJYFO010000194.1 GCA_021785395.1 bacterium | reverse complement strand
TACCACCAAGCTGTTTGATACCCAGATAACTAAAATTTAGGCTAAATACGTCATAGGCAGCCTGCGGCAAATGATGCGCTTCGTCGACAATCAAATAGTCGTAGGCTGGCAAAATACTGCCATTAGCCATAGCATCGAGCAATAACAAGGTGTGGTTGACTACAATAATATCACTATTGTCAGCTGTTTTACGGGCATTAAAGTAAAAACAGCTGTTAAATTTAGGGCAAATAGAGCCAAGGCAGTCATTACTGTCAGAATTTATCTGCGACCAAATACTGTAATCAGGCGTAAAATAAAATTCAGATTTGTCACCGGTATTAGTTTCGTACAGCCAGTCGCTAATTCTGGTATCAACTTGATTGCTTTGGCTGAAATCAAGGTATCTTCTTAAACTTAGATAATTATTGCGACCCTTGAGCTGACAATAAGTAAACCTATCGGGAAAGACCTTGCTTAAAAATGGCAAGTCTTTATTTATATACTGCTCTTGTAAACTGATAGTATAAGTTGAAATAACTGTTTTCTTGTTAGTGGTAGCTATAACCGGTAACAAAGCGGCGATACTTTTACCACTACCAGTCCCAGCCTCGATTACAGCGATAGAATTTTGCCTGAAGCTTTTTTCAATTAAATCAGAAATTTTAAGCTGAATAGGCCTTAATTCAAAGTCCTGCTTGTTTTCAAGTAAAGCGTCGTAGTAATTACTAATTAAATTGGTCAAAATTTTAAAATTTAATTAGTTGCTTTACCCAAAGTCAGACTATATTTTGGCAAAGTCAACTTTTGACCTAAAGCAATTTTATTGGCGTTAGTCAAACCATTGGCTTTACAAATTTCATCAATGAGCCTTGGGCTTACACGTTTATAATTCTTAAGAGCAATACCGGCCAAGCTATCACCCGACTGTACTTCGTATACAGGGGTTATTGGAACGATTACGTCGCTAGATGAACTTGTAACGCTAGCCGACTGGGTTGCCACCGGATTACTGCTCAAAACGACTTTATTAGCCAAACCAGGCTTAGTCATGGGGTAAAATAGCGAATAGATATATACGGCGACTATAGAAACAAAAGCACCAGCCATAAAGCCAATCGTAAGGAAAAAACTGGGGGTGTTTTTATTCAACTGGTGCAAATCCTGGTGGACTCCAGGCCACAAGTCAGATAAATCATTGAGCTTTTCACCTTGGGTGTATTCGGAAACTTCATTGACTGATTTATCATTATTGATGGAATTACCGGAATTTTCTTCTTTGAGTAATTCGAGTTTAACCGTGTCGTTTAAAGCTTTAAAAGCATTATCTGAATTTATAACTCTTAAATCTTCGTGCCTTATATCTTCCCGTATGTATTCTGGTAAAGAGTCTGGGGCATTTAAGTCAAGACTAATTTTCGATACTGTTGTATTCATGTTTGTTGTTTCCTTGATTAAATTTCTAGGTCAATTAAACCGTCAATTTTGCGAACTTAAAAGATTAATAAACCTCAAAATACCTTCAATTGGATATTATCCAAACTTTAAGTACAATGTCAACAAAAATTTGGCGAATTTTAGTTTAAGCTTTAATAATACTTGACATTTATTTGTCCCCTAAGCGATAAAACTTAAGCTGGTTAATGCTTAATTAAACGCTTAATTTTTTATTAGTTGTTAAGAAGTTTATATACAAACATGAAAAAAATATAATATTTGGTTTTTGACAACGTATATTCAATTCAAATACGCTAGGTATCTTTTAGCTTAAGTAATTTTAACATCCAACGATTTAACAAGCCAATATTTAACCCATCAATTTTTACGGGTCAAAACGTTTGCTAAAACAATGAGATATATTTTCGAGACAGTTAGACATTGTATTCATATATAATATGATAGAATTATCGTTCAAGAAGTTTTGAATCTATTAAGTATTTCACAAGCGAGTTCTTTAAGTGTACAAACAATGACAAACACATCCGTAGAAATAAAAGTAAAATTACCCGACGGCAACAGTTTTGAATTGCCCAAAGAAGCCAAGGCCAACGATTTGGCCAATAAAATCAGCCCTAAACTAGCCAAATTAGCTGTAGGCGCAATAATTAACGATGAGCTAAAAGATTTAGCCAGTCCTTTAAAAGATGGCGACCAAGTTAAAATTTTAAAAGAAAACGAAACCGAAAGCCTCGAGCTACTGCGCCACTCATGCGCGCACGTTATGGCTCAGGCGGTACAAAGCCTCTTTCCACAAGCTAAAATTGCCATTGGACCAACAATAGAAGACGGGTTTTACTATGACTTTGAAATTCCCAATTATAGCTTAACAGAAGATGATTTAAGCAAAATAGAAAACAGAATGCACGAAATTTGTAAACAGGAACAGAATATTGTCCGTTACGAAATCCCCAACATAGACAAGCAGTTGGCTGAATTTAAAGAAAGCGGTGAAAAATTTAAGGCCGAATTATTAGAAGAACATAGAAATGAATGCCCGACCCTTTATCTAATGACCGATAAAGACAATAAAACCATATGGAATGACTTATGCCGTGGTCCGCATTTGCCCAATACAAAGTTTATTAAACACTTTAAACTGCTGAAAGTTTCTGGCAGTTACTGGCGCGCTGACGAGACCAAAGAGCATTTGCAGCGAGTATACGCTACTTGTTTTTGGACCAAAAATGACCTAGACGCTTACATAAAAAGACTTGAAGAAGCCAAAGCGCGTGACCATCGCAATTTAACCAAAAACCTTGACTTATTCTCAATCCATGATGAGGTTGGACCAGGGCTTATTTTCTGGCACCCAAACCTTGGTTCTATCCGCACAACTATCGAAGATTATTGGCGCAGCGAGCACCGTGCCCGCGATTACGAATTTGTCTATACACCACATATAGCTAGTGAAGACCTCTACGCCATAAGCGGCCATTTATCAAGCTATGGTGAAAACATGTACTCGTCTATGGACATTGACGAAAAGCCTTACCGGGTAAAACCCATGAATTGTCCCGGCCACATAATGATTTATAAGTCCAAATTGCGCTCATACCGAGATCTGCCTTTACGCTTCTTTGAACTAGGCACAGTGTACCGCTATGAACGGTCCGGTGTCTTGCACGGAATGCTTAGGGTAAGAGGCTTTACCCAAGACGATTCGCATATTTTCTGCACACCCGAAACGCTGACCAACGAAATAAATGGCATACTTGACCTGATTCAATCTATGGCCAAAACATTTGGTTTTACCTATCAAGTATATCTATCGACCAGACCCGAAAAATACTTGGGTACTGACGAAGAATGGGAATTAGCAACCAACGCTTTAAGTAGTGCGTTAAAAATGCGCGATATAAATTATGAAATTGACCCAGGTGGCGGTGTCTTTTACGCTCCTAAAATCGACGTCAAACTCTTTGACGCTATCGGCCGACAATGGCAGGGTCCAACCATACAGGTTGACCTTAATTTGCCTAATCGTTTTGACGTTAACTATATCGGTGAAGACGGTAACCGCCATAAAGTAATTATGGTACACAGAGCTGTACTAGGCTCGCTTGAACGTTTTGTCGGTATTTTAATCGAGCATTACGCTGGCGCCTTTCCGACTTGGCTAGCACCAGTTCAAGCCATGGTTATACCTATAAGCGATAAACATATTGAACACGCTAAAAACATTTTAACTAGGTTAAAAACCGAACTAAAGGCCAGGGTAAAAATTGACACCGGCAACGATACCTTAAATTACAAAATCAGACAAGCCCAGCTGGAAAAAATACCCTATATGCTAATAGTAGGTGATAAGGAAATAGAAAACAACGAAGTTTCCGTGCGCCACCGCAAAAATGGCAATCTTGGCAATATGTCTATAGAAAAATTCTTCGATATGTTAGCCCATGAAATTAATACCAAAGCTAACAATTAAAGTCCATATAGGCCTATTAATTTAAATTGTTATTATATCGAGCAAGTTTAACAACAAAAAACAACTTTTCAGCCCAGTTTTAATAAGCATGAAAATAAAAAGAATTATTATATTACTTGCTTTAATATTTAATAATAATACCATTTCTTTAAAGGC
Source organism: bacterium (assembly GCA_021785395.1). Taxonomy (GTDB): domain Bacteria; phylum Cyanobacteriota; class Vampirovibrionia; order Obscuribacterales; family JAKAZS01; genus JAKAZS01. The sequence continues at coordinate 1,073 of JAJYFO010000194.1, read as the reverse complement.
ACAACAGCTAATAAAGCAAACACCCAAGCTAGATTCTCTAGAATCTGCCATAAGCCCAAACTATAAACCAAAGCCGATAACCGGTAGGGTAGAACAGATTATAAATAACAATAATCTTAATAGCATATTTGCCATTTTACCTAAAACCGATAAAAGTACTTATTTAAAGCAATGTATTCAAGCCTACCCAAAATTTTTCTACGGTCATTGGGCCGGTGTATTAACCTTAAGTTCTTTATACCCAGCCAAAGCAAGCGTTGTTGCCATCTATAATACCAACATGAGCAAAACAGGGCAATTTATAGCCGATAATCTAAAAATTGGAACTAAAGCTAACGTTAATTTCAATTTTAACTATAACAAGCATAACCAACTTCATCTAAAACCACCACAGTTATTAATCAGACTTCCTATTTATGACGATACAAATGCTATTGACGCCTATAAGGGTACAAAGTTTCTAGATATAAAACAAATATTCAATTCGGCTTATAGTGAAGATTCAACCAATTTAATTATTGACCGACAACTAATTCGAAACTATATTCTTAATCTGGGAAATTTAAGAATAGAACAGGATATGCTGGTTTTAGCCAAATCCACCCAAAATAACAACAAACCAGATTTTGGTTATAGTGAAACTATGTTTCAGTTTGACATAGAGTCGAACAATGTTATTAGAGTAACTTGCGTGGTACTATCTTATAATAACAGCAAATTATGTTCGTCTCGTATGATATATTCAGGCAAAATTTACCGTGGTTATACGGCTACATTTAATGGTATCAGCAATGTCACCATGTCACCGCAAAAAAGAAATTACAAATATTATAATGAAAACAACAATTATAATTTAAACAAAGAACCTGTCAACGACAATGACGACGATGATGAATAGAAGCGCTAGAGAACTTGATACTGGAATTTTTAAATAATTGAATCAATTAATCCATTAAACATTTCAGCTGGATTCTGTCTTACAAAAAAAACGTAATTAATAAGGTTTAAAGTAACCTGAATGAACAAATTCAACCCTTGACATTCCAGCTGTTCTGGCTTATAATTTTTATACG
>JAJYFO010000193.1 GCA_021785395.1 bacterium | reverse complement strand
AACAACGGTATTATGCTTTAGATTAACGTTGACGTTTTTTAAAACTAGCTGTGGTATTTCAATCGAGCTGTCAATTTTTTGGGCTTCTTGCAAATAAGCCAGTCCGTTAGTGCTATCGCCATTATTCATTAACGTTTTACCGTACGATATCAAAAGGCTGACCAATTTATTTTTTATAGCCGATGAATCGGTTAATTCATTGGCTTTCTTTAATTCATCTATGGCTAAAACCGTCTGGCCATCACGTTCATATATGTCACTGGCCATTTCATGGCTTTTATAGTTTTGGGAAACTGTTCCAAGTTTAGCTAGATAAGTTAGAGCTTCTTTGTCCTGTTTGTTATTGGCATAATTATTGGCTAGTCGCTGGTATATCAAGGCAAGTTTTTGGTCAGCTTCTGGCAGTCTTGTTCCTGTTCCTAGCTGACGAACTTCTTCCCAGCAGGTTAAGGCTTGGTCTAATTTATTGTGGTCTAGGCAGTCATCACCCCAAAGAGCGTCTAAATCAGCTAATTCGGCTTTTTTCTCAGGTGTAGTTTCGCTAACTAAGGGTCGAAGAATATCTATGGCTTTGGCGAATTCATTTTTTTTACTGTAGTAATTCGCTAGTTGACTAGCTAACTGGGGACAGCTTGTGATCGATTTGCCGTTGGCTCTGGCTTCTTCGATATAAGTCCAAGCCTGGTCAACCTCATCAGTCCCTACGTATGCTTGAGCTAAGGCTAAATAAATGTCGGCATTTTTAGGATTTTGTTTAAGAGCTAGTTTTAAAGATTTAATGGCTCTGGCGTATTCGCCTCGGTTTATTTCCGCTATGCCTGTTTCGAGTGAACCACTGTTAAAGCCTTGGCTAAATTTTAAGTAGAATATCGTTCCAGCAAAGCATATTCCGGCTATTACAATAGCTACAAGAACGCCTTTAACGGCTGATGGAATTGTTAAGGCGCTTCTATATCTTGTCTGTTTAGGCATTGGAGTAGAATATAATTTAGGTTATCTTTAATATATTTATACTTGATAACTAGTGCTAATCCAATAAATTTAAGTAATTTATTAGATTGTGAACAGTATTAGCTTAACAAACACTTTTATAAAACCAAATCGGCTTTTTTATAACGTGCCTGGCAGAACTATTAAACTGCATATCTTTATTAGATAAATCTAAAGAGGCCAAAGTGTCGACTTTTAACCTCTTTAAATAAAACTCTCTGAATGTGACTTAAGTTGTAATTAAACTACTTAATTTCTACTTTAGCACCAGCAGCTTCAAGCTTAGCTTTCATTTGGTCAGCTTCTTCTTTCTTGATTTTTTCTTTCACTGGTTTTGGTGCAGCTTCAACCAAGTCTTTGGCTTCTTTAAGGCCAAGACCGGTTAATTCACGCACTACCTTGAGAACTTCAATTTTCTTTTCGCCAAAAGAAGCCAGAATTACGTCAAATTCTGTTTTTTCTTCAGCCGCTGGAGCAGCTCCGGCTCCAGGCATTACAGCCATGGCAGCTACTGGAGCTGCGGCCGTTACGCCAAAAGTTTCTTCCATTTTTTTCTTTAATTCGGCTGCTTCTAATAAAGTCATCATACCGATTTGTTGTAACATATCGTCTACGCTTAACTTGGTTGTCATGATATTCTCCTTACTTGTAATAAAATTAATAATTGTTATAAACTTATGTGTTGCCTTGCTTTTTGGCTACTTCTTCTGTCAATAGCGCTATATCGCGAATAATGCTGTTGAATATTCCGACAATACCGCTTGCCCCACTGTCTAAGCCACCCATAATTGACGATAACAGAACTTCTTTGCTTGGTAGTTCGGCTAGGCCTTTTACATCGGCTGGACTCAAGACGCTTCGGTCTAAAATAGCACCTTTAATCTCACCTTTTTTTACAGTTTTTAAATATTCCACGACCGACTTGGCCGAGCTAACTGGGTCAGCGTAACCAACGATTACGGCCGTCGAACCTTTAGCAAAGGTATCGATTGACGCAAATTCGGTATCTTGGGTGGCCAGTTTTACTAAGGTATTTTTGACTACCTTGCAACGACTGTTAGCCTCAATTAATTTCTTGCGAAACTGGGTTATTTCAAATACTGTATATCCGCTAAGATCAGTGGCAATGGCGACTTTACCATCGGCAAACATATTTTTTATATGCTTTAATTCATTTGCTTTGTCGGCACGAGTTGGCATAAAACCTCCAATAAAAAAACCACTCCTTAATTACCATAAATAGATAACAAAAGAGCGATAAGTCTTGTCAAGATAAATAATCTTTGCTTTAGACTTGGCCTCCTGATGGCAACACGATTAATAATATTAAATAATAGTATTAACAGTATTATTAAGCTAAGTAATTAACACCAATCTATCTACGGTCCAAATTTTTCAATTCAGAGTATCGATTATCACACCCTAAGTATATCAAGTCAAGCTTAGAGTGAATATATTTCAATACATTAACAAAATAAACTTATTTTAATGAAGGCTGTCACCGGTACTGGCGATTTCATTTCTAGCCTTTTGCGCTTCGGCGGTTGTCTTTAAGGCAATCATCGTGGCCGGCATATCGGTTTTGCATTGCCGTTTGATCAGGATTTCCGGTTGCAAAAAAGTCCCTACAACGTGGCTGGCGTAGGTAACCCTGGTAGCTTTTCCACCATTGATAGGCTCTAAGCGCCAGAACCCTTCAACTTCTTTAAAATCACCCGATTTGCGGTGCCAGCTTATCTCTTTGCCGTAGTTTTCGGTAACTTCGATTACATAATTGAATCTGGTTGGCATGCCTGAAGGGTTTAAGCTGTGCCGAATTAATTTGACGTTGCCGTTGCTCTTGAGCAGTTCGCATTCTTTTAAACGGGGAAAAACGTTGGTTGCGTTTTTATAATTGGTTATTATCCGCCATACATTTATGGGAGCGGTATTTACGTTGATTTGTGATACGCAGTAGGTTTTATTGTCGATGGTCTTTTCATAGACCGTTACCGTTTCAGCAGCTAGGCTAGCATGGCTAAAATTTAGTACCAGAAAGCCTAAAATTAATGACTGCTTAAGCGTAAACTGGACAATTTTGGTGTTCTTTATATTCATTAGAATTAAATCAATCCTCAAATTTCTAGTCAAAAATAAATTATGAAATGTATTAAAAATTTAATTCAAATTAGTGTATATAATGATATATATTCAGATGTTTTTGTCAATAAAAATTAAGATTTACACTTGACAATACTCTTTATTCGAATAATTTTAATAAAATGTCATTTATTTATCCACTTGGCTAGTATACAATGTACTTGTCATATCTTCAAAGAAAAAATATTTAAGAATAGGATTTTCAGGATTAAAAATTTTAAATGTTCAAGAATATTCTCATAGTTTTTAATCCCAATTCGAGTTCTCTAATAAATAGCGACCAATGGCTGGGTAAAGTTGTTTATACCTTAAATAAAGAAATTGACGGCTTTATTTGTCTAAAAACAATCGTAAATCCATTGTCTTGCGAATCTGTTTTTGATAATTTGGATATTGAAATAGATTTAGTTATTGCTGCCGGTGGCGATGGAACTATCCGTAAGGTTATTGAAGATACCTATAATAGATTTCCCAATTTACCCATTGGTTTATTGCCGTTAGGTACTGGTAATCAGCTAGCTAGAAACTTAAAAATATTTGACGATAATATTTTAAGTAATCCTTTAGAATCTAGTATCAAAAATATTATTAATGGAAAACCCAAAAAAATTGATTTGGGTCTTATGAATGGCCGTATATTTGCTGTTGCTTGTGGCGTAGGACCACTATCAGACGCAATTTTGATACCAGAAGCTAGCGATAAAGCTGTTTGGAAAATGCTTGCTTATGTGAGTTCGATGATAGGAAATCTGGCTGTAGCTCCGATTCCACTTCGTATAACTCTAAACGATGAGGAAACTTTCTGTGTTACAGCTTCTGGTGTATTTGTATCTAACGTTGGTGATTTGGGTTTAGGGATGTTATCACCGGCGGCTAGTATTGAAGACGGTTTATTGGATTTGTGTATTTTAACACCTAATGATTTTATTGATTACCTTGACCTTGGCTTTCATTTTACAAGTGGTTTTGTCGGTAGTAGCGCTCCTTATTATGTAAAGCAAGCCAATAAAGTATTAATTGAAGTTGAACATAAAATCTTAAAAAAATCGCCTTTGGAAAATGCCAAAAATAAATTCAAAGAAATTTTTCATTTAAATACAACCCCTAATTCTAAAACGATTACTGAAACAACTTGTATGATTGACGGAGACGGATTGGGTGTAACTCCTATGGAAATATCGGTATTGCCAGCGGCTATTAGTATCATTAGCCCAGTTTAATAAATAATTTTTGCGTATTATTTTTTTATTTTAGTTAATTCAATATATTTTTGGAAATCTTCTTTGGCACCTTTGGTATATCCCAACAAACTTTTTATTATGCTACGCAAGTAATACCCATCGGCAAACTTTGGCTTTAGTGCAAGGTCATTGTTAAAATCTATTAAAGCCCCGAGATAATTGCCACAATAATTCATTGCTATACCTCGAATGAAGTATGGCTCGCATATTTAGGCTTAAGCGCTATCATAAGTATTACAGGCATTAATTGCCCCATTGTAGTCGTTTAAATATACTAGCGCAAAACTTTGCTCAAAATAAGCTTGTATATTTTTCGGTTCTAGTTCGATCGTTTTGTTGAAAGCGGTTAAAGCCTCTTTGTAAAATCCAAAGTTTGCGTGAATCATACTTTTGCCACAATGTGCCATTGCATGTTCTGGTTTAAGCTCAAGAGCTGTATTATAATTGCTAAGAGCCCTTTTAGGATTATTTGAGTAGAAATGAACGAATCCTCGCATACATTGGCTATCGGTATGCTTGGGGTCAAGTTCAATCGCTTTGTTAAAATCGTTTAAAGCCCACTTAAATTGTATAATGCTAATTCTCTGCTGTAATAAGTGTTTGTGTCAGATGGATTAAGCTCGGTAACTTTATTGTAGTCTTTAATGGCAGCATTAAAATTGTTTAGTATGGTTTGACAATTGGCCCGCAATGTATAATTCTGGCTATTGACTGGGTTAATTTCAATGGCCTTGTTTAAAGAATTTATAGTATTTTTAAATTTTTTAAGTTT
>JAJYFO010000192.1 GCA_021785395.1 bacterium | reverse complement strand
AAAACCAATCGGTAACCAGATACCTAATCCGTCTTGGCTCAGGGTGTAATTTGCACATCGCCATGGTCAGCATAACCGCATCGATGGGCAGCATACCTGAATGGTTACCCACTAATAGGGCTGGACCAGACGACGGAATATTCTCAAGGCCGGTTAGTTTAATCTTAAAATGTTCTTCAAATAGGTATTGAAAAGCTGGTTCGCAATGGGCTAATGTGTATAGATCGTAGCCAAATTCGTCGACGTCATGGCAATATTTTTCGTAATACTTAGGTCTGTCTTCTTTAAGGTATTTGATAGGGTCTTTACGAAGAAGTGTTAATAAAGCTTTGATGGCTTTAAATTTTGGCATAGTTTCTGGTGTCGAAGTATTTATGGTCATAAGGATATATTTATTACACCTAGATTTTATATAATTATCATGTATTGGGCAAGTGCTTTTATGAATAATTTAAGTTTTTAAATGACTATTTTAGACGATTTATTCGGAACTATTATTGTAATGGTTAAAATGTAAGCTATTGTCTAGAGAAACAATTGTTATAGTTCCATTTATTCTGATCAGTTGAAAGACTCCTCTTTGCAACCGTTTACCAAAGCGTTAATCGCTTGGATGAATTCGGATAATTTGCTTTCTTTGCTATAAGTATCCAAATCATCGCTATGAACGCCATTAAACGTCAAATACGAATAGTGACCAAACGACCTGCTTTTAGCGACATTTTTAGGGTGGTTGGCCGGCAATGGCCAAAAATTTTCGAAGTCATTAAATAGCTTATCTATCTTACTTGCTTCTAATTGTAATTCGATAGGTTGTAAGGTTTCATTAGAATATTTTTTGGAAAAATAAAATAGAACCTTGCCATTTCTATTGATTATTACCTGGTAGGCAGTTGTATTGGTAGATGCCCCAACATCATATATAATCACGTTTTGACCTAGGTTTTGATTCCAGGTTTCGATTGAATGAGGTAATAGTTTGTGGTTGGGTGCGTCAGTCATAGGTTTGGGTAAGATCGTTTGGGCAATAGAGAGATTAGGTGTGTGAAAAAATATACATAAAAATAGTGGGGTCAAAACTTTCAAATTAAATCTTTAACTATTTTAATTAACTCGTCAATACAACGTCTTTTAAAATGACGACTATTTGATCATACAGTATTATGGGTAATGACCTTGAAAAAATAATTATTTACTAATTAAAATTCTATACGTATATAAAAAACTTTCTTGCCAGCCTTTTATAGCTGCCAAGGTATTCGTTCGATTTCTAGAAAGAAGCTAATGAATCTGTAAAAATAATTATATCTAATTTCATGCCAAAGTATTGGCTTAATTTCTTGAAATGGGTGTGCTGAAATTTTATATAATATTTTAAAAAATTCGACTTAAAAAATTGATATTAACTTTATATCAATTCAATCATAATTGACCCTATCTTAATACCTTGTAAAATAAGATGTTTTTATGAGCAATTTTTCGATTATTTTAAACTTATAATACATGTTAAATTTTGACCTTATCCTAGCTTTGGTTAGCACGATTTGTTTATTCGTTTATTTGATTTACGCATTGCTCAACCCTGAGCGATACTAGGTATTTATATGACTATAATTGGTATTAGCCAAATATTATTTTTTTTAATAGTTTTAGCTTATTTAACCAAACCAGTCGGTTTGTATATATATAACGTAGTTGAACAGAAAACCTTACTAATTGATAAATTAATTTCGCCAGTTGAAAAATTTATCTATAAATTTATAAATATAGACCCTGGTTTGGGCATGGATTGGGTCGAATATACTAAATCTGTACTTGGATTTTCACTAGTATCGTGCCTGGTGACATTTATAATTTTAATGGGTCAGGGTTTTTTACCGCTAAACCCAGAACATTTTTCGGTTAATAATTTATCGCCAGCCTATGCTACATCTATGACACCAGATTTGGCTTTCAATACGGCTATATCTTTTACTACCAATACTAATTGGCAGGCTTACGCTGGTGAAACGACCCTGTCTTATCTGTCCCAAATGATTGGATTAACCTTGCATAATTTTGCTTCGGCAGCTACTGGCATTGCCGTTGCCATAGCTTTTATACGCGGAATCGCTGCCAACCATGGTAAATCTTTGGGTAATTTTTGGCAAGACCTTATTAGAATTCACCTATATATTCTAATACCAGGGTCGATTATTATCGCGTTAATTTTAGTATCTCAAGGCGTAATCCAAAATATAAAGCCTTATTTAAGTCTTTTAACCTTAGAAAATAAAACCCAAATAATTCCGTTTGGCTTGGTTGCCAGCCAAGAAGCGATAAAAAACTTTGGTACTAATGGCGGTGGTTTTTTTAACGCCAATTCTGCCCATCCTTTTGAAAATCCAACACCATTATCTAATTTAGTTGAAATGCTGTCAATTTTCATAATACCAGCAGGTCTAACCTATACGTTTGGCAAAATGGTAAAAGATAGCAGGCAAGGCATCGTTTTATTTGTGGTTATGGCAATTATGTTTTTGGCCGGAACAATTATTACTTACAATGCTGAAGCAGCCGGAAACCCAATATTTAAAAGATTTAATATTGACTGCTCGACCGTTAAACTGGGCGATTTGGGCGGTAATATGGAAGGCAAAGAAACGCGTTTTGGTTTAGCTAATTCGAGTTTATTTGCCGTTGTCACGACCGATACTAGTTGTGGTGCGGTAAACTGTATGCACGATTCATTAACGCCGATAGCTGGCCTTATTACCCTTTTAAATATGGAATTGGGCGAAGTCATATTCGGTGGCGTTGGTAGTGGCCTTTATGGAATAGTCGTTTTTGCTATTTTAACCGTTTTTATAGCTGGCCTTATGGTAGGGCGAACGCCCGAGTATCTGGGTAAAAAAATAGAAAAAAAAGAAATTAAAATGGCCATGTTATTTATTTTGGTCGCAGCGTTTTCTATATTAATATCTAGTGCGATTATATGCGTGGCTAATTTGCCAGCTGGCAATTTCTTTAACCCTCAAGGGGCTTTAACTAATAATTTAAATAACAATGGTCCACATGGATTTAGCGAATTGCTTTATGCGACGTCTTCTTGTACCGGTAATAACGGTTCGGCGTTTGCTGGCTTGTCGGCCAATACGCCGTTTTACAATTTACTTCTGGGGCTAGCTATGTTTTTCGGCCGTTTTTTTATGCTTATTCCGGTTTTAGCTATGGCTGGATCTTTGGCCAAGAAAAAAGTTGTGCCAGTGAGCGAAGGTACTTTTCCTACCCATAGTTATTTATTCGTCGTTTTATTAATCAGTGTAATAATTATCGTGGGCGCTCTGACATTTTTTCCGGCTTTATGCCTTGGGCCAATAATCGAATTTTTATTAATGCACAAAGGACAGTTATTTTAAACTATGGACAATAACATAAAAAAAAATAAGCCGTTATTTACCCGCCAAATTTTTAAACAGGCGGTTATAGATACTTTCATTAAACTGAATCCCAAAACAATGGCTCAAAATCCGGTTATGTTCGTTGTTTATATCGGTAGCATAATTACCAGTATAATTTTTGTGGAAAATGTATTTAAGCATAGAAATTCTCAAGAATTAATTTTTGAATTTCAGATATCTTTGTGGTTGTGGTTTACCGTTTTATTTGCCAATTTAGCTCAGAGTATCGCTGAAGGCCGCGGCAAGGCCCAAGCTATGACTTTAAAGAAAAATAAAAAAGAAACCATGGCCAACCGTGAAATCGCCAAAGGTAAGTACGAAAGTATTTTGGCTGGCGAATTAAAAGTTGATGACATCGTTTATGTAAGCGCTAATGAGGTTATTCCAAGTGACGGCGAAGTAATCGAAGGTGTCGCCAGCGTCAATGAAAGTGCTATAACCGGAGAATCGGCTCCGGTTATTCGTGAAAGTGGTGGCGACCGCAGCAGTGTTACCGGTGGCACTACAGTTTTATCCGACTGGCTAAGGATTAGAATTACAGCTGAATCGGGTAAAACGTTTATAGATAGAATGATAGCCCTGGTAGAAGGGGCCAGCCGCCAAAAAACACCCAATGAAATAGCCCTAGACATTTTGCTGTCTGGTATGACGATTATTTTTCTATTGGCCGTCGTAACTATTTATCCTTATTGTTTGTATAGTTTTAAGGACAATTTAGACAAAGGTCCCGATTTATTTTCACTTATAGCCTTACTTGTCTGTTTAATACCCACAACTATTGGCGGTCTTTTATCGGCTATAGGCATTGCCGGTATGGACAGGGTCTTACAATACAATGTCTTGGCCACCAGTGGGAAAGCCGTTGAGGCAGCTGGTGACGTCGATACTTTATTATTAGACAAAACTGGTACAATCACCTTGGGTAATCGTCAAGCCAGTGAATTCGTGCCGTCGCCTGGTATTGAAGTAAAAGATTTGGCTATAGCTAGCCAGCTGGCCTCGCTGTCCGATGAAACCCCCGAAGGCCGCTCGATTGTGGTACTGGCTAAAAATTACGGTATCCGCGAAGTTAGTCTAAGCGATAAAGAAGTTACCTTTATTCCTTTTTCGGCCACCACCAGAATAAGCGGAGTAAATTTAAATACGACACAAATTCGAAAAGGTGCTAGTGAATCTATCGTTAATTTTGCCAACGAAAATGGCTTTAACTTGAGCGCCGATTTGGAAAAAGAAATCACCAAAATTTCGCAAGCTGGTGGCACACCTTTGGTTGTAGCCGATAACGTTAAAGGTATTCTTGGAGCTATTTACTTAAAAGACGTCGTTAAAGGTGGCATGAAAGATAGATTTAATAAGCTGCGTTCAATGGGTATAAGAACTATTATGATAACTGGCGATAATCCTCTGACAGCCGCAGCTATAGCTAGTGAGGCTGGTGTAGACGATTTTTTGGCCCAGGCTACACCACAGACAAAAATGGATTTAATAAAAAAAGAACAAGCGCAGGGTCGCCTTGTCGCCATGACCGGTGACGGAACCAATGACGCTCCAGCTTTAGCCCAGGCTGACGTTGGTGTGGCTATGAATACAGGCACACAGGCAGCCAAAGAAGCTGGTAACATGATTGATTTGGATTCAAATCCGACCAAGTTGATAGAAATAGTCGAAATCGGTAAACAGCTATTAATGACCAGGGGCGCTTTG
>JAJYFO010000191.1:3971-5202 GCA_021785395.1 bacterium | reverse complement strand
CCAATTCTGTAATTCTGCAGTATTTTTCACATTCATTTCTATTTTTGTGTTTATTTCTTTTACGTTCTCTCTATCTTTTACGTACTGATCTAAAGCATTAGCAAACTTTTTCAATATTTCCAAAAACGTTATTTCTTTTTTTTTCATTGTAAAAAAATGTATTGTTTCTTGATCGCTAGTGACAGCTAAACATTGTAAAGATGGAGAATAACATATAGAATATATATTTGCTATAGAAGAACCTCTTCTAAACTCTTTATATATCACTATAGATTTTGATTTTATTAAAAATGATCTTATAATAGTTCCTTTACATGATGCTGTTATTAAAAATTCACCATTATCAGTTATAAATATTTGACTAATTTCATTATCATGTGCTTCAAAATCAGTTGTTAATGTTTTTCTTTTAATGTTAAATGATGATCATTTATGCGTTCACCCTTAAATACGTGGTACCATGGTGAAATTTCGGTATCTTTGCCTCTGTCACTTTTCCATTCAATCTTGGGCTTGTCACGCAATACACCAGCTCCTCTAGTTTTAACATCTGGTGCAGTCATAAATGGTCGAATATTTAAGCGAACACCATCGTTTATATCGGGTTCCCAACCTATTGGCTGTTGTTTAATACTTTTCCAGCGGACAAATATGTCGTAAGGTTTTTCACCTTTTAAAATTAATTCAAGGCTGGTTTTTAGATTTTGGGCTGCAACGATTTTTTCATCGCTACCTTCAACATTATTAGCCTTATTTGTTTTTTGCTTGCTTATCCAGTCAGCTAAATGAGTATATATTAATGTTTCAAGTAATTTTTTATCTAATTTATGGTAATTTACTAAAGCAGCAAAGCCGTCTACTAATCCGTCCCAAATATGCCAGATAAATGGACGGTCGTAAAATAATTTACAGTGTTGGATAAAAAACTTATTCCTTAACCACTCTTCAATATTAGAGCTGTTATTATTAACGGGGTTAAGTATTTCGTCTAATTTTGAACTACTCCAATCTGTGCCATAAGCTTTAGCCAATAAATTTATTAATCTATCGCTGGCTGGCTCCTTGCCAAGTACCGATGGTATACACACAATGCCACTGGTTTCAGTGGAAGCAATCATGTCTTCACATTTGGCTATCCATAATCTGGCTTCATCAGATAATTTCATATCTTTATCGGTTTCGGCTGGCCATTTGTAGCCAAGCAAACGAGCTACAGCTACTTGCAATGGGT
>JAJYFO010000191.1:0-3961 GCA_021785395.1 bacterium | reverse complement strand
GCAATGGGTTAGTACTTTTAGCTGGGTGGCCATGAAATAGCCATTGGGTTGGGTCGTCAGAATATGGTTTAGGTAGCCCGTTTGGGTATTTTTCGCTAGCTACTTTTTGCCAGTATTCAAGGTCAAAGGGTACTTTAACCAGCGTAGCATTAGTTACGTTTAACTTTTGATCTATTTCTCTTACCGCTTTATTAAAATCTGGTGATGAACAAAAGCACCAGATGGCTGCTAGGTGATCAGGCTTATCGGGGATTATGGGACTAGAATTAGTATCCCAACATTCACCTGTATAAATTGAAACTGGTAAATGCCGCATTTGAGAAACTATTACACCATGTTTGCCCCAAACTGGTAATCCTCGAACATAGCTACCTGGATGATTAACTAAATCACCTTTTCCATCCTGCCAGTATAAAATATGTTCTCGACCTCCATAGTAAGTTGTATTAATCACAGTGCTTAATTGTTTAACCCAGTCTTTAGAAATTATTGAAAGTTCCCAAAAATTGCGGCCAAATCTACTATAATCACCACTACCTAGACCCCAATAGCTTTTTGAATAATTATTTAAAAGTATGAATTCGTTAAATTCCTCAAAAAGAATCCTGACATCCGGGTTAAGCAGTTGCTTGGCTTGATCAATTAATTTTATGTCGCACGATTTTAACCCTGTGGCTTTGTCGCTGGGTTGTTTGTGATTAGAAACGTCAAGCCCAGCTATAAAGTGAGGGGCATTTGGCCCTTGATCAATTTCAGCGAGTTGTTTTAAGTGATTTTGAGTGTGGATAATGCTGAGAAGTTGGACATTAAAAACCCACATTGGTGTTTGAAATGCACCAGACCCTAGTTTAGCAATAAAATTAAAAGTCTCATTGTTTAAAAGTTTTTTTCTTAGTTTGTCGTCACTAACCGAACATAGCCAGTTTTGTGGTATAACAGTTGAAACATTACCGCCAATTTTACAAAATTCAAGACATCGCTCTAAAAAAACAGTGGCTAAGTCTTTTTTGGCTTCTTTATAATTTTCGGTACAGAATTTTTTTAAAACTTCTGTGTGCTTTTTACTGTTCAAGTACGGTACATTAGTGATTACAAAATCATAATTTTTATTTAATAAAACCAGAGCCTTGGTTAAATCACTAGCTTGTACTGTAACTTCAAAGGTGTCAGTTATTTCTTGACTAACAGTTGATTCTAAGTTGGCTGGTAATTTTGACGCGTCAGTAGATTCTATGGCATTGCCATATTTACTAATATCTTTAACACCGTTTTCTTTAGTATTTTTTTCGTTTGCAAAACTTCGTTCTATATTATCAATCAACTCACTTAAATTAGTAAATATTCCCATTTTAGATTTAGCCGGGTTGATTAAACTGCCTAGTATTGGGGCATTTTTAAAAATTTCTTTAAGGTTATCTAAAGTTGGCTCAATTTTATCTTTATCGCTAAACAAATGCTTCCATTCATCTTTAGTAAAATTAGGCTCTAAGCCACAACAAGCTACGTTTAAATTCGGCAATGGGCGATAACCAGACTGGCTACTGCGATCTACACTTACTTCATTATCTTGTTTAGATTTGTCATTTTTATAAGCCGAACCACCATTATAAGACCAGGCAGTTAAAGCTAAATTAAAAGCAGCTATTTCAACGCAGCGGCTATCAATTTCTAGTCCGTGTAGATTATCACTTAAAACACTATCTATAGCTTTTTCAACCGTTATTTTTTCTAGTTCCATTCTAATTGGTACTAGCATTAAAAAAGCTGCGACCAGAAAATGGCCTGACCCGCAACATGGGTCTAGCAATTTAAAATCTTTTAAATTATCGGCAAAACCCTCAAAAGTGCCGCCCATAGGCTGCCATTGACCATTGTCATTTTTAACGAATCTTAAATATTCTAGTGGAACACCTCTAATTTTACTTTTGTCTCTAAGTTCACCCTCACTTGTGGCATTTACTAAATCGTCATTACTTAAACGTTTTAAGGCAAACCAGGCACCTATTGTATTGTCTAAAAGAAAGCTTACCATATACGGCTCAGTGAATAACTGAGTTACTGGGCTTATTTCATTGGGTCCAATTTTAGTTTCTGATTTATTAACTTCATCTTTTCGAATCGACTGCCAAAACTGATACACCCAACCAAGCGAATCTGTGGCTGTAAAAACGGCTTCAGGCAAAGCCGTTAATAATTTTTGTAATTCACTTTGATATTCAGGTGCAAAATTTAAACTAAATACTGGTGAATTAATACGAAAAATTTGCGGTAGCATTTTTGTAGCCAATCTAGCAGCCAATTCAAAGCCATTTTTGGCGTTTTCAGAACTGGCTAGCCCTTCACAATCTTGAAGGGTAACTGGTATATTTTGGCCATTTTTTGAGTACATTAGTAAATTATTTTGTGCTAAAAATCTGGCAAATAACATTCTATGCCAATGTTCGTAGGCTACTTCTTCAATTAAATGACCTATTTCCTGGGTCTTACTTTTATCATCGCGCTTATCACCCAGTAACCTAGCATGGAATCTTAGTTTTCGCCTTAAATCACGTTTGTTTTCATCTAGGTAATTGGGTGGGTCTGAGTCACCGACGCCAAGTTGTCTTAATGAGGCAGCCGCCGCTCTTTCAGCAATGGTTCTAGCTTCTTTAATGGTATTTTCTAATTTAGTTCGAAGTGCTTTATCTAATGTTGGCAATTTATTTTATACTCCTAAAATTATTTTACTCGATAGAAACAGGGATACCTTCATCAAGGGCTTTAGATAGTTCGGTTTCAACTTCAGATACCCATACTTTCATTTCGGCAATATTTTTAATTACCCGCCTTGGCAATGGGATTTTTTTGGCTTTTGGTTCAAGCTTAGTTATGGCAGAGTCTAAGGCTTGTTTAAATTGACTGGCTAGAGCATGGGTTTTAGTAATCCACGATTCAAATTTAAGTATATTTAGAGTTTCAATTAATTTACCTATATCGGAAATATCAGGTAATCGTTCTAAATGAATAGTATTTTGTAAAAGTATAGTTTCTTTATCACTTTCATTCAATTGCTGCCAGTCTTTATTTTTTTTTAATTCGTGTAAGCATCTTTCATATTCTACTTTGTAATTATTGTAGACAGTAAACATTTTATCCCTTAAACTTTTTTCTAAAATATTGATATATTGCCTTAAAGGGCTAGGTTCTTGAAGCAATAAACGATTATCTTTTATAGCTGAAACTTGAGCATTGATATCATCAAATTCTTGCAAATCACTGCCTAAACGCATAAGTTGTTGTAAGGTATCCCAATCCTTTATTTTTTCCTCAATTTTTTTCTTTAAATTTTTCCAGTTTTTAATATTGGCAGTTAGTGCATCTTTATTGTCATGTAGGGCTTTTAATTGCTCGTTGCCGCTTAAATTATTAAATGTATTTATAAGGCTCAAATTAGGTAATTCTGGTTTTGGTGGATCACCACCAGCTTCTCTAGCTAAGGTTTCTAGTCGTTTTACGAAATCTTCAGCATAACCGTTGTCTGAAGCAGAACTACAGTTAATATCTAGTTCTTTAAATAATAGTCTTAATGCCAATTCTTCTTGTTTGGTAATTATTATACTTTCAGTTTTAAAGGATAAACTACTAATTTCTCGGCGTTCTATGTTTTTAAAGTCGATAGTTTTATTTTGGTGATTTTGCATGGTTACAATATTAGCCTGAACTAAAACCATTAAAGCGCCATCAATTACGTCTTTAGACCAACCATAGGGGCTTGCGCTAAATATTTCGCTAAGCTCTTTACCAGTTTTTTTTGAATTTAGTTGTTTAAGTATTAATTTACAAATTTCGTGTTTATCTGGGTCATCTTTAAAAGCTAACAATTTTAAGGCGTCACCATTACCTTTTTTGGCATTTTCATAAACTTTCGCCCAATTTGGGTTATCACTTATGTCAAATTGTGGATACATTCTAACTAAAGCTT
>JAJYFO010000190.1 GCA_021785395.1 bacterium | reverse complement strand
TTTTGGCACCTATGTCGTTAGCCAATTTATTATTGGTTGAATTTAATAAAATATCGGCCGGATCAGCCACATTAGCTAGGGCATTATTCTTGGCGGCTAAGACCAGATTATTAAGCTTGTCAGCCGATTTTTTAGAATCTATTAAGTCGATAAAATTTAACCCTTTGGCAAAATTATTAGTGTCTATTATGTAAACTTTATGACCAAGTTTCGACATGTTTTTTAATAACGCCAAGTCTTTATCGCTAGCATTTTCTAAATTATCGAATAAAACTATATTAGCCGACTTTTTAGAAACCAAATCATTTTGTAAATAGTCGAGGCTATGTATACCCATTTCAAGGTTATTGGCCTTGCGCGTTAAATAGGCAAGTGCATTACCTGGTGAGTCTGGCGTTAAGGTATAAAAATAATCCACATGAGAATTAGGTTGCAATTTTAATTCGGCGATTAAATTTTGACCAGCGCTAGCTAGATTTTTCATTAACAATTTATCGGACATATTAATTTTGGATTTATCTAGTATAGCCTTGGCCATTTCACGGTCACTGCCAGTGTAATTAGACGCTAAAGCGTCGAGCTTTTCAGCGTTAACATCATTAACGTTAAATTTAGCGGCAATTTTAGCGCTTAATTCGTGCAAAGATACGTCATCTACACCTGGAGCCAAGCTAGTATGAGCTATATTTTCAAGTTTTAGATTATTTTCACTCGGGCGCGGAATATTTTTAATATCGCTTAAGCCACCCATTAAACCACCTAGAATTGCCATCGAAGCGATATTTTGTTTTATATCCGATAAATTAGCCAATTTATGTTTGTCGATTAACGATGCGATTTCACTGGTAATGCTAGCGCTAGCTGCTCCAGAAAGTGTTCCGTTAAGCAAAGATGATTTAAGCATAGAATCTATACCCAAACTTTTACTCATATTACTTTGAGCAAATTCAGACAAACCTTGCGACGACAAAGTCATAACCCCAAAGGCAAAACTGCTTTCCACGCCATGGTCAAAACGCTGTGCCCAAAAAGTTTTACCGTCATTTTGATTGGGCGTTAAGGCCGAGCCATAAACAAAACCAGTAGCTAGAGAATTTTTTAAAGACAAATCATTTAATACTGTTTTTTGACCGATTACCGAATCGTCTAAAATGCCAGACATAGCTGGCTCGACAAATAATTTTTGGGTCGCAATCAACGGAGCAAGAATACCCAAACCCGAACCAAGATTCTGGGCTACCCAGGCAGTAGAGCCGAATTTTTGAATTTCGGGGGCTTTTACAAATTGTGTCTCATTGTATAATTTTGACTTGGTAACTTTGTCGATAATTTGCGTAATACCGTCTAAAGGTTCTTGAATAGCTGAAAATTTAAGAGCCTGGTAAAAATCACCAGCCAAAGTTGGTTTTTGCCCTTTTTCAGAACCACTTTTACTATTTATTGCGTTTAGTTTATTGTCCATGAATAATTTCTATCTTTAACAAAACAGCGATAAATTTCAGCTTAAATCTAGTATATGAGAAAAATCGAAAATGTAATTAGGGGGATTACGCAAACAAAGTTCTTTTCACCAACGTATTGAATACATCCTTTGTGTATACTTATGCTTATATCCGCTTCGGTAGAGATAAAAATTTATTTTTAACAGCCGATAAAAATGTCTTAACCACTACTTTACTTATTTTGTCGATACTAATATGACCAGTCTAATACCCACCTACATCAAAAATTTAAAAATTAATATTAAATTTTAAAAAAATTGTTGATTTCACTCAGTTCAGAGGGTATATTTAACCGTATGCAAAGCCAACTTATACCTGTAACAATCTTATTTTTAGCATAGGAGATAAAAAAATGCCAAATCCTTACGACGCATTTCAGAACAACGTTGAAAATACTGTGAAAAAAGTCGAAAATGCTCAAAAAACAGAAGGAACCCAGGCTGCTTATAAAGCTTTACGCAAAGAATTTGAAAACTTTGTCAACAACCCACAAAACAATCAGTCTACCGATATGGCCTTTTTAAGTGCGGTAAACGCTCAGCTAAGCGGTGAAATGAGAAATTTATCACTGGCCTGGGGGTCTGAACAACTAGAGCCAGGTCACGCCAATAGTGGTAAAGAGTTAAACATTCAAAATATCTACAAAGATGGTTTTAAGGCTGATTATGACAAAGCCGGAAACCTTGTAACGCCTTTTGACTTGGCTATGTCGCAGACTTTAATGAGTCAATACGGGGAATTGGCTACTTCCAGACCAGTTTTAGGAATATTTGGGCACAGATACATCAGTAAGGGAGATTTAGACAGTAGAATTAATAAAATCGACCAGTTTTACCAAAAGCAAAACGAAGGGATTAAAGCCTATAACGAAGATAAACCCATTGCCCAAACTTTGCTCGCCAATAACGCCAGGCTTTTTTCCACGCTTGAATCAGCTGCCAATGGTGGTGTATCTAACGGCAAAGTTACCAAAGAAGAACTAGGCAATTTTATTAAAAATTACCAAGACAACCCTAATAGCGCTCTAGCTAAAAGTGTGGATACCTACCAAATGTCGGTTATAAATCAATTATACAAAAACTGGGATACACCTGAAATCAAGTCATTACACCCAAATGGCTATATATCGGTAAACTCTATGGCTGAGTCTTTAGGTTATGCCGATTCGCAGTCTATGATCAATGACTTTAATGCCCCTACCGCTGCACCTTTACAATTTAACAACTGGGATAATCCACATCCAGCTGCTGCCACACCACCAGAAGCTGCTGCCCATCCGACTGCTGCCACACCACCAGAAGCTGCTGCCCATCCGACTGCTGCCACACCACCAGAAGCTGCTGCCCATCCGACTGCTGCCACACCACCAGAAGGTAGTTCACATGTACCAGAACAACCCCACAAGCCTTTAACACCACCTAATAGCACTGAAGCACATCCTATGGCTAAACTTGGTGATAATGAATATTCCGTAAAACCAGGTGATAATTTCTGGAAAATAGCCCGAAAACTGAATCCAAGTGAACATGATAATAATAAGTTGGGTGGCTTTGTCAAAGAAATGGAAAAATTAAACCCACATATTAAGAACTTTAATTTGATCAGGCCAGGTGAAAAGATTAAACTACCCGGTCAAACACCAGTATCTAAAGATACACCAACACAACCTGGAGTAACTAAATCCAGTTCACCTGAAGTAACTAAGCCCAGTTCGCCTGAAGTAACTAAGCCCAGTTCGCCTGAAGTAACTAAGCCCAGTTCGCCTGAAGTAACTAAGCCCAATTCCCCTGAAGTAACTAAGCCTAGTTCTCCTGAAGCACAAACTGCAAAGAGTGAGCTTTTTGGAAAAAATTCCGGGAGTGGATATTCCGTCAAAACCGAAACTTACACAACTGAAGCACAATTAAATCCAACTTCACCATCTAGCAACAATGATACTCCTATTATAGTTCCAGCGGCTAAGGTTCAAAGTGAAAAAACAGCAATTAATCCAAATGATTTAAATGCAAAAGCCTCTCCTATTATTACTGATATCGGTACTAGCCAAAATATTAAAATAGCCACTGACTTATTGGCTAATAACGGAAAATTATACAACGACATCAATTCAGTAACCTCCGCAAGCCAAATTTCACAAACTGGCTTACAGGCATATATTGCTTATGTGAAAGGTAATCCGGAAAGTAGTTTAGCCAAAGACGTAAGCGCTGAACAATTTAGAGCAGTTGAAAATTTGGCTAATAATTGGAATTCTACAGATATTCAAAAAATGGTTGATAAAAATGGCAATATGAGCCCTGATTCCATTGCAATTGGCCTTGGTGACAGAAATTCAGTTGCCGTCAATTCACCTTTATTAAACCCAGCCGAGAAAAATTTTGAGTATTTAAGGCAGACTGATGGTAATGTAGTGAACACTTTATTTGCTAATAATAGCAAGATTTATAATGATATTAATTCAGTTACATCAGCCCAAGATTTATCCCAAAGTGGTCTAGAAGCTTACGTCGAATATGTCAAGGGTAATCCACAAAGCCGTTTAGCTAACGATGTCAGCCCAGAACAGTTTCAGATAATTCAAAATTTAGCTCAAAATTGGAACACTTCTGATGTTCAAAGTTTATTGAATAAAAATGGAACTTTAAATCTGGATTCGGTATCTCAGGGTTTAGGCTATAGCAATAATCAGCACATTGAAAATAAAGCCAGCTCCAATAAAGCTACTGAACGTATAGATACCGGAAATGTTCTAATAGACGGAAGCACTGAAGCTAAAAACAAATCGCAAATTACTGGCAATCCATTAATAGATGGCTACTTTGCAAATCCATAAAGATTAGTATTTCATAGTCTCTGGCATTTAGGACAAAAATGTGTGCCTCTGCCGCCTAGTGTGATTTTTTGAATCAGACTCTTACATAATCTACACGGTTTATCTTTGCGACCATACACGTAGGCATAATTCTGGTAGTTACCATTTACCCCTTGTGCATTTTTGTAATCACGTATACTTGAACCGCCATAACTAATAGCTTGGCTCAGAACCAAACGAATAGTGCTAACTAGTTTTTTAAACTTAGCTTTAGTGAGTGAATTGCCTGTGTTTAACGGGTTAATTTTAGCCAGAAACAGTATTTCGTCAGCATAAATATTACCGATTCCACAGATAATAGTTTGGTCTAAGAGCAAAGTCTTAATTTTCATATTACTTTTTTTAATTCTCAAATAAATATCATCACTGTTAAAATCTTCTAGCGGTTCAACGCCCATATTTTTAAGCGTTGGCAAATTTTCATACATAGAGACTTTATCTTTATAATACCATTGTTTACCCAAAGCTCTGGTATCAATAAAATCCAAATTCAATGCATCACTTAATTTCAGGCTTATCCGACAATATTTATTACGGTTATCATCAAGCACTAGTCGACCTGACATTTTTAAGTGAATTAATAAAATCGAATCATCGTTCAAAATGATTACTATAAATTTACCTCGCCTAGTAACTTGTTTAATTTTTTTATTTAGCAACCCGGCTTTGAATGTTTCTACATCAGGGAAAGCCACGCTGCTTTCACGGTAAACCTTAACACCGCTAATCGACTTACCAGTAATTGATTTTAAGCCACGGACAATAGTTTCGACTTCAGGCAGTTCTGGCATTTTGATCCTAGGTAAAGCTAATCATAAAAAATAAAACGTACAAGCCAAAATAAGGTAGACAGCCA
>JAJYFO010000189.1 GCA_021785395.1 bacterium | reverse complement strand
TTTATATTGTTAATTGGTAGTTTGGGAATAATGGCCATGTTCTACGGTTATTTCATCGAGCCATATTGGTTGGAAGTTAAATTCGTAAAATTAACTAGCCCCAAAATTAAAAACCCCATAAGAATATTCCAAATATCTGACATACACTGCGATAAAAGCCCTAGGCTCGAGCCTATAATCCCTGAAACTATATCTAATTTACACCCCGATATTATAGTTTTTACCGGCGATAGTATAAATTCTAAACCGGGCTTACCTATATTTCAAACTTTGATGCGTAAACTGGCGATTATTGCACCTATTTACGCTGTTAGAGGGAATTGGGATATTTCAACCAGGCATATCCCTTACCGGTTTAAAGAACTGCCTGTAACAGAATTAAATAATTTGGCTTTGACTTTTAAAATCAATGATAATTTAATTACTTTAGCTGGAAAGCCGACATCTAGCAAAATTTTGCTAGGGTCAATATTGGCCGATACTAATCCAGATGCGTATAAAATTTTTTTATACCACTATCCAGATTCACTTATTGAAGCAAGTTTAAACAATATTGATTTGTACCTAGCCGGTCATACTCACGGTGGACAGGTTGCCTTGCCATTTTATGGGGCTATTATAACGGCTTCTAAATTTAAGAAAAAATATGAAAGTGGCTTGTATAGGCTAAATAATACTTATCTATATATAAATCGTGGTATCGGCATGGAAGGCGAAAGCGCACCAAGGGTAAGGTTTTGCGCCAGACCCGAAATTACCGTAATTGACATTAAAAATCAACCTTAAGACTTTAGTAGATCCTTGGTTTCCTAATTCTTTTAAAATTTATTCCAATCAAGTAAAGGATGATTTTTTAATATTAAAACTTTTATTTACTCCTTGACATATATTAATTTTATATCATACTGGGTTTAGTTAATGGTATTTACACCAATTAAACTGTATTTTTTAAATTTTGCTGCTAAAAATAAAAAAAAATATCTAAAAGAGGCCAAATTTGTATATATGAAAATACGTTAATCTGTCAAGGAAACAAGAAATGCCGGACTCGCTAATTAACAAGCCGATAAAAATAGAAGCTAAATCAGTAGCTAGCAAGCTAAAAGGCAGTGAAGTACTTGCAAATTCGCAAAATAACACGAAAAGTTCTTTTTTCAGTTTTTGTGATTATTTAGACAAAAGCGCTTCGGATATTAGCGATAAGGTAGCTAGCGGCGTTGAATCTACGGCCAAAGAAGGTATGGATGGTGTCGTTGCGGCGACCAAGGAAGTTGGAGCTAGCGTTGGAGCTATCGATAAAAAAGTCGCCGCTACAGCATCGCAGGTAGCCAAAGTTGCAGCCAAGGACTTGGAATCGGCTAAAAAAGATATAGGCAATGTAGCGCGGACAGTTTATGGAAATCTTCAAAAAGACGTTGAAAGCACAGCTAAAGATATTGGTAAGGGTGCTAAAATTTTAAGTAAAGACGTCGAAAAAACTGCTAAAACTGTCTACGCAGGAGCCAAAATTGCCGCTATAGATGTTGAAAAATCAGCTCATGTAGCCCAAAACGTTTTCATAGGTGCTGGTAAAGAAATAGTCGACCACCCAGGAAAAATTGTTCTTGACGCAGCGGTGGGAATTGCCGTTGGAGCTGTTGCTACAGCCGGTGGGCCAATAGTCGGTGTAGGTCTTTTAAGCCTTGGTGTAGGGTATCTATATTTAGACCGAAAAAAATTATGGAACGATACCAAGCTTTTGGGGACGGCTGCTAAAATCGATTTTAATCGGCACGATTATTCTGCTAAACAGTTAAAAGAAGCCAGATCGGTTCTGCAGGATTTTGGTGGTGGCGTTGCTCAATTTACGGCTAGCCTGGCTGGTGGTATCGAAGGGTCGTCAATTATTAAAGACGCTGGCCTAGAAGACTCTATGTTTTCTGGAAGTTTATTTAAACTAGATAATTTGTCCAAAATTCAAACAACGGTACTTGACAGATTTAACAAGTTTGTAGGCGATACGCAAACAAGATATAGTTTTGTTAACCCTGAATCACCTACTTTAGATGGTTGTAAGTATGACAGTCGCTTTTTGGCGAATATCAGTGACGATAAAGTTGAAGTAACAGCCTCTTCGAAACCAGAAATGGCCAATTTTATTAATGGCCCTGTTGTTAGTTCGGCTGATAAGGACGTTGTTACAGTTAAAGTCGAGCCAACGATTAAAAGTGTCGAACCATCTCAAGATAATATAACTAGTCCAGTAGGCGAAGATGAATCTTCTGATAATGGTTTAAAGGCAAGGTTAAATAAGGTTCTTCAAGTATATAAAGATATTAATAAAAAACTGGACCCTATCGCAAAAAGGCTGAAAGATAATTTGAAGCATTTAAAGTTTATAAAACTCCTTAGTTTTGAACATCATGTCACATCAATTTCAGTCGGTACAATTGCTGGTACGACAGATTCAACTGTGGTGCTTAATCAAACGCCTTTGCATTAATTATTTAAATTTTTAAGCAATGTCGATTTAAAAGATATCTAATTTATCTTTGAATTTCATAATATACTTTATGTGTTATTATTGGCTAGTTGGATATTTTTTTATTAATTGAGCCTTAATGAAGTTGTATAGAAATATTATATTAATCAACTCGATGCTGTTAGCTTCTTTTACGCCTCAAGTAAGGGCGCAGACTAATAGTTCGTATCCTTATCCAGCCAACACTAATATGAATCAGTATGGCAACGGTCAGGCTAAGACAAACTATAATTATTATACCCCTAATACGCCAACCCCAGCCAATTTAAATCCAGAATACGCCTATAATAGAGCTTTACAAAGTTCGCAAGGGTACGCTCCGGCTTTGAATAATTCTAACCTTAGCCAGCCAGGCAATATGAAAACTGCGCCTGGTAGTGACCTAAAAAATCTACGCCAGGATTTTAGTAAGGGGCTTAAAGCAAATCAAGATAATTCAATAAAAGTTCCTGCCTTACTTTTAAGTACTACGCCTAGTCTTGAAGGGTACCGAATAAAAAAATATATAGGTATGGTACAAGGCGTCATGGTTCGCGAGCCTAACATGTATCAGAATATTCAAACCAGTCTTACTACTTTTATGAACGCCGGAGGTGGGTCATTAAACTCTTACATCGAAATGTGCGCTCAGACGCGGCAGGACGCACTTGATTCAATGGTTTTGCGTGCTAGCAAATTAGGCGCTAATGCAGTTTTGTCGATTCGTTATAATGATTCGTCGGTTAGTGTATCTAAAGACCAGTTCGCGACAGAAGTAGCTTGTTATGGAACGGCCGTAGTCGTTGAAAAAATCAAATAAATAATTTAAGTAAATTTACTGACTCGAATAAAAATGTAGCTATCTCATTTAAGCTATTTTTTTCGGTCATTAGGGAATCAATTTATCAGAAGTCTTGAAAGTATTAGCGGCTGTTTATTTCAAAACCTCAATTAAAGCTAAAGCTCGAGGGGCTAGTTGAAGTTTTAAAGCTTGACCCTTGTCTAACTTAAATTCTTGACTCGCAAAGTTTAAACTGGCCGATTTTAATTGGGCCAGTTGTTCTTGAGAAGGGAATTGCGGTTTACCCATTTTTTCCCAAATGGTTAAAGCACAGCCATGTTCGTCATCTAAAGTGTAAATCTTAGCCCTACTTAAATTATTTAAATTAGAGAATTTGACCGTTACGGTTTTGGGTGTACCTGATTCATGTGGTTCAACATAATTCCATACGGCAATAACTATTGAATTGTCCTTTCTTTTGGTCGCTAAAGCCATTGGTGATGTTACCGGTATGTAATAGTCGCCAAGCTTATGCAATAAAGCTAGGGCGTTAAAAGACGCCTTGGGAATATTATAGTTGGCGATTAAACCAAAGCCGCCATAAAAGGGGGATTTAGGGACTCCTTGTTCTTCAAAAACATCAGAAAAAGTCCATAGTGACATTTGTGTCGCCAGGCCATTGCATTGCTTAATGGTGTTGGCTAGCCAAGGCCCCATAAAGCTTGAGTCCGTAATTTCGACTTCATTAAAATAGCTGGCATTATACTCACTCCATATAATCGGAAGATTCGGCATTTTTGAAGCTTTAACCTCGTCAAAAACTTTTTTTACGGCTTTACCAACAAAATCAGCTCGAGAAATTGTGGCGCTGTCTTGTCCAAATACATTAAGGCTAGAATCATTACCGTAAACATGCGTTGATAAAAAATCAACTTTTATTTTGTTGTTAGCACAGAAATCAATAAAATCACTAATCCAGGCAGCCTGTGCTGTAGCTGGTCCACCCACTTTCAGTTGTGTATCAACACTTTTTATGGCTTTTGCGGTTGTTTCATACAACTGGAAATACGTTTTTTTATGGTCACCATTAGCGGGCTGCCAAAAATCTATATTAGGCTCGTTCCAGACTTCAAAATACCAAGTGGCAACTTCATTAATACCATAGCGTTTAACTAAATGCTGGACAAAATCGTGGATAAATTTTGACCATTGAACGAAGTCTTTAGGTGGTGAAACATTGGGATGATACCAAAATGGATGAATAGCGTTTGCACTGGCCAATTTTGATGGCATAAAACTTAATTCAACGTAAGGTTTTACGCCTTGGGCTAACAATCCATCATAAATCTGGTCTACATAGGTAAAGTTTAAGACGGTATTATTCTGACTGTCCGTATCAAAGATGCCAATTTCATCATTGAATACGCCGTGAAAGCGAACATACTGACAGTCAGTAATGCTTTTAAGTAACTTTAAATCATTCCTATAGGCTTCTCTAAGGCTCAAAACAGCCCGACCAGACCCAAAGGTCTGTTCCCAGAAATGCGGAAATAAAGTGGTAGCGGCGTTAGCGTCGACAAAAACGATTTCGTCACTCTGATTTGCCCAAGAAGGGGAAGTAATAAATAGCCACAAAGCTAGTACTAGTATTAAATATTTTTTCATAGTAATTTTGATGAGCCCTTTAATTGCAGATATTTCTTTTTATGGGTAAAACGGTAGAATGATAAATTGGTTCAAAGTACAAATCTATCATTTTACCATTTTCCAGAAGAAAAACATATTTACTAAATTATATAATAAAATATCTTTTAAAAAACAATTGTAAATATCTAAAAAAAATGGTTGTTTGAAATTTTTTTTTTTTTTTTTTTTTTTATTGTAAATTTTACTAAATTGATTGGTAGTTTTTCTCAAAAAAAAGTGAAAACCAAAACTTTCCTTAAAATTGGCATTTTGTACGGT
>JAJYFO010000188.1 GCA_021785395.1 bacterium | reverse complement strand
TTTAATTACAAAATCTGGTGTTTAATTTTCTATTTTTATCCAGCTTTATCTTGGGTTATCGCTTTAACGAGTGGCGGTAACAGTTCTAGATATGATTATCGGGAAATTTCCAATTTGTTGATTGACCTTATACTATTTGGCTTAGCCTTAAACCAATACTTTAAAATAAAAAAAGGACAGGCATGATTTATTGTTAATAATCTAACAAATTTTTAATCTATTAGCTTATAATTTAAAGGTGATTTTCTTGCGTGAGTCAGTTTATTTTGAAAATTACTACTAAAATAGGTTTTAAGCTTATCTCGGCTATATATATAATATTTCTGGCTGCCTATGCTTTAAGTTTTTTGGGGTATTACCTAGAGATAATTAATCCTTCAAAATTTTATTCTACTATTACAAAAAACCAGTATTATTTTCTCGACTTTGCTAGGTACTATACTTTTGCTAAAATGATCGGTTTGAATTTAGGTCATAAACTGTATTTCCCCGATGTCCAAAAATCGGTTTTTTCAAGCGTTATTTATCCAGCTAAATGTTTTGACTACTACGTTGAATACCCACCCTATAATGGAATAATTTTTTACCCGCTAATTTTATTTAATTTTAATCTCTCTTACGTGTTATTCTCGTTACTGTCTTTGATATTTTATTTTGCCGTAATTACTTATTTGAAAAATAAGTTGTCCGTAAATAATGAATTTAATATTTTATATTTCAACCTTGGTGTTTTTGCCTGTTTGCCAACTATGTATAATATATTGTTGGGACAGATAAATTTTTTAATCGCTGGGTCTATATATCTATTTTTTGCTGCTTTGCTATTCAATAAGCCTTTTAGATATGCTTTTGTAAACTTGTTTATTTTTTGCAAGCCACATTATTTGTTTTTCTTTTCATTGATACCATTGATTAAGTTAAAATTTAAATTTTTGGCCGTTTCTTTGGCTGTGTTTATCTTGCTTGTGTTTATTTCTTATTTATGTACGGGCTTTGAAAATACTTTTAACTACCCTAAAATTCTTTATGATATTCACGCCAAAGGACAATACCAGGGAATTGTTATTGACAGCGAAATAGTTGCAAGCCACGTTAAGTATATAATTAGTTTGCGATCTTTATTTAATATTTTTATGTCAAAGCAGTATGCCGTAATATTATCTTTTATAACGTTTATAATAGGTACGTTTGCTTCTTACGTAGTCATAAGAAAAACGCGTTTTGAACCTGGGCAAAATTTTGCTTGGTCGGTTTCGTTAGTAACGCTAATTTTTGTCGTAACGTGTCCACACTTTTTTGCCCAAGACCTCATTATTTTGGCTCTGCCAGCCTTAATTACCATGAAGTCGTTAGATTTGGGTAAAATACTAGAATACGATATTTATTATAAGACGTGGTCATTAATCTTTTATTTTTATCCTATTTGGTCTTGGGCTAATTATTTACTGATAAACGGCAATAGCGATTGGCGCCAGTATATAAATTTAGGTGTAAATTTAATACTGCTTTTTATCGCTTTTAAAAAATTTCAAGAAACGAGTGTCGTGGCTATGGCTGGGTAAGTTTGGCTGTGGTATCAAATTATTTGTATTTTAGGCTAATTGCTAGGGTTAGCCCATAAACAGATTTGGCACCAGCTATATATAAAGCTTGACTGCAGGCTTTTAGAGTTGACCCGGTCGTTATAACGTCGTCAATAAGTAAAATTGTTTTGTCCTTAACAATCTCTTTTTTGCCTATAAAAGCACCGTTTAAATTTATAAGTCTATCTTCTCGACTAAGACCTTGCTGCGATTTGGTTGGTTTTATTTTAATTATAGCTTTACTGTTAAAGGGAATATTTGTCAGACGGCTAAGGTTTTGGCCTAATTTTGAAGCTTGGTTGTAACCCCTTTCTTTTAGTCTTTTAGGGTGAAGTGGAACCGGTACGATTAAATAATTGTCTAATCTTATTTCGTTACTTATAATGGGCTTGAGCCCTAGCCAGGCTTTAAGCAGAAAGACGGCTAAATCGATGGCAATTAGGCTGTCTTTCAAGTATTTTAGCTGGTAAATTAACCATTTGGCGTGTCCCTTGTATTGAGTGGCGCTAAGAACGGTCAATACATGGTCGTCGATCAAATCGTAAGTGGTCAAGAATACTTTGTCGGGATAGGCTTTGGCCAAACAATAATTGCATATCGTCTGCGAAGCTTTAAAGTAATTTTTAAAATAAGCATTATCTAGATTTAAGTTCACAAAAGCTAGGCTCGTATTTCCCTTAAAAGAATCGTCTTTTAAGACGGGTTTTATAATTTCTTGCCGGCACAACCTACAGTTTTCTTCGCTCAATAGAGCCAAGTATTCTTCGCTTAAATGTAATAATTGATTAAATATTTTTTTTAGCATTGACTTTGCGACTCCTTGTCATGTGTTAAAATACCCTCTACTATGAATGACGGTAAAATCGACGCAAAAGTTCTATTAAATTTATCTAATCTCGATGACAGTCTAGACGACTTATTGGCGCAATTACAACCAGAATT
The DNA here is from genome assembly GCA_021785395.1 of bacterium. GTDB lineage: Bacteria > Cyanobacteriota > Vampirovibrionia > Obscuribacterales > JAKAZS01 > JAKAZS01. Next base: position 2,783 of record JAJYFO010000188.1, on the reverse strand, counting down.
TATCAAACAGTCTAAAATTGCCATTTTTAACCAGGCCAAGGTCTTGTCAGCGTTTAACCAGTGCAGATTATCGAGCAGCCATTTTAAAGACGAAACTGGCTATGGTATCGATAATTGGTCAAGGACACTGGTCGACGATGTTTACGCTAAGCTCTTTAAAGCTCAAAAAGCTTGCGTCAGGCTTAGTTTCGTGTCTGGTACGCATGCTATAGCTACGGCTATCCAAGCCAATGTAAAATCTGGCTTTAATATAATCTCTTTGACCGGTCGCTTGTACGATTCACTAGACCCGGTTATAGGCCATTACAAAGAACATAAGGCGTCATTGAAAAATCAAGGGGTCAATTATTACGAGTTCGATTTTAGCAACGCTAAAAATATTACCGGTTCGCTAGATAGCCTTAAAGAATTGTTAAAAGGTAATTGTTTTATTTATATCCAGAAGTCACAAGGTTATTCGACTAAGCGTAAGTCAATAAGCAATTACAAAATCGCCAATTTAATCGATATGGTTAAGTCTTATAGTAGCCAGGCTATCGTTTTTGTCGACAACTGTTACGGTGAATTGGTCGAAGAAATTGAGCCGATAGAAGTTGGCGCTAATTTAGTAGCTGGTTCTTTGATAAAAAATCTAGGCGGCGGTTTGGCGATAAGCGGAGGGTATATCGCTGGTGACGCTGAATTGGTCGAAAACTGCCTAACTAGAATTACGGCTCCAGGCATAGACGGCAACCAGGGTATTAATTTTAACCAAACCAGGCTTTTACTCCAGGGTTTATTCATGGCGCCACAAATTGTCAGCAACGCCGTTAATTGCGCCAGGGTTTTTGCTCTAGCTTTTAGTAAATTGGGTTATACCGTAATTCCGTCTCCAATGGACCAACGCTACGATATAATTCAGTCTATAGTTCTAAATAATGAGAAACTTTTGGTCAAATTTTGCCAAAAACTGCAGTCTTTATGTCCGGTTGACTCGTTTGTTCAACCGGAGCCGGCTGTCTTGCCGGGTTACGCCGATAGCGTAATTATGGCTGGAGGTGGCTTCGTCGACGGGTCAACGCTTGAATTGTCAGCCGATGGACCTTTGCGTGAGCCATACGCCGTGTATTTGCAAGGTGGGTTGTCATGGCCGCATTGTCAGTTGACTTTACAGGAAATATTGAAGTCTGATTTTTGGGTAAATGAAAAAGCGAAAAATTAGACTAAATATCAGCTTTGGGTTATTTTCTTAGCGAAAATACGAAAATTTAGCTTAAATATTTTAGTTGGCCAGTAATATATGTGTTATCATTACATTTAATATGGAAGATGTAACGATGGTCTAGTTTATATATATTTATACAACCGCTCAATTTGAGGATAGAAACTTGTATTCGCCTATGCCGCTTAAACAAAAAACCTATGCTGGAAGCAAAGTCAACATCAAAATTTTGTCAGGAACTTCTAACCCCATTTTGGCTAAAGAAGTCGCTGACTATCTCGAATTAGACTTGTCGCCGGTTAAAATTACGCCTTTTTCGGACGGCGAAATATACGTCCAAGTACAGGAAAGTGTTAGAGGGCTTGACTGTTTTGTAATCCAGTCGACGTGTACGCCGGTCAACCAAAATTTAATGGAGTTATTAATTTTACTAGACGCCTTAAAGCGGGCGTCAGCCGGTCGGATAACCGTAGTAATGCCGTATTTTGGTTACGCCAGGCAAGATAGAAAGGCCGCTGGCCGTGAGGCTATCACAGCTAAACTGGTCGCCGATTTATTGACTACAGCCGGAGCCCAGCGGGTTGTCGCGCTTGATTTACACGCACCACAAATTATGGGATTTTTTAATATATTGGTCGACCATTTATACGCTAGCCCTGTCTTGCTGGAGTATATAAGGTCTATAAGCAAAGACGGTATGGTCGTGGTAAGCCCTGACGTGGGCGGGGTAAGACGGGCCAGGGCCTTTGCCAAAAAACTCGACGACTCGCCTATTGCTATAATCGACAAGCGTCGCAGCCAGCATAATGTCGCCGAGGTCTTAAGCGTGGTAGGTGATGTGCATGGCAAAATAGCCATTATGGTCGACGATATGATAGATACAGGTGGAACCTTGGTCAAAGGGGCTGAATTATTGATAGCCGAAGGTGCTAAGTCGGTCTATGCCTGCGCTACGCATGGGGTTTTATCCGGCTCGGCCAATAAATTACTAGACAATTCACCGATTGAAAAATTGATTTTAACCAATTCGATACCGCATTTAAACAATACTTTATCGCCTAAAATAACACAGTTGAGCGTAGCCAAACTTTTGGGTGAAGCTATTGCCAGAATTCATGATGATTTGTCGGTTAGTGAGCTTTTTGAATAGAAAATAACTATGTTTAAAAAAACTTTTACGGTTGGCCCGATCCAGTGCAACTGTTCCATAATAGCCTGTGATGAAACCAAAGAAGCCATAGTAATCGACCCGGGTGGCGATAGCGATAAAATAAAAACTATTATCGATGAAAATGGACTCAAGCCTAAATATATTTTGCATACTCATGCCCATTTTGACCATGTTTTGGGCGCCAAGGCGTTAAAGATGGCTTATAGTGATGCTAAAATATGTTTAAATAAAGGCGACGAATGGCTCTACAATAATTTAGACCTACAATGTGGTCTGTTTGGTATGAAAAGCGAGCCAGTAGCGCCTATCGATATTTTTATAGAAGACGAGGAAGAATTTAAAATCGGTAATCTGAATACTAAAACTATCCATACCCCTGGCCACACTCCTGGTTCTTTGTGCTTTTGTGTC
>JAJYFO010000035.1 GCA_021785395.1 bacterium | reverse complement strand
AGCCAGACTATAATGGTATCGTGTACGAAGATTACGCAAGGCAAGTTGATTCGGCCATAGATAATATTAATAGTCGGTTTGGGGTAGACAACTGGCAACCGATAAAAGTTATTAAAGATAAGCTTAGTCAGAACGAATTGTCAGCCTGGTACCAGGCCAGCGATGTTTTGTTGTTAAATTCTTTGTCGTGTGGCGTTAATCTGGTGGCTAAAGAATATGTTGCCAGCCGCGTTGATGAACAGGGTGTTTTGATTTTAAGTCAAAATATGGCTTATGCTAACGGTTTTGATGATAGTGTTTTGGTCTCCAACCCACAAGACGCTGAGAATATTGGCAAAATGCTTGAAATTGCTTTGGCTCTTGACCCTGAAGAAAAGAAGCGCCGCATTAATACAATGCGTTACGCCGTAAACTATAATCAGCTACAAGACTGGGTCGTCAATTTTATCGATTCGGCTATAAAAGTTGCCTAGTAAATTTCAAAGGCAATTTTGACAATTTCGATAGATAAATTTAAATAATTCTAGCACTAGTCGTTGTCCAGATTTTGCAAAGGCTATTTTGCCCAACGAAGGTTTTGGCTAAGGTTTGGGTTGATAAAATTTATACAAGGCTTAAGTCACGGGTCAGAATTTGTTTTAGGCAATCAGACACGTTATCAATATCGGTGATTTCAAGTTCAGGGTAAATAGGCAACGACAATACTTCACATGCAGCTATGTTGCTATTAGGGAAATTAGAACTAACGCTATTAAGGTAGCTAAATGCCTTTTGTTCATGCAGCGGAATAGGATAGTAAATCATGCTGCCAATGCCATTTTGGGAAAGCTGATTAGCTACATGGTCACGCAGGTTTGTCTGACTCTTGGGCTTTTTTAGCCTGATCGTATACTGGTGCAAGACGTGGACAGACTGGCTGGTATTATCGAAATCTTCGTTTGGTACTATTAAATGAGATGATAGGTCTTTTAGCCTGGTTTGATAATGCCTGGCAAGAATTTGTCGCTTGGTTAGCCATTGTGGTAAATAGTCGAGTTTTACGTTTAATATGGCCGCCTGTATTTCGTCTAGTCGACTATTATAGCCAACTTCGTCGTGATAGTAGCGTTTTTCCATGCCATGGGCTCTTAGTTTTTTAATTCTTTTGGCTAATTCTAAATTATTGGTTGTTAATGCACCAGCGTCACCGCAGGCACCTAAATTTTTGGTAGGATAAAAACTAAGGCAACCGATGTCGCCAAAACTGCCGGTAGCTTTGCCGTTTAACCTAGCTCCTAGAGCTTGGGCGTTATCTTCGATAACGTGTAGCTTATGTCGTTTGGCAATTTCCATAATTCTGTCTATGGCACAGGGTTTACCGTATAAATGAACCGGAATAATAGCCTTGGTTTTAGGCGTTACTAAAGCTTCAATTAAGTTTGGGTCAAGGTTAAATGTATTTAAATCAATGTCAATAAATACGGGCACTGCGCCTACTAGATTGATTGCTTCGGCCGTGGCTGCAAAAGTAAAGGATGGAGTAATAACCTCGCAACCCGGACCAATGTCTAAGGCTCTTAAGGCAATAACAAGGGCGTCGGTGCCGTTGGCAACACCAATAGCGTATTTACAGTCGGTGGCTTTGGCCAACTTCTCTTCAAAGGTTTCGACGTTTTGTCCCAAAATATAATTACCGCTTCTTAATGTATTAAGCACGGCACCTTCTATAGCTGAACCAATTAATTCATGCTGTTTTTTTAAATTTAAAATCGGAATATGCATAAATTCAATCCTTGGCTCATTATAATACAAAAAAAGACGTAACAAAATAATTTAAATTATTTTGTTACGTCTAACCTAGCTAATTTTAACTTTTGCTTTGTCTTTAGTTATTTTTTCTTGGCACTAGCACCAGAGGCTACCGTGCGAGACAATGCGTTGGTGACGAATAGATTTAAGCTTACGCCTTCTTTTTTAGACCTTTCTACTAAGGCCTGATGTAAAGACTTTGGCAGTCTTACAGTAAACTTACCGCTAAATGGATAATCACGGGAATTGGAACCAACATTTTTTAAAGACATGCCAACTGCATTAGACCTTTCTTTGGTCAGGCGTTTTACTTTAATGTCGTGCAAAGCTCTTGAAGCTTTGGCTTTTGTGACTTTAGCTTTTGGGGCTTTAGCCTTGGCTTTAGACACGACTTTTTTAACCTTGCTAACTGCTTTTGCCGGTTTGGCTGCTACCGATTTTTTGGCCGGCGCTTTTGCCTTGGCTTTGGCCATAATCGGTTTTCTGCCCTTAGACTTGGATTTCGTTGCTTTTGCCATGATTATCTCCTTTCTAGATTAATTTTTTTTAATGTTTCTTCGGTGAATTAGTACTAAATTTATAAACGTGGTATTAAAAAATAGTTTTTGAATTAACGGTGTCATTGTTATTATACCAATAATGTTTATATGTTAATACCATAAATATGTATCTGTTAGATAAAAAATAGTATTATGATGGATATATTTTTAGTGTGGCTCTATATTTGGTGCGGTATCGTAGTTAATGGCTAGTATCAGTTAAAATATTAAGAGTTATTAAAATTTATACTATGGGGTAGGACTTGAAAATTTTAATTATAAAAATAAGCGCTTTAGGTGACGTAGTTCACTCTTTACCGGTTGCTAATGTATTAAAAAATTCAATACCAAATATAAGCCTACATTATGTTGTCGGTGAATTGAGTAAATCAATTTTAATTAATAACCCGATAATCGATAAAGTTTATGTTTTACCTAAGTCTAAAAGTAAGAATTTTATAAAAGAATATTTTAAACTGGGTCAATTAATCCAGTCTGAAAACTATGATGCCGTTATCGATCTGCAAGGTCTATTTAAAAGTGGGCTGGTTTGCTTTTTGTCTAAAAGCCCTGTGCGTATTGGTTTTAAAGACTCTAGAGAATTTTCGTCTATCTTTTATAACCATAGGGTAAATGTTGGTGATTACTTTAATATCAATGAGAGTATCATTAAAACTAATCTAAAACTTGGCAATTATCTTTTAAATTTATTAAATTTAGAACCTGGTTCTGGTATTGGTATTGAATTTCCCTTACCTAAAACTAATTTAGAAGATGAAAATACCATTAATAGGTTAATCAATTTCAGCCATAAAGATAATGACCCGATTTTTGTTATTGTCCCTAATACGACCTGGGATAGTAAAAATTATCCTTTAGATAATTACGTTAATTTGATAAATGCTTTAAACTATAAAATTAAAAGTAAAATCGTTATTATTGGTAGTGCCAGTGATATTGCTACGAATCAGTATATTGTCAAAAATTTGGCGCAAAGCAATAATGTCTACGACTTAACCGGTAAAACATCTATAAATGACCTGTTTTATTTATTTGAAATCGCTGATTTAGTAATTGGCGGTGATACTGGACCGGTTCATTTGGCCGCAGCTATTAACAAAGCTAATATAATGGCGATTTATGGTGCTAGCCCTAAAATTCGAAACGGACCACCTGGCAACAAAGTTTCTGTTTTCAGTCTCAATTTAGCCTGTCAGCCGTGCTTTAAAACCAAATGCCCGCTTAAGACAAAAGCCTGTTTATATGATTTAGATTTTAACTTAATTATAAGAAAAATTGAAGAAATTTACGGTTAAACCTAATTATGTACCGAAAATCCACTGCTCTCCAGAATGATGCCAGGTTGTAACCAGTTCCGACTCTTTAAAATGAAGGCTAATTTCACGTTTGGCATTTTCAACGCTGTCGGCTCCGTGCACAATATTGCGACCGATTTCTGCGGCAAAATCACCACGAATCGACCCCATATTGGCATTTACGGGATTAGTGGCACCAATTACATTGCGGGCAATCAAAACGGCGTTTTTCCCTTGCCAGGCCATTGTTACAATAGGTCCAGACGTAATGTATTTTACTAAATCGTCAAAAAAAGGCTTGCCTTCGTGTTCACAGTAATGGGCTAAGGCCACTTCTAGTGGTAGTTGAATAAATTTTAGGGCTATTAGTTTAAGGCCTCTATTTTCTATGCGGCGAATGACTTCACCGACTAAACCGCGTTGAACACCGTCTGGTTTAACAGCTACAAACGTTCTTTCTTCAATATCTGACATCATTATAGTCCCCCCATAAAATTACTTACTTAAAATTTACTTTGACATTTTATCTAACTTACTTATTTTAGGATCTATTAGGCGAGTCCCAACATTATTAAACGAAATATTATACATTTTATTTACTTGCCCAATGCTACTTAATATTTTACCAAGACCAAATTTTTCATGCAAAACGATATCGCCAATATTAAAATTGGTATCGTTATTAGAGGCCGTGTGGGGTTTTAGGCTCGGCTTTGAGTTTGAACTGGCTGGTGTCATTTGTGTCTTATTAAAATTATTTATCGATATTCTGGCTGGACCAGCACTTCTTGGCTGAAAACCAGTTTTATTGGCGAAGCTATTTGGGCTGGAATTTTTAGTATCGTAATTTTTGGTATTGAAATTAGTCGACCCAGTTGGAGAATTATACCTATTGATTAATTCGGGATTTATTTCCAGTAAGAAGCGACTGGGTAAAGTCGAAATATTAAAGTGATTTCGGTTAGCGTCTTTTGACCGCATATTTATCATGCGCTCTTTAGAATAGCTTAAATAAAGCTGATTTTTGGCTCTCGTGACAGCCACATACATTAAACGGCGCTCTTCTTCTAGAGCTTTTTCATTGTCAATACTTCTTGAATGGGGTAAAGTCTTTTCTTCTAGGCCGACCAAAAATACGTAGTTGTATTCTAAACCTTTGGCCAAGTGGATAGTCATTAAAGATAAAGACTCTTCTTTGGCATTTAAACTATCCAGGTCACTCAATAGCGATATTCGTGATAAGTAATTTTCCAGATTAGGGTTTTCAAAATCCTGGGCAAATTCTGTGGCACTGGTAATTAATTCGGCAATATTTTCAAGCGGCGAATTGTTATTGCTTTTATCTTCACTGGCCTGTTTTTCGAGCATTTGACGGTACAAGGATTTGTTAATAACATTTTCAATCAATTCATTTATTGGTGCGTGTTTGGCTTCTTCTTGAAAGGAATCAATCAATCGGTAAAAATCTAATAAGGTTTCTTGATTTTTTTTGCTTATAGTATCGATCGAATTGGCCTTACCGCAAGCTTCTAATAGACTTATGTTATTATTATCAGCAAATTCTTGTAACTTATTTAGGCTGACTTCGCCGATTCCGCGCCTGGGATTGGCAATTGACCGAATAAATGACTGACTGTCGCGTTCGTTGTAAATGAGTTTGAGGTAAGCCAGTATATCCTTAATTTCTGCTCGGTCATAAAATCGACTGGCGCCGATAATTTTATACGGTATCTGGTTACTGAAAGCTATTTCTTCAAAAGCTCGGCTTTGAGCGTTGGTGCGGTATAAAATTACGCATTCTTTGAGGCTGACCCTTTCGTATTTAAGCCTTTTAATTCGGTCAATGACGAATTTGGCCTCATCGAGTTCGTTGGTAGCCTCGTATAAGCCTATTTTTGACCCTTCTTCGCGGTTGCAGCGTAAGACTTTTTCGATGCGCTCCTTGTTGTTTTTTATGATATTATTGGCAGCGTCAAGAATTACTTTGTGTGAGCGGTAATTGTCTTCTAGTTTAATAATAGTATTATCTTTAAAGTCTTTTTGATAGTCAAGGACAACTCGGTAATCAGCCTTCCGCCAAGAATATATCGATTGATCGATATCACCAACGGCCATAATTGAAGCGTTTTCGAAGGACAAACGATTAGGATTGGCCAGTAATTTAATTAACTCGTATTGTGAACGGCTTGTATCCTGAAATTCGTCTACTAAAATATGCTGGTAACGGTCCTGCCATTTAAGCAAAGCTTCGGCGTTGGTTTGAAATAATTTTAGGGTGTAGTAAATTAGACAATCAAAGTCTAGAGCGTTATTCTTAGCTAATTCTATTTGATACTGTTTGTAAATATTGGCAATTTTTTCGCTGCGATAATTGTTGGCTCGCTCGATTGCTTTGTCATAAGATATGCCGTCAGCTTTATAATTAGAAATCTGGTTTTTTATATCTTTTTTATCGTATACTGTTTCGTCCAGATTTAATTTTTGAATTATGTTTTTAATTAGGCTTAAAGAGTCAGACTCGTTATAAATAACAAAATTATTGCTTAAATTCTGGATTTCGCTATTGTTTATTAAACTTATGTCCTGTCTCAATATCCGGCTGCATATACTGTGGAATGTACCAATACTAAGTCGATTTAAATCATATTCACTAACACTCTTTCCAATTCTAGCCTTCATTTCGCTGGCTGCCTTGTTCGTAAAAGTAACGGCAAGTATTGAAAACGGCGACTGTTTTAACTCGTTCATTAAATAGGTGATACGTTTGGTTAGTACTAAAGTTTTGCCAGATCCGGCCCCAGCTATAACCAGTGACGCCCCAAAATCGAGCGTAACAGCCTGTTTTTGTTGTGGGTTTAAATTCGTTAAAGAGGTATTTGCCAAAATTGGAACCATAAAAAGCACATCCTTATATATACAATTTATATCGGGACTAAAATAAAACCTTAATTTGAAAATAATCTTACCATGAACTTGTAAATTTAAAATTACGCATATTTCAGTAAATTATGCCCGTGCATTTGATAATTCCCAAAGATTAAGAGTTTGCCTAAAAAATAGGAAAAATTTAATCGTCTGGTTGTAAATAGGCTGAATGAATGTAATATTTTTAATAATTGCTAAAAACGGTAACTTTATTAAAAAAAAATGACAAACAATTACACAAAGGCTAGCCAAATTAATAAATTTATTATAAATTTATTAAATATCAACTTTGGAGAAAAGCCTACTAATGAATATCGGACAGCCCAATGCAATAACTATCCCTTCGGTAGACGAATTAGCCCAAGAACTATTGATTATTCAGCAGTCAGGTCCACGTAGAATAGCGATTATCGGTACTCGTAACCTGCCATTAACCCACCAGCAATTAGTCGAAATGCTAACTTATGCTCTGGTTTTGTGTGGAAACCAAATTGTTACATCAGGTGGCGCAAACGGAACCAATATGGCTGTAATTCGAGGTGCCCAAAGAGCTAACAGTGATCGACTGGAAATCATATTGCCCCAAACTATAGCCCAACAGCCTACAGAAGTGCAGGATCTGTTAATTGGCATTAAAAATATTCACGAATATCCAGATAGGCGCTCGATGTCACTAGCTGACGCGAGTAAATTATGTAACCACGAAATCATTGACCGCAGCCAACAGACTATTTGTTTCTTATTCCATACGAGTAATACACTCATCGAAGCTGTTTCGTACGCTAAGGACCACCGTAAGATCGTAACTAGTTTTTACCTGGATTAATTAATTGAATTTAACGTCATTTCAACCGACCCTAGCTAACTATTACGTTGTTACTTTAGTGCTTATAGGGTCGGGTGTTTTAATATCATGCGTACTGTATCCCCTATTAATCGCTTATTTAAAGTCGCGCGCCGTAGGCCAAAATATTCGTGAAGATGGTCCATCTAGCCATTTAGCTAAAGCCAATACGCCTACCATGGGCGGTATTGTGTTTATTTTTGTTTCGGCCTATTTGGCTATTTTGGCCTGCAAAGTGCTTGACGTCGATCTTTTGTTTTTACCTTGGATGCTTACGCTGGGTGCTTTATGCGGACTTATTGGCTTTATTGATGATTTCGCTAAGGTTCTTAATAAGTCTAATAAAGGCATATCTGGTTATGTGCGCTTATTAATCGAAGGTATAATTGGCTTATTTGCAGCTTATTACACAACTAAAACCTGGAATCATACCTTTGATGAGTTACTAAAAAGCTTTACTGGTTTTAATTTTGAAATTAGTCTACCTGGATCTAGTCAAAATCGCATTCCGATAGTAACGTATATTTATAGCGCTTTTATGATGGCCGCCTGCTGTAATTCGTTAAATATTCATGATGGCATGGATGGGTTGGCAGCTGGTACAAGTGCGTTGTCATTCATGACAATGGCCTTTATCTTTTTGATGTTTGGTGAAATTGAACTGGCCATAATTTGTGCCAGTATAACCGGAGCTCTTTTAGGCTTTTTATTATTTAACTGTCATAAAGCTAAAATATTTATGGGTGATACCGGCAGCCTTTTTATCGGTGGTATGTTTGGCTTAATTATAATTAGTTATCAATTTAACATAATGTTAATAGCTTTACTGTTAATACCAGCTCTAGAGACGCTTTCGGTAATTTTGCAGGTTTTGTATTTTAAAGCGACTAAAAAGTTAGATAATTCAGATTTGAAACCCGAAAGTATTTATTTTAAGCTACCAGATTCGTTTAAAGCAGCTTATTTGTTTATATATAAACAAATTCATAAAATTCCTGGTGAAGGTAAACGCCTTTTTAAAATGGCGCCGATTCACCATCATTTTGAAATGGTACTAAGTCCTAAATTAAATGAATGGCAGGTTGTAAGCTTGTTTTGGATTTGCCAGCTGGTAATTTGTACGGGTGTGCTAATTTTCTTTAACTTTTCTATTGGTGCTATCCATGTGATGAAATTGAATTAAGTTCATGATTATTTTTACCTAAAACATCGTTTATTTTATCAAGCACTTCATTGACCATTATCCTGTTCATGCAACGGCCAGGCTGATTAGTATTGGTGAGTTTGCAGGTATTAATCTCGTGACACTCACAATGATTGCTCTGGTCTATAATTAAATGTTCGCAGCCGTATGGACCAGTAAAATAGCCTAAAGTTTGTCCGTAGAGCCCGATGGTTTTGGTCCCTACAGCTACAGCTAAATGATTAATCCCTGTATCACCAGATATTAATACTTCACAGTTGCTCAAAAAAATTGCTAAATCAGTTAAATCAAGAGACCCAGCCAAATTAATGCATTTACCTTCAACCTGAGAGCGGACTATTTCACAGCTAACCCTTTCTTCTTCATATCCTACTAAAGCTACGGTGATATCGTATTTAGTCACTATGTTATCTATTACGTAGCTCCAAGCCTCGCTCAACCAGGATCGACTGGCCTTATTGGGGTTAATACCAGCTACCATGGCGATAATTGGTTTATTGGGTATATTGAATTGCTGTTTAATATTGTTAAAATTTTTATTAGTTATCTTTTCGGGAAAGAGAGTTGGGAAAATAGGTTTGGGAAATTGGGTGCAGACTGGACTTATGGTGTCTAAGTAGCATTTGGCTAAATGTTTAACATTACCGCTATATAAATCAGGTTTTATAAATTTTAAATACTTAACTTTAGTGAACCAATTTAAGTTGAGATTATTATCACTATCCAAGTCGACTATTAAATCAGGTAGAGACTCATCTATTAAACCTAGTAATTTTTCAATATTATCATACTTGTCCTCGTCGATAACTTCGTCAACAAAAGGACAAAGGCTTAGAATAAGGCTCTTATACTCGCCCTGGATTAAATAGGTAATTTTAGCGCTGGAAAAATTGGTCTTGAGGGCGCAAGCTACCGGCGTGCTTAATATTAGATTACCGATACTCGAGCGATTAATAACTAAAATATTAGTAAAAGCAGTTAATTCATAAGAACTAGACATACTGCTTGAAAAAAAAGATTTGATAATTTTCCAGTAATCCATGTCAATTTATATAAAAACGTCCCTAATTATTATAGTATACACAGATAAAATTTAAATTATTAGTATTTTTTAATCTTGATTTGAAAGTAAACACAATAGTTTTATTTTTATCTCTAAAAGAATTGCAGCTTGCAATCTTAATTTTAAATTTTTTCAATTAATAATTTAATTTGTGAATATGTATTTGTTTTAATGGTTGGCTTTTAACCTCGTTTTCAAAAAAATCTTCGATTAAAGACTTTAAAGTTTCTTTTAGATCAGAATCATTTAATTTAGATTTATCTATTCTATTGATATTGCCTTTGATGTAATTGGCTAATTCGACTTGAAAATTAGCCTGGGTTTTATTTCTTGGTAAAATTAAGCCACGCATTTTAATTTGTGGGTCGGCAATTAATTCATTTTTGTGGTTAAATACAAAAGCTAAATTTATTACGCCATCTTCCATAAGTATCTTTCGTTCATTGATTACGCTAATATCAACATCGCTAGATCTATTGCCTTCTATAAAATGTTTGTGACTGGGAACTTTGTCAACAATTTTTGCACTGTCTTTATCCATTTCTAAAACATCGCCGTTTTCTAAAACTAAGACATTATTGTGTTCTACACCACATTCACGGGCTAATTGAGCGTGTTTAATCAACATGCGGTATTCTCCGTGAATGGGAATGAAAAATTTTGGCTTGGTCATTTCTAGCATCAAGCGTTGTTCGGATTTGCTGGCGTGTCCAGATACATGTATGCCTGATTTCTTACCATAGATGACTTGCGCTCCATGATAGAATAATCCATTTATAGTATTTGCTACCAACCTTTCGTTGCCCGGTATAGGTGTGGCTGAGAATATAACGGTATCACCGGGTGTTATCTTGACCTGCTTATGCTCAGCCTGCGCCATGCGGTTTAGCGCGGCTAAAGGTTCGCCTTGACTGCCTGTTGTTAAAATTACCTGTTCGTTTTTAGGTATTTGGGGTAAATCATTGAGTGAAACCATTAATGAATCCGGGTAGTTTATATAGCCCAAGTCTCTGGCAATGCTAGCGTATTTTAACATCGACCGCCCTAAAATCGCTACTTTTCTGTTAAATGCCTGAGCCACCGATAAAACCTGTGACATCCGGTGAATATTACTGGCAAAAGTTGTTGCGATTATTCTTTCCCTGGCTTTTAAGAAAATTTCTTCGAAACGTGGTTTAATAACGCTTTCTGATGGAGTATAGCCATCTCTTTCAATATTGGTACTATCACTCATAAGCAATAGAAGGTCAGTGTTGCCAGCTTCAATTAAGCTGTCAAAATCGTATTGTTTACCATCGATAGGTGTGTAGTCAAATTTAAAGTCGCCGGTGTGAATAATGAGTCCTAAAGGGGTCTTGATTATTAAAGAAAAAGCGTCGGCAACTGAATGTGTCGAAGCTATAAATTTTACACCAAAATTACTGCTTAATTCATGAAATTCTTTAGCTTCAACGTTGATTAATGTGCTAGCTTTAACTAAATCGTGCTCGATTAATTTGTGCTCCAGTAAGCCGTTTGTAAGCCTGGCTGATAAGATTTTAGGAACCGTTACCTGTTTCAGTAAATATGGTACTGCGCCTATATGGTCTTCGTGGGCGTGCGTTAAAATTAAGGCTTTGATTTTAGACTGATTATTTTTTAAATAGGTAAAATCAGGGATTAAAATGTCTACGCCAATGAGGCTTTCGTCAGGAAATCCAAGCCCGCAGTCAATTATGATTATTTCATCGTCGATTTCTAGAGCCATTGTATTGGCTCCAATTTCACCAAGACCACCAAGGGGAATTATTTTAATTTTCAGTTTAGTAGTCTCCAATAATAAATTAATAAATAAATTATACTTTCACTTTAAGACAGTTTAAATTGTCTAAAGTAGTATCTATGATTTTTTTTGACTCTGGCGCTAATTCTACAAGCGGCAGTCTGACGTATGGATCTATAATATTGAGTTTGGATAACGCATATTTTACGCAGACGGGGTTGGGTTCAATGAATAAATTTTTAAATAATGGCAAGAATTTATTGTGTAAATCTTTTGCTAAAGTTAAATTGTTTGAGTTAAAAGCATTAATCATATCGTTGATGCCATTGCCAATTATATGGCTGGCAACGCTAATTACACCGACAGCTCCTAGTCTCAAAAATGGTAATGTTAAATCATCGTCACCTGAATAAACAGTTAATGAATCACTTTTTTTGACGTTTAAATCATTGGCAGCTGCTAGATTTCCGGTTGAATCTTTTAAATACTTAAGGTTGGTGAATGAGTTGTTTAATTCCATTATGGTACTGTTTTCAATAGTAATGCCTGTGCGACCAGGAATATTATAGACGATAATCGGTAAATCAACCGATTTGGCAATAGCTCCAAAATGCGCTAAGATTCCGCGTTGATTGGGTTTGTTGTAATAAGGGGCTACGATTAATAAGCCGTCAGCACCCAATTGACTGGCTCGCTTGGCTAGTTCGATCGATTTTTTGGTGTCGTTGGTACCGGCTCCGAAAATAACTTTGATTTTTTTGTCAATTTTTTTTATGGTAAACTCTAGTAATTCTAATTTTTCGCTTTCGGTTAAAGTCGGACTTTCGCCAGTTGTTCCGCAAACTATAATACTATCGGATGAATTCGCCCCAAGATATTTAAGCAGTTTTGCATAGGCGTTAAAATCAATCGATAAATCGGGCTTAAATGGCGTTACAACGGCTGTGATTACTTTACCGAATTCTAGTTCTGGCAATTTCGTTTACTCCTTGGCTAACTTAATTAAACTTTTGAATATGCTAATAAATCGTTTTTTATCAAGTATTCGGCGATTTTAACGGCGTTTAAGGCTGCCCCAATTTTTAAATTATCGCTTACTACCCACATGTTATAGCCATTTGGGCTTGAAGTATCCTTACGGATGCGCGAAACATAAACAGGATCAGTATGGGCTGCTTCAAGTGGGGTCATGTATTCGCCTTTATTGGGGTCGTCGACTACTTCGATTAACTCATGCTGGCTTAGCGCTTTTTTAACGGTAGCTAGGCTGATATTTTTTTCTAAGTCGACGGTCACCGATTCACTATGTCCAATCATAACTGGAACTCTTACAGCTGTGCAGGTGATGGGTAAATCGGGCAAATTTAGTATCTTGCGACTTTCTTCAACGACTTTCATTTCTTCTTTGGTGTAACCGTTGGGTAAAAAAGCATCAATATGAGGTATTAAATTAAAGGCGATTTGTTTGGGCATTATTTTTTTGGTAATTTCTGACTTAGAAAGCCATTGACCTGTTTGTTGCGACAATTCTTCCATAGCTTCAAGACCAGCTCCGCTAACTGACTGGTACGTTGAAACGATAACGCGTTTTAAGATGCCTATGTCGTTGAGAACTTTGAGCACTGGAACCAACTGGCTCGTTGAACAATTAGGGTTGGCAATAACGCCTTTGTGTTTTTTTAGTTCTTCGCCATTCACCTCGGGAACCACTAAAGGAACGTCTTTATCCATACGAAAAGCGTTGGAATTATCGATAAAACAGGCACCACTTTTAACAGCAGCGTTTGCAAATTGCAAGGCCGTATCCTGTCCGCTGCTGGCTAACACGATATCGATATTTTTGAATGAGTCGTTGGTAACTTCTTCTACTTTAATTAATTCGTCTTTAAATTTTATTTTTTTATCTCTGGACCTAACACTAGCCAGTAATTTTAAATTATTGACGCTAAAGTTTCGTTTTTCCAGTGTTTTTAGTAACTCACCGCCAACAAGTCCAGTAGCCCCTAAAATAGCCACATTATATTTTTTTTCCATATTTAATAGCCCTATTTTTTGTTGTAAACTAAAACGATACTTCGATTAAAATTTTATGTATTTAATATGTTTTCTAGACCACGAACGAGCCCATCTATTTTGTCTATTTTACTTAAGGCTAAAATTATACCATGACTAAAGCATTGAGTATTAAAACTGGTGTGGGAAATTTTTAACAATTCACCGTTGGCACCAAAATTTACTTCTTGCTGCGATATAACGCCTGGCATACGCAGGCTGTGGATACGCAGCCCCGATTTGGTTATGCCCCCTCTTACTGCTGGTATTAACTCGGTTTCTTCAACTTGTTTTACGTTAAACGTTTTATCGTGTTTTTCGATCTTATCGGCCGTGTATAGGCTCGTACCTGATGGCGCGTCGGTTTTTTTAGGGTCATGTAATTCAACTATTTCGCAGTAGTCAAACCACTTGCTTGCCTGGGCGGCAAATTCCATCATCAGAACGGCGCCTAAGGAAAAATTGGGAACGATTAAAACCTTGCCTTTGTGCTCTTTTACTTGCAGGCCTAATTTTTCTAGGATATCTGGGGTTAGACCGCTTGACCCGGTTATAAATGGTATATTTTTAGTTATGGCTTTAATAGCCAAATCTAGGCAGTAATGCCGGTCGGTATGGTCAATAATTACGTCTAGATTAGACAAATTGACCAGATTATCTATATTGTCGTCGATAATGATATTTTTGAATTTAGGCATATTAAAGTACTCGCCTAAATCTTTGCCAATGTAATCGGCCTTGCTTTTACCCAAGGCGAAAACTAGATTATAATCCTGGCTTTGGTTAATAATACTAGCCACTAGCCGCCCCATGCGGCCATTAATTCCTGAGATTGCAACATTTTTCATAGGTATATTTTAAACTTTAGCGTTCAGGTGCAAATTTTCGGTTTTGCCAGTCGACCCAAAGCCACGGTCTGCCCTTTGCGTATCCTCGTTTAAACTTTCGCTGTCTATAAATTTAACTTCAGGAACGGATTGAATCACTAATTGGGCTATTCTTTCGCCCGGTTCAATAACGTAATCTTCGTCGCCTAAATTGATGAGTAATATTATTAGTTCACCACGGTAGTCGCTGTCAATCGTTCCAACGCAATTAGTCAATGTTATGCCGTGCTTAGCAGCCAGACCAGACCTGGGTCTGATTTGGGCTTCCCAACCGTAAGGTATCTCTAGTACAAGTCCGGTTGGAATTTTAGCCCGGCTAAGCTTTTTTATCGTTACTGGCTCGGTTATATTGGCCTGCACGTCAAAACCGCTTGACCCAAGCGTAGCTTTACTAGGCGTGTAATTGCAGTTGTTGATTCTTTTAAACTTTACTTCGACCATTTTTTGGCTTGCCTACGTATTTATGAGTGTTATAAATTCAATTCTAGCAATTATATTAATAAATTGAATTAAGTAAAATTAACGCAATATCGTGACATAGCCCGGCGATTTAATTTGCTTTAGGCTAATTGTTCTGGTCAAAGATAAAAATCTCATTTTTAAGTTTTTTTAAAAATTATTAACAATGTTTTCGTATCCCAATTTCTCTAAACTGGCAAAAAATAATATTGACATTTCAAAAAATAAACATAATTCTCAAACTTTTTAGATAGCTCACGTATTTAAACGTAAAATATATTAGAATGTTAGTAAGATTTGCCGGCGTAGCTCAGTTGGTAGAGCAACGGTTTCGTAAACCGTAGGTCAGGGGTTCGAATCCCCTTGTCGGCTTGAAACCCAATTTTGTGGCTACAAATCGCCATTAAACTATAGAACCACGAGTTTTTCGACCAATCGGTTTTTATGTTCTGGCCTTAAGGTATCATATTGCTAATTGAGCCCATACTCATAAAGCCACCGAATATATTTTGGAACAAAGCGTCAGGTCCGCCAGGGCCGCTTTGCGTCCATTCGCCGCCAGGATAAGCTGGCATTCCCATAGAGTTGACCATGACTTCGTCAGCTCCCCAGGCCGATGGCAAATAACTACCGTGGCCTGTAGTGAGTCCTAAATTGTCAGGCGAAAAAGTTATACCGTAGCCGATTCGGTTATCGGCGTTAAAGCCTTCTAGTGGGGTCGGCGCTAAAGGTGAATTGGTAACCAAGCCAGGGGTTGGTGCTAGACCAGAGGCCGCAAAAATACCGGTACCTTCGTCGCCGTATATTTGATTGGCGTAAACACCAGCTCTGTCGACAAAACTATCTAAGCAGGTGGGTGGTAGCCCGTTCATTTGCTGTTGCATTTGGGATGGGGTCGATGGAATAAACCCGCCGGAAAAATTTAAACTAGTTTCATTGCCAGGTTCACCGGTTAAAGCTAAAGGAGCTGTCGGCTGGTATTGAACTGGGCCGCCGCCCGGTAATAGGTTCGGCGATAGTGAATTGAATTGCTGGAGCAGCCCTGTATTGAATCCTTGTGCGTTAGCCCTAAAGTTCAAGGTTAAGCAAAAACTGAGGCATAGAAAGACTAGTGTAATTTGTTTCTTAAACATTGTTAGACCTCGCAACTAAGGAATGGTTAAAGCGCCCATTTGAGGCATATAGCCAGCGTAAACGGACCCGCCACTGGGGTAATACGGCATAGCACCAATACCAGGTATTATGCCCGAATAAAAATTGGTATTACCAAATACCGGTGATAGACACCTTTGTGAAACAACCATGCTTGGGGTCACAGATTGCTGCGCAGTCGGTGTGGGAATTAAAGTACCGGGATTTATGGTGCCTATTCCTGTTGTGGCAGAAGTGTTGCCGTAGGTTCCGGTAGCACCGCCAGAATTATAAACAGGCGAAGGAGTCGGTGTGTAAAACGGACTGCCAGGAACCGTTGTCGTTCCTGGTCCAGGTGTAGTGCTCACCTGGTACGTCGTAGTAGGTGAATAGCCTGCAGCCTGGGTTACAATAATGTTCGTTCCGGCTAGATAATAAGCTCCTGGGTTACTTATGGTTGTAGTGATTCCGTCAGAATTGTATAAAGTGTCGCCTTGCAGGTAGAGCAAATTACTGCCATTATACGTCGGATTAGAAACCGTACCGGATGATGAAGCTGCTGCATTAGCTGCGTTGGCGGCATTGTTAGCGGTTGAACCCGTCGAGGGGCTGGCAAATGGGTTCGTAATGTTGGATGTAGGGGTTGATGCAGACGTTGGTGAAGAGGGTGAATTGATTAGTGAATTAATTGGGCTGGAAGTATTGGTTGTACTTGAACCAGACGTGCCACTACCCAGAAGGCTATTTAAGTCGTACCCAGATGAGTAATTGGTTGACTGCGCATTGGCTGTTGCAGCGATAGTTACAACACCCAGGACCACGACGTTTACCAGGTAACCTTTAATACATTTGAAAATAGCCATGATCAAACCTCAAAAAATTGAATTACAAGCCGCCTAAAATACTGCCCAGACTACTAAACGACATTCCGCCAGACCCACCAAACATTGCTTGTCCCAAACTCATAGCCTGCCCAAAACCACTGCCATAGTTGCCACCGGTGAAAGACCCATAAGAGTTAGGGTCAACCCAGCCAGTCGTCCTACACGGCATGTCGCATATATTACCGTCAAACGAGGATGTCGCCGTCTGTGGTAACGTTATCATTGAATTATAGCCATAGTAATCGTTGCCGCCGTTTAAGCCAGGCATCATGGTCGTTAAATCTGAGCTCACTACAGGAAATCCATAGCTTAACGGCCCTGATGGAAGGCTAGCAAAACCGCTGGCGCTAGGCCCTAAGAAAGAAGCCGCCACATCAGAGGCAAATAAAGTGAGTATTGAGGCGCCAGCCGAAGGAATAGGCGTCATATTCATTGAAGTTAAAGCCATAAGGTTAGCGTTAGCACTTTGAAGACCGGGCACGTTTTGCGGGATTGTAGGAGCGGTTATGGGTGGAGTTAATGTCTGGTTGGACGTATACTGTGATACGTTTCCATACGTGCCACTCGTAGAACCGGTTTGTGAATTGCTTGTCAAATTGAAAGGGTCGGCCGAAGAACCTGCACTTTGAGCCGAAACTTTATGAGGCGTCAAGACGAGTCCAGCGACTAGCGCTAAAGTGATAAAATTCAAGTGAGAATGCTTCATTTTAATATGCCTCTAAAGATTTGGCGAAATAAACTATGCTAGAATATATATGCCCAGGGTTGGAAAGAATAAAACTCAAACGTTAGATTAATTGTTACTAATTTAACTTAATACTATCACAACAATCGGGGTTGTCAACATTAATTTTGAAATTTAATCTAAAATTTTAGCAGTATTTTAAACGTGTCCAGTTCGATTATTTTAGGTGTTGAAACAAGTTGCGATGAGTCAGCTATCGCACTGGTTGAAAATGGGCGAAAAATCGTAAGTTCTTTGGTCGAAAGTCAGATTAGTATCCATGAAACCTATGGTGGGGTTGTTCCTGAAATTGCTTCGAGGTATCATGTAAAAGCCATAACTGACCTAGTCGAAAAAACTTTTCAGGCAAGCGACGTTAAACCAGAACAGTTAAGCGCCATAGCCTGTACGCAAGGTCCGGGTTTGACTGGAACGCTTTTGGTTGGGCTTAATACGGCCAAAGCCCTAAGCTACGCCTGGAATTTACCGCTATACGGTGTTAACCATTTATACGCCCATGTGGCTTCTTGTTTTTTAGAATCTGACCTCGAACCGCCTTTTTTAGCTTTGCTGGTAAGCGGTGGTCACACTGAATTATACATCTTTGAGTCTTATGACTCATTTAAACTAATCGGTAGCAGTCTCGATGACGCTTGTGGTGAGGCTTTTGATAAAATAGCCAGAATCTTGGGTTTGAAATACCCAGGTGGCCCAGGCTTGGAAAAACTAGCTTGTGGCGGTGATTTAAATTACATAAAATTTCCTATAGCCAAAATCAACGATTTTAACTTTAGTTTTAGCGGTTTAAAAACAAATGTTTTTCGCTACTGTCAAAAAAATCCCGATTTTGATAAGAGTAGTGTAGCTGCTTGTGCTCAATATGCTATCGTTGATGCGCTTTGGGAAAAAACACTCTTGGCCATTAAAACTTTTAAGGCCGATAAGTTAGTTGTCTGTGGCGGAGTTTCGGCAAATGAGTTCTTGCGCCAAAAATTTAAGCAAGGCCTAAAAATACCCGTTTATTACCCTAACCTCAAATACTGTACTGATAATGCAGCCATGATTGCCAGCGCAGCATATTTTAAGCCTAAGGCAATAGGTTATGACGCCAAGGTATTTTCGCGCAGTGGTCTAGACGTTTAGTGGAGAAACGTCATATAAGTTAAACGAAAATATAGAATTAATACTATATTTTTATAGTGCTTTCCTTAGATCTTTCCTTTTTACTCTAGCGCAATCTAGCCGCTGTGATAGTATAGAAGTATATTGCCTTGGTTGAGTCGCTGGTCCAAATCCCATGTCATTTGTTGATAAAACATTAATTTGTAAAGACTGTAGTTGTGAATTTATCTTTACAGCTGGTGAACAGGAGTTTTTTCATGCTAAAAACCTCATAAATGTTCCTAAACGCTGTCACAACTGTCGAATATTAATGCGCGTCCAGCGCAACGGTGCTAACCCTGACAACACTGCTTGCGTGAATTGTGCCGAATGCGGTGCGCCGACCCAAGTCCCATTTCAGCCTAAAGGTTACCGTCCCATATACTGTGGTCCTTGTTTTAGGCTTAAAAAGGGTCAGGCAAACGAAGCGTTGCCTCAAACCAAAACGTAAAATACA
>JAJYFO010000187.1 GCA_021785395.1 bacterium | reverse complement strand
ACCCGAGCCAGTGTCAGTTCCAACGCTTAAAGCCCCATTGACTAAAATAGAACCGGCTGTAGCATTTGACATGGCTATATTTAAAACACCACTAGGACCTATGGCTAAATTAGAATTACTTACGTTTAATACGCCGTTATAGCTATCGTTAATATAGGCGCTGGCCTGGTTGTTAACGCTTAAATTATTGGCGTCGATAAGCAGGCTTTGACTGCTAGAACCGATATTACCGGTGCTTGAAATTAAATTAATACTGCCAGCTGTTAGTACATCACCGCTAGCGCTTGATGCTAATGTACCAGCGCCTGATGCCGTTAAATCTATTGCACCAGAACCCGTGTCAGTGCCAGCACTAACACGGCCGTCAACCACAATAGAACCAGCCGTAGAATTAGACATATTAAGGCTTAGTGTATTGGCACTACCAACACTAGAATTACCAAAGTTAACGTTACTAGCGCTATCGTTTACATAAGCATTTAACAGAGTGTTAACGCTTAAATTACCAGCGTCGATAAGCAGGCTTTGGCTACTTGAACCGATATTACCAGAGCCAGAAGCCAAATTAATACTTCCAGCGGTTATTATATCACTGGTACCAGATTCAGTTAATGTACCAGTGCCAGATGCCGTTAAATCGATTGCACCAGATCCAGTATCAGATCCAACACTTAAAGCGCCATTGACTAATATAGAACCGGCTGTAGCGTTAGACATGGCTATATTTAAAACACCACTAGAACTTATGGCTAAATTAGAATTACTTACATTTAATACGCCGTTATAGCTATCGTTAATGTAGGCGCTGGCCTGGTTGTTAACGCTTATATTATTGGCGTCGATAAGTAGGCTTTGATTACTTGAACCGATATTGCCGGTGCTTGAAATTAAATTAACACTGCCAGCGGTTAATATATCACCGCTAGCGCTTGATGCTAATGTACCAGCGCCTGATGCCGTTAAATCGATTGCACCCGAGCCAGTGTCAGATCCAGCACTAACAACACCGCTAACTACAATAGAACCAGACGTAGCGTTAGACATATTTAAATCAAATATACCATTACTACCAACGCTAGAGGCATCTAAATTAACGCTACTAGCACTATTGCCAATGTATGAATTAGCTTGGGTAAATACATCTAAATTACTGGTATCAATTAAAAAACTTTGCCCAGACGAACCGATATTAGTTGAATTTGTAGATAGTACGATTTTACCAGCTGTCAACAAATCACTTGGGCTAGCTTGGGTTATAGTACCTGTACCAGATACATCTAGGCCAATAATGCTTGTACTTGAATCAGTACCGATAGATAAAGGGCCATTAATTAATATTGATCCAGTAGAACTATCTGTCATAGCTAAGCTTAGACCACCACTAGAACCTATTGCAATATTTGAGTTGCTTAAATTAAGGGTTCCACTATATATATCAGCTATAAGGCATGTAGCTTGACTATTTATACTCAAATTATCGGTATCAGTTAATAAATAAAAATAATCAAGTCCCATATTACCCGAACCTGAAGTCAAGTTAATATTGCCAGCTTTTAGCAAACCATTGGAATTTCCAGTAACAATTGTTCCTGACCCGGATGCTGTAAGGTTAATCAGACCTGAACCAGTGTCAGTTCCAGCCGTTACTAAATTAACAACATTTACAGAACCGCTGGTTGAATTTGACATTGTTAAATTATAGCTATCACTAGCACCAACACTTGATGGATATAAGTTAACTAAGCCAGCACTATTGTTAATATATGAATAAGCTGGTGTATTAATTCCCAGATTTCCTGCATCAATAAAAATATTTTGCGAAGAAGAGCCAATACTGCTAGCAGCTGTTGTTAAATTGACACCACCGGCAGTTATAATATCGCTTGTGCTAGATTGTGTAATTGTGTTACTTGCGACAACATTTAGATCGATTTCTGTTAAACTAGTATCAGTACTTGAATTTAATAAACCGTCAATTAAAATATTGCCCTGTGTTGTATTTGACATAGTCAGGTTCAATAAACCGGTTACAGGTGTTAAAGCAACCGAACCCATAGAAATATTCGAGTTACTTAAATCTAATGTACCTTGGTAACTGTCACTAATATAAATTCGACCGTTACCATTTGCACTTATATTGCTTGAATCAATAAGTGCCGGAGAAACTTGATTGCCTACATCACCAGTATATGTTCCAAAACTTATATTACCAGCTGTTAAAAGGTTGCTAGAATTGGAAAAGAATATATTACCGGTACCCGAAGAAGTCAGACTTAAAACACCAGAACCGGTATCAGAACTTAAACTATAGGGACTAGTTATATAAATACTACCTTTATTGGTATTATTCATAGCCAAGTTTAAAACGTTACCAGCGCCAATTACAATATTGGAATTGTTCAATTCAAAAACACCACCCAAATTATTAAGCAGATAAGCACTTGAATTATTACTTAAATATAAGGAATTGGCGTTAATCGGTAGCGACTGTGAGGCAGTACCAATGCTACCAGAATTGCTAGTTAAAAACATGTTATTAGCAGCAACAATATTATTGGCCGAAGTTGCCGTAATTGTTCCAGAGCCTGATGCTTGCAATTGAACATTACCACCAATACTTGAAACAGGTCCATTAAAAATGATTGAACCAGCTGTTGAATTGGTCATTATAAGCTGTAACACACCAAGCTGCCCATAACTAGAACCACTTAAATTTACACTAGAAGCGCTATCAGTAAAATATGAGCTATTTGCGTTAACAGATAAACTGCTAGAATTTAAATTTAAGGGTGAAAGACTACCTATACTACCATTTAAGGCATTTAGATTAATTGTTGGTACTTGCAAAATATATGATGTGGAATTAGAGTTAATATAACCATAATTAGGCGTGACTATATTTAAAGAATTAGCAGAAATATTGTTATTAATTATAGTATTGCCATTAATACTAATTGAACCATCACCAGCATCAAGAGAGCCGTTTAAAATAATTGAAGAAGAGCTTAACTGCGTCAAATTAGCTGATACAGAACCACTAGTTATGCTTCCAGTTGAATCGACGCTTAAAGTGCTAGAATTAAGATTGGCAGCGTTTAGCAAAATACTTCCACTAGTTCCAGTGCCATTGGATGCTATTATACTGTTAATATTAATAGAAGGACTCAAACTGGAATTACTAATTATATTTATATTTCCGTTACTGCCAGACCCTACTCCATTTGCATTTATACTATTTATTGAACCAGGAAATAAAATTGACCCGCCCGTATTGCCATTAGAAACGGCTGCTAAAGTTACGTTTCCACTATTTCCATTATTGGTAACACCAGATACATTTATAACCGAACCAGACGATAAAGTATTATTCGTAGACAAGTCAATATTACCACCAGTATTACCAGACGCTGCACCCAATGTAGCTGTAATTGTCTGACCGCTAGCCAAAGGTGTACCAGGTGGCACAGATGTGGTATTGGACCCTGAACTAGTTAAATTACTACCCAAACCAGCCACCATTAATAAATTGTGACCATTGGTTGCCCCTTGAACGGTTATAGATACGGATGCCGGGCTTGTAATATCAATATTTCCAGCCGCTAAAATAGCCAAATTTTCATTGGCAGAAATACTGCCAGTTAAATTTATATCGCCAAGCGTGTTAACAAAAGATGGATCACCGTTTATATTGATATTTCCAAGGCTTAGAACGTTGCACGCCGTAATTACATGCTCGCAGATAGACTTAGTATTTAAAACAGCGTCAATTTTTTCAGCATTGATATTTACCACACTGCTTGGTGCATTTAGATTTAAAGTTAAAGCTTGAAAGCTTCCACCTGAAATTGTAACACCATCATTATTACTAATACTGTTAGTATTTAAATTAATATCACCATGCTTACTAGATATTAAGCCTAAATGGCAATTTACATTTAATGGTTGATTTAAATCGGTTTTAATGTTAACGTTGCCATTAGTGGTTATTATGTTTCCT
Source organism: bacterium (assembly GCA_021785395.1). Taxonomy (GTDB): domain Bacteria; phylum Cyanobacteriota; class Vampirovibrionia; order Obscuribacterales; family JAKAZS01; genus JAKAZS01. The sequence goes on along the minus strand of JAJYFO010000187.1, from coordinate 1,354 downwards.
TTATTATAAATTTTACCATAGCTAATATCGATATTTACATTTCTGTCAGCATTTATAACCCCTGTATTTATAAGTTTTTGCACAGTTTTAATATAAATATTTTTATTTAAACTGACAATTTTACCTAAATTGAAAATTTTCTTGCAAGAGTTCAATTCAAGATTATTTGCAGAACTTATAATGCCTGTTCTAGAATTATAAATATTTAAAGCCTTTAAAGTTGCAATTTTATTTATATTTACGAATTTAATTTGGCCGTGGTTTATAATCGAATTATTACACTGGTAATTACCATTTATTACTGCTTTTACATGCTCAGGGATTATTATTTGGCTGTTTTTATCTGCGCATAAAGCTAAATTAAAACTACCACCAATTGCTTGACCTTGTAAATTCAACTCAATAGTTTGCTTGTGACCTTTTAATATTTGCCTAATGACTAGAGCTTCAGCTGGGGTAAGGTTGTGGCATCTATCAATTAAAATGCGCTTTTTATTTTCTACGATACATGTATATTTGGGTAGATTAGCTATTTTAATAAATTTATCAGGTGAACTTAAATTATATTTTGAATTATTTTGCTCGACTATAGATCCATCAAAAACACCTTTAAAAGGCGTTCTTGGCTCATTTTTAATTGAGTAACGAGGTAAAGATTTAATATTATTTTTAACAATATTTTGCTTGACATTACTGCTTAAATGGCTTATACTAGAAGTATAAAGTAAATCAGAGTAATAAGCCAACCCATAAATCTGATTAACAAAATTAATTAAAAACGCACCTAAAATCATCGGTAATAAACTGCCAAAGTTAGTTGAATGTCTGATTTTTCTTATTATACTGTCCATAGTTCTATCCCTCAATGTCGACTTTTATCAAGCCTTGTTTTACTTCCCTTTAAGTTATTTTGAGCTATTATCCCCCTGCTAGTTCAGAACAACTATTTTTCAGCATATTGACCTAATCTAAATAGCTAGTCTTAAAAACTAGTCAGGTGTTGGCTGTACGATCTATTTTTAGGCTTGGTCTATGGGCTAACGAAATTATTAATCATTGAGCTAGAGTCTAAGCTAAAGCCAGAGCTAGAGCTAAAGCCAGAGCCAAAGCTAGAGCCAAAGTCTAAGCTAGAGCCAAAGTCTAAGCTAGAGCCAAAGCTAGAGCCAAAGTCTAAGCTAGAGCCAAAGCTAAAGTCTAAGCTAAAGTCTAAGCTAGAGCCAGAGCTAAAGTCTAAGCTAAAGTCTAAGCTAAAGTCTAAGCTAGAGCCAGAGCCAAAGCTAGAGCCAAAGTCTAAGCTAGAGCCAAAGCTAGAGCCAAAGTCTAAGCTAGAGCCAAAGCTAAAGTCTAAGCTAAA
>JAJYFO010000186.1 GCA_021785395.1 bacterium | reverse complement strand
TAATGACCCTAAAGATAGAGCTATAGCTAGTGAATTGATAAGTCAGAATAAGAATTATATGTCATACGATAACATGATGGAAAGCTTTAGGTTACTTAAAGCTGACCCACGTTTAACTGACAGTAATTTTTTATATACTCAATCATTAACGTCAAGCGGAAATATGCTGGCTTATTTATTTCGAAAATCAACTGGTCTTAAAGCAGACATATTACCTATATCTGATTTCGACTGGACATTACACAAAGGACATATGCTAGTATTTGACGATTTAGATAAATTTAGCCCAAAAGAACTTGAAAAATTTAGATTGGCTGAAAATAATATACTATTATTTAATAGCCATAAATTTGATACTGGTCCAAATTTTCTTGATTTATCATTAGACACCCTGAAACCCAAACTTGAGAAATTAATAAATATAGTAAAATCACATCAATTAAGTAACCCAAGTCTAAGCGATACTGAAGCAGTTAAACAGATTTTAGACCCGCCCATTCAGTTAAATAAATTACTAGAAAATCATTTAAGTAAAAATATTGAAATAAAACAAGTTGAATTATCGAATTCTGAAAGCAATAATAGCGATAGAAATTTTATTAACAATAAAATTATTCATTTTCAGAATAAATATTTCACTAATTTTGCTGATAGACTAGAATCGGCTAGAATTTTGGCTGATTCTACGATTTTTACTAATTTTTCCGATTTAGTTTATAAATTACGTGATTTACACCATATCTTACAAGAAAATATTGTTAAACCGGACGGCTCTGATTTAAAATATATCGTTGGTCTTGATGGCCAACACGGAGCCCATAGTAGCGCTTTAATAAATTATTTGTATAAAGTAAGCAATAATATTCCCAACGGAGCTTTCATTTCAAAAAATGAATATGAATTTAGTCCTAAAGACGAAAAAGAGCGTAACCAATTTGTAGTATTGGACGATTCGGCTTATAGTGGTAGTCAGTTAAAAGAAATTTTTAACAGGCGGCTTTATTTTGGTAAAAACATCCATTTCGGTCTTATTTCTTCTTACGAAGATTTTACTCGTAATAATTCATCATTAGACCCTGAAGATAAAATGAATATTATCTCGACGCAAAGCAATCTAAATTTAAATTCAGGCAAGGAATTGGCTTTAATAAGTTCACTTACAAAATTAATTCCTGAAACAAATGATGGTGTTATTAAAAACAAATTAATTAGTCAGTTTCAGTCAGCTTTGCTAAGGCTACCCATGCTCGATACTAAAGACTCTTGGGGAAGTGGTCGAATAAATAGCACAGAAATTTTTCCGCATATGGTTTCAGATACTACATTACCGCTTGTAAACAGATTTGCTAGCGAAGTATTAAAAACAAGAACATAATTATAGCTCTATTGAAAATTAAATAGATAAGCTTTGTATAGAGTAAATAATTTTTAAAAGATCTATCTTTCTCAAGCACAAAAAAACCACTGAACTTATAAAGCCAAATCGAACATAGCTACGAGAACTTCGTTTTACCGATTAAAAGCTATCGTTAAAGCTGCTTAAGCACTAGCCCGACATTGGTGGTCATAGGCATAACTGAAATTAGACAAAACTTGCCCCACAAGACAATAAATTAACACTACTCGTAAACCTATTGTCTCAGCCAATGCCAAGGTAATTGAAGTTAGCAGTCATTGAATTTGAGTAATTTATACTTTGTAATCGCATTAGTTTTAATTTAATCTGGCGGGTTCAATAATCCGAAACGTCGTAAATATATTTGTACCCGAAATTTTGTAATTTATTCATGTGGGCTTGTGGTTTCATCTTCTTCAAAGTTAAGTAATAAATAAATTTTAAGGCATTAAGACTTGATTCGTGAGTAAATTTTTTATTTTTAATCACTTTATCAACTTCTAGCATGAGTATAGATCAATCTTTAGTTAAATTCGTTAATTTTACACCTACATTATTATGACCCATACATGGCTAATTTTTGCCCCTCGCTTTTTGAACTTAAATTACACATCTTACTTTTAACTTTTTTTTAAATTTTTATTCATTTGCTTCAATGCCAAGTGTCCAAATTAACTGGAATGAGGAACAATCTGTATTAATAATGATTTCTAGCAATCATCTTCACATTTTCTTTATTTAATATCATTTCCGCGTTTTTTTCATTTCCAAAGTAAAAAATTGAATATGCAAGTTCCGCATTATCAGTTAATGGCTCGTCATTATAGGTGTCTTCATTAAAATTACTTACTCTTGACAAATTTATGTCACCAAAAATTAACTTAACTTTTTTTCCATTAAATTGAAATATTGAATTTAGAATCCTTATTGACTTTAATTTTTCTTTAATTTTGTAAGAAAAAGTTCTCCAAGACATTTTTTTACATACATCATCATAAAGTATATCATCAACAAGAAAAAAGACCTCACAAACAAACCAAGGGGCCTTATGACGTTTTTTATTTACTTCTAATATTAACATCGACACATGGATAGAGGAAAAATCTTCAGCATTTTTTCTATTAAAAATACCTTTGTTATTATTTTTAATTGGTTCCAATAGCAGATCAAAACTTTTATCTGAATCAAAAAGATATGTAACTTCAACCGGCTTATTTCGAAATAATCTTTTTAATTTTTTATTATTATCAACTTTAAGTAAAGTGTAACCAATAATTGAATCGCCTGACGGTATATTAGCAATAGGGTAACATTTATTTATACCATTAAATTTACATATTGCCGGTAAGTTGTTAATTAGCTCTGTATCAAGCTCTGAAGCTTGTTGAATTGCTATTTGCGTCATTTTTTTTTTCGCAGCAGCTTCAGAATCAGCCTCAATTAATCTAAAACTCTCTTCTACAAACATGCCTACGTTTGTTTTCTTAACCGTTTGTGATAATTGAAAATAACTTACAATAAACCAATTCATATTATGCCTTCGTTCTACCTGATTATTTACCTCTAGGATCGCCACAACGTCTATCCTTCTGTCCTGTATCACATCCTGGTATAGCCTTCATTGCCGTTATAATTTTTAGAGCATTGGGCTTCATTTTCACGCAGTTTAAGTTGCTTCCTTAACCATTCACATGGATCGGGATTCACTGTCTAATTGCTAGCTTTTGTATTCCATTCATTTTTTTGATTATTAGGACCGTGTTGGACAAAATCCAAAGAACCTATTCCAGTATTAATGCTACTTGAATTACTAGTTAAATTATTGTACAAGCTTCCTGCAAGCGAACCTAACCCTGCCGCCCCAAGCCCAGCACCAATGCCTAAACCAATGTCCATGCCCAACCCAATAGATGTGCCAATACCTGGTGCAACATCCGTCCCAGCTGCTGTTGCCCACTGTAACAACAACGGATCCACACCTGCTACAGACTCCCCACCCACATACGCATACAAATTAACGACAGCACTATAGCCAACTGGGTCACGGGTGAGCCAGCGGCCTAAGCTTGCGCTGTAAGCTCGGTACATGGTTAAGTTAAGGCCACTAGGCGCGTGGTAATAATAACTAGCGTATTGGAAATCAGAATCAATACCAGTACTTCCAGCTACCTTAGTCACAACGCCATAAGGGCTATAGATATATTGCGCTTTTATATTTCCACTTGTATCAACCAGCTCTCGTATCGAGCCCAAGTGGTCTCCAAAATATTCAAAAGTATAATAGTAATTTGTTGCAGTGCTACCACTGTAATTAACCTGGCCATAGCTAAAGTACTGGTTCGTTAAATTGCTGTTAGCGTCTCTGACTTCACATCGCTGATTGCCGCACCAGATAAATTGCTTGGTACTTATTACAACGCCAGATTGCGTTTCGGTTATTTTTACTAAATGACTAAAGGTTGTATTTAATTCAAACTGGCTACTAAAACTTTGATTAAACAAAGCTGCGCCACTAGACAATAAATTAACCCTACTCGTTAACCTATTGTCTCGGCCAATGCCAAAGTAATTGAAGTAAGCCTGCATCGCATTTGGGTAATTTATACTTTGTAATCGCATTAGTTTTAATTTAATCTAGCGGGTTGAATAACCAGAAGCGTTGTCAATATAGTTATACCCGAAATTTTAATAATTATTCATAAAAATTAAAATTTTAACTTTTCTTAAAGCTTAATAAATACTTTAAGCACAAAACAAGTGTCTACTTTTTTGGAGGAAGGTCAAAGATTTCCAAAAGCAAAATTTTGTTTTTGCTTTAATCACGATTAATTTAAATAATTAACAATTTTAAAACAAAACACATATTAGAAAATTTTGAAGGCGATTATTTTAACTAAAAGCAACCAAATCGCCTAAATGAGCAAAATAAATATGTTTTTGGAAACTGGCTTTAAAAATCTTAGTCAATATTTCTTCGTAATGACCAACTTGTTTGCGATAGTCATTAATATGCGCCAAGATTTGGTCGGGTGTGATTTTATCGGTTTTATAGTCGACAACGTGCCAGGCATTGTTATTATCTTTAAGAACTAAATCAGGAATTTTTTGATTATTATTAAATTCAAGAATTGGTATTTCATGAAAAACAATACTGCTAACCTTTAGTAAATTATACAATTCGCTCTTATAAAACTTTTCTAACAAAGCTTTACCAGTGTCAATCATTAAATTATATTTTACCGAATTAATAACTGAAAAATCAAGAGCCAAGCTTTCTAACAATTCATTTTTAACCAAACCATAATCAAACGGCAAATTTTCCATAATTTTGTGGAAATAACTCCCCAATAATCTAGCGTCTAAACTGCTTTCGTGTGTCAAAAAAAGCTTTTGGTTATATTTATCTGGCATTTTAAGCGGCAAATCTATAGCCTTAATAGGCTGAATCAAAGAGGCATCGCTAACATCAAAAATTTCAGAACCATGTAAATTAGCCGACTTATCGTCTTTAAATTCATAGTCGTTTAAATGCATATCTAAAAATTTGACGTTTGAATTGTTTTTAAATGAATCTCTTAAAACATCTAAATATTTACTAAACCAGGAAGAAAACAGGTTATTAGACTTAGCATCTTCGTGATTTAAAATGATAAGTTTATCACGGGCTCTGGTAGCCGCGACATAAAAAAGGCGTTTTTTCTCGGCCTCCTCTTTTTCTTTACGCATAATTTTGACAAGTTCGAAATAATTACAGACGGTATTATTGTCTTTGGCCGCCTTAGAATTAGAACTTTCTTTGTTAACGTTAAAAACAATACCAAACTCTTCGTCAAATATAATTTTACTGGTATTAATTAAATTATTATTTATAAGCGGCAAAACGACACAAGGATATTCAAGGCCTTTAGCGCCATGGATAGTCAGTAAATTAACGGCGTTAACGTCATTGTTCAAAGCCAGTGAATAGTCGTCGCCATAATTATAGGATTTTTCGATTTGG
>JAJYFO010000185.1 GCA_021785395.1 bacterium | reverse complement strand
ACGTTATTATTTTCTTTATTAGGCTTATTGGTCAAGCTGTACTTGAGTATTTGTAAATTTTCATAGGGGTAATGCAGTCTTAATTTTTGGCTTAAATAGGTCAAAACGAGTTCGGAATTACCAGGCAAAAAGTAATTATTATAAGCGGTAGTTTTGGTGTCGAAATCTATGATTTCGAGTGTTTGGGTTTTTGAATTCCATAGTATAAGGTCGACAATTTCTTCAAGATAAATATTGGCCAAGGGAACCCTGGATTTAAGTTTAGCTGCTACACCGACTTTTTCAAAATTAGCTGGATTATAAGGATTATTTAAATAATTTTTTAGGCAATGATAAATGTACAAGAACGCTTCGTTAGCTTTAGAACCGGGTATGTTTTTCGCTTTGAGTATGGATTCGGGAAAATTTTTGCCGACGTACTTTTGTACTTGGGCAAGGGTCGTTATATTTTTCAAGTTAATGTGGGCGATGCCTTGTAACAGGCATTTTTTCAAAGTCGTTACTGGTTTGGCAAAGCTAGCGTAACTTGAATAATATAAACCTAAAAAATAAGCTCTGGGGCAAAGGTTAAAAATTTCAATCATAGCTGTATTAATAGTATTATTCTTCATATTTCTTCCCTCTTGTAGTTGTTGTTTTTACCGAATCCTGCTATTTACTAATCAAAAACCAAATTCCTTATTTTGCCATCTATATATAGTATTTAATTCTGCGCTTGGTAAATTTTTGACTTAGAACATATACATTTGTATACTATACATAAGTATATGTGTTAAATTATTAGAAGTCAAATTAAAATTATGTATGTTCCTTGTAAAGGATTTAACCAATTAATGCTTGACATTGTTCAGGATTTGCATTTAACGCAAACCGAGATTTTAACGGTTACGGCTTTGACTGAAAAAATTAAACAGGTCTTTGTGCGCACTTTTAATTCTTTTAGCGTGGTTGGCGAAATTAGTAATTTTAAATCGCATTCAACCGGGCATTGGTACTTTTCGTTAAAAGACGAAGGGGCAACTATAGCGTGCATATGCTTTAAAGGTGTCAATTCTAGTATTAAATTCAAGCTTGAAGACGGTATGAAAGTCGTCATAAAAGGGCATCTTGATATTTACGCTCCCAGAGGTAGCTATTCTTTAATTAGTACCAGTATAGAACCAGTTGGTATCGGGTCTTGGCAGCTGGCTTTTGACCAGCTAAAAAATGAACTGGCTGAATTAGGCTTGCTCGATCTTTCTCGTAAAAGGCCGATACCGTTATTTCCTAAAAAAATTGGTATAGTTACAAGCCCAACTGGAGCTGCTTTACACGATATGTTGACAGCCTTAGCCAGGCGCAATCAAAGCGTTGGTATCGTAATTGCTCCATCTCGGGTTCAAGGAGAGGGATGCGAGGAAGAAATAGCCCAGGCCATCCATAATTTGCATAAAATTGACGGCGTCGAAGTTATCCTAGTCTGTCGCGGTGGGGGATCCATAGAAGATTTATGGGCATTTAATACCAAAACGGTCGCTTTGGCCGTAGCATCCAGCGAAATTCCGGTTATATCTGGGGTTGGCCATGAAACCGATATTACCATCTGCGACCTGGTGGCTGATTTAAGAGCGCCAACGCCAACGGCTGCGGCTGAAATGGTGGCCGCTAACATTAATGAATTGACCGATAAGTTAGACAATCTAAATTACCGGCTTATTAATAAAATGACAACTAAAATTGATTCCTTTAAAAGGGCTTTGGCTCGTTTTGAACCAGCCAATATAATCAATAACTTAAACAATCGCTTAAATCATGAAAAAACGAGGCTCAATTTAATCGCCAATAAATTAAACGCTAGGCTCGACTTTGTTTTGAACAACAAATTACAAAAAACGATAATTTATGATAATAAGTTAAATGACTTAAACCCCTTAAACATTTTAAAACGTGGTTATGCTGTAATATACGACGAAAATAACAATATTATTGCTCGGTCGAAAGACTTGAAACTTGGCCAAAAATTAACTTTAAACCTTGATGGGGGAAAAGTTTTAGTCGAAGTAAAAGAAATTATTTTAGATTGATTTAAATAAATTAAAGTTTGTGAGGTGAAATTCAATGAGTACAGAAGCTAATTATGAAAATATCGACTTTGAAACGGCTTTGACCGAATTAGAAAAGACCGTTAAAGAACTTGAAACCGACGTGAATCTGGCTAAAGCCGTAACTCTATTTGAAAAGGGCAGTAAGTTAAATGCCATCTGTCATAAACATTTAAACGACGCTAGCCAGAAAATTGAAATTTTGCGTAAACAAAATAACGGTGAAATTAAAACCGAAGATATAACTAATAATCTAGCTAGTCTAGATAACCAGGGTTTGGGTAGCGCCTAGTTCTTTAGCTAAATCGTTAGCTATTTTGCTTGCATTACTTACACAGTCGGGCATCCCCACACCTTTATAAGCACTGCCTATCAGTTTGATTTTTTTGTGTTGGGCTAGCATTTTTTCGATTTCAGAAATTTTTTGACCATGGCCAACTTCTAATTGAGGCATTGAATTAGGGTATTTTATGACGTTAGAATTAATCGGTTTCTTCTTAATCTTTAAGATGTCATTGATTTCGCTAACGGCTTTATCGATGATTTCGTTATGGCTTAAGCCAAGGCTTTCTTTGGCTTGCGACCCGCAAATAAACGCTCTGAGCAGATGATATTCATTATTAAGTTTGTCCGGAAATTTAACCGAACTAAAACTGCACGCTTGGACAAATTTTCCCTCTGACTGTGGAACAACGTACCCGAAGCCTTGTAATTTGTCGTCTAGGTCAGCTATATTATAAAATAAATTTACTACGATAGCCGACGAGTATTTAATAGTGCTAAGGGCCTTGCCTACTTTGTCATCCAACTGGGCTAAAACATTTGCGCTAATATAAGCTGGTGTAGCCAAAACTACACTTGAGGCTAGCATTGAACTTTTATTCTTAAAATCGATTAAATAGTTGCCGTTGTTTTCTTTGATTGAAGTAACTTCTGCGTTCAACATAAGAGAGTCGTCGGGCAGAGAGTTAAGCATGGCTTTAATTAATTCTTCAAGGCCGTTTTTAAGCGTCATGAATAAGCTATAACGAGGACCGGCTTCGTTTTTTTTCTTGTAAGAACTCATTTGGAGACCATAAAGAACGCTGCCATATCTTTCCCGGTAATAATTGAGTAATTTAATCGTTGAATTTACGCTTAAATTTTTTGGGTCGCCACCATATATGGCACTTAGCATGGGTTGGGCTATTTTCTTGTATATTTCCATGCCAAAGCGGTTAACGACGAAGTCGTGAAGACTCTCGTCTTGATTAGATTTTTTAAATATATAGAGTAAATCTTTGAGTACGGCTAATTTGCCGCCGAAACTCAATATGGGGCTAGCTAGAAAACTTATTACGTTGGTTGGTAAAAATAAGCGAAATCCATCTGGTAGTGGGTTTAATTCATTATTGCTATAAATAAAGGTTCGCCTAAAGTGGCTATTCATGGAAATTAGATCTTCGCTCAAGCCTAATTCGTCGATAAGCGACAGTATGTATTTGTCTTGGGTTAAAAAAGCTTCTGGACCATTTTCAATCGTGTGATTATAAAATGGTTGGGAGTTTATGACACCACCACTGCGAGAACTAGCCTCTAGTATTTTGACTTTATAAGGCAGATTATTAGTCTTTATAAGTTTATTTATTTCGTAAGCGAAGCTTACACCTGAAATTCCGGCACCGATAACGGCAATTGTATTGGTCATAATTATTCATAAAATTATTCAAAACAGGGTTCTAAAAATTTAATTTCCCCCATTTTAGCACTTAATTCGCTCAAAATTCCGATAGGCATTACATGATTAAAGTAAAAATTAAAATAAGCTGGGATATTTAACTCGTTAATATAATCGGCAAAAATTTCTTCGATGCTAAATAAATTGGGTGAATTTTTACTGTTACATTTCTTAAAATCGCCGAATAATAAAGCTTGAATATTCTTAAGTGTTTGCGTCAAATACAGCTGGGTAAAATGCCTGTCGAGAATATCTGTGCGCTCATTTTCGTCGTCTAAAAATAATAGGCCATCGCTAAAATCTGGCATATAATCTGTACCGACAAGGCTAATTAGCGAAGACAATTGGCCACCGTATAAACGTCCTTGAATATTTTTAGCTTGATTATTTAGGCTATAAAAATATTTAGTTTCACTGTTTAAAAATATATTTTCGCCTGGCGCAACAATAGGGTTGAAATTGGGTTTTATTAAAAAATTGGTCAAGTTGTCAAATCCTTCTTTGCTTTTTATATCAAGCAAACTGGGTGCATGAAAGACGGTTATCTGGGCTTGTTTAAAAATGCTTAAAATCAAGGCGGTATTTTCCTGCGAGCCAAGCACAACTTTGGGGTTCTGGTTTAGACCTTTATAGTCAATATAAGGCAGTAAGCGTAAACTACCATAGCCACCGGTTAAACAAAATATCGCCTTAATACTGGTGTCGTTTATAAAATTGTTTAAGTCATAAAGCCGCTCTTCGTCGCAGCCAGCTAAATGACCGTCGTATTTTAAAATATGGCGACCAAGAATTGGCTTAAAGCCCATGGTCTCAATTAATTTAACCGCTTTTACAAGTTGCGACGGTTTATATACTCTGTCGCCAGGGCATACAAGGCCAATTTTATCGTTTGACTTTAAAGTTTGGGGCTTTAGCATTTAGTTGACACCACTTTCCAAAATTTCAAAATGACAGTCGTTATAACTACTTGCTTTAATTTTGGCCATAGCGCCAAGCGGAATAGTTAAATTATTGCTGGCATGACCAATATTATAGTCGCAGATCACCGGAATATTTAAATCTTTAAAAAATTCGCTTAAAATTTGGGGCGTACTTTTGTTTTTGAGCGATCTTTGGCGGCCACTTTGGCCTGGTTCGCAATTGATGAATTGGCCTAAAATTATACCTTTTACATTCTCGAATTTTTTGGTCAGCTTAAGCCTGGTTAGCATTTTATCTATATTAAACGGCTCTTCGCTGACGTCTTCTAAAAATAAAATCTTATCACTGGTATCAATATCAAAATCGGTACCTAAAAGCTGGCATATTATTGTTAAACAGCCACCGATAAGTTTTCCTTTAGCTTCACCATAACTTATGGCGTAGGGTTTAACATTGCCAATTTGGCTGTCATTGGCCATTACTCCAAGACTTTTCGGGTCGGTAAGACAGCGAGTGAACATTTTATAGTTATATTCGTTATTTATAAGGTTAGACCCGGTTGGGCCATGATAGGTGATTAAATTCGCTTTGGAATGAATGGCCAGCAATAAATGCGTTATATCGCTAAAACCTACGACAATTTTGGGGTTGGCTTTAATTAAGTTATAATTAAGTTC
>JAJYFO010000034.1:13716-19448 GCA_021785395.1 bacterium | reverse complement strand
ACCGATAACGATAACGCTAATTATTTTAAGCAAAAGTTGAAAGACAAAGCTGATTTAAAAGAGTACTTAAAATGCCATCTGAGTCGCTTAAACGAAAATGATTACTTTGGCCTATTAGCTTTCATTGAACGCATTAGCGAACATACCGAAATACTGCAAAAAATTCGTCATATAATCCGTGACAATACCAAAAAGGCTACGGTACTTGGTTTTGGCCCTAGGTTTCTGCACTCTACTGGTCAGTTGTATAAAGGTGGTCCTAATTCAATAGTGGTTCTACAAATTACCGCCGACAACCAAAATGACTTATCTATACCCGATTACAAGGCAACATTTGGTATCATTAAAGACGCCCAGGCTCAAGGCGACTTTGATGTTTTAAGCAAAAGGGGCAGACGTCTTATTAACTTACATATCAAAGGCGACTTAAAAACAGGACTTAACGATTTATATTCTATAGTCAAAGAAATCTACAACTAAATATATTTAGTTATAGAATATATTTAGCATTTTAATGCAAGGCTGTTAAAGCTACTGTTTTTTTAAGCTATTCAAATAGTTAATGGCTTTGCTAGCGGCTTTACGTCCGCTTTTCATAGCCCCATTTATAGAACCATTTTCTAAGTAATCACCAGCCAAGAAAACATTTTTAAAACCTAATAATTCTGGGTCGGTTTTGTTATTATCATTAATGCAAGGCAGTGCATAATTTATTCGATATAGTTTTAAAAATTCAAAATCTTGAGCCAAATTAGGGTACCATTGGCCTAATTCTTTACTGACTCTATCGATTAAAATATCGTCGTCTAAGTCTGGGTTACCGACCAGACACACACTCAGAAGGTGTTTTCCAGGTGGAGCATAACTAGAACTAACGTTTGACATAATCGTCAAATTATTTATCAATTCATCTTTGTTCGCATTTAATACTAGAATTGGTTCGTGAAAAGGTTGCACATTTAAAGCAAAATACAAACAAGTTTGAGCATTAAATTTTATCGCTAGCTTCATACTTTTTAAAAGTTTCAAAGCTTGAATTTCATTAGTAGCCAAAATTACCGACTGAGCCTTGATTTCACCTATTTCATCGACTATTATACTGTTTTCTTTTATTTCAAGAACTTTGTGTTGAAAAAAGATATTCTGGCAATTAATTTTTTTCTTTAACTGGATTGGTATCTGGCCCATACCCAATTCAGGCACGACATTATCGCCGTTAGCCAACATCGTAAAAACAAATTCAAAAAAGCTAAAATCGGTTGCGAGTTCTTTTTCAAGAAAAATACCCCGAAATAAAGGTGACAAAAAATCGTCTAAAAAGCCTTGACTAAAACCAAGTTTTAATAGAGCATCATAAGTTGAAATATTTTTATAATCATAAAATTCATTAACGTCTTTATTACCATAATCCAGTTTAAGTTTAGCTATATTTAACTTATCGCTAATTTTTCCAATAGGCGATTGCAAGGTATTTAAAGTCGTCTTGGGATTTTTTAATGGATCGAGTAAATCATAAAACTGACCGTTTTTACGAACCCTAGCACCGCTATAAAACGGTTTCAAATTTAAGCTACCGTAATCAAGAAACTTTCTTGCTTCTGGATAAGCTTCTAAGAATATCTGAAACCCTCTATCGAGCAAAAAGCCATTATAATTATCGGTCTGAACCCTACCACCAACATTGGCGTCCTCTTCGAATATTGCGTAAGAAAGATTACTCTTTTCTAGTTCTAAGGCCGCCACCAACCCACTTAAGCCAGCACCTACAATTACTGCTTCGTATTCATTATTCACAAACGGATACCAGAAATAAAATTATTTCTTGCTGGTAGCAGTAATTATTGTTTCTGAAATATTTGACGGTACTTCTTCATAATGGGCAAATTCCATGGTAAATGTGCCTAGCCCCTTAGTTTTATTTCTTATGTCAGTTGCGTATCCAAACATTTCTGACAAGGGAACAGTAGATTTTACAATAGATTTTTTATTGTTAGTTTCCATACCTTCAATTTTACCGCGACGGCTGGAAATATCACCTATCACTTCACCCATGTATTCTTCAGGCACTTCTACTTCAACTTTCATAATTGGCTCTAATAATACCGGCTGAGCCTTCATAAAACCTTCTTTAAAGGCTATAGAGCCAGCTGTCTTAAAGGCCATTTCTGATGAGTCAACATCGTGGTAAGAACCAAAAACAAGCGTTGTTTTAACATCAATTATTGGGTAGCCAGCCAATACGCCACCTTGCAAGGCTTCTTTGATACCATTTTCAACCGCCGGAATATATTCTCGCGGAATAATACCACCGACAATTTTATTGACGAATTCAAAACCGCCACCTGGTGGCAGGGGTTCGAGTTCAATGACAGCGTGTCCATACTGACCACGGCCACCAGACTGGCGGATAAATTTGCCCTCTGACTTGACCATTTTCTTAATCGTCTCACGATAGGCTACCTGTGGCTTACCGACGTTAGCTTCTAGTTTAAACTCACGCAATAACCTATCAACTAGAATTTCTAAGTGCAATTCACCCATACCGGCAATAATAGTCTGACCGGTTTCATGGTCAACTTTAACTTTAAAAGTTGGGTCTTCTTCGGCCAGTTTCGCCAAAGACATGCCAAGTTTATCAGAATCACCCTTGGTTTTAGGTTCAATAGCTACAGAAATAACAGGGTCGGGGAAATTCATGGACTCTAGAATAATCGGCGAAGCTTCGTCGCACAAAGTATCGCCAGTAGTTGTATCTTTCAAACCAACAGCAGCTACAATATCTCCACTAAAGGCCTCTTGAACGTCAGTGCGTGAATCAGCCTGTAACTGAATCAATCTGCTTATGCGCTCCTTTTTACCTTTGGTACTATTAAGGACATAAGAACCAGATTTGATTACACCAGAATACACCCTTAAAAAGGTAAGCCGACCAAACTGGTCGTTCATAACCTTAAAGGCTAAAGCGGCAAAAGGTTGGTTATCGTCACAATTTCTGGTGGCTATTTCACCACTGGGCAGCGTACCTTTAATAGAAGCGACGTCAATAGGGGATGGCAAATAGTCGACTACAGCGTCTAATAAAGCCTGGACACCTTTGTTTTTAAAAGCCGACCCGCATAAAACTGGAATTATTTGGTTGTTACATACGGCCTTGCGCAAAGCATGCTTTAATTCATCTTTAGAAATGCTTTCACCGTTAAGATACTTATTCATTAAAGCGTCATCGGTTTCAACAATAGCTTCTTCAAGTTCGTGGCGGTGCTTTTTGGCCAGTTCTTTTAAATCATCTGGGATAGGAACCTGCTTAATCGACTTGCCAAGCGGGTCGTCGTCCTCGTACATAAAGGCGACGTCCTCTATAAGGTCAACTATACCGATAAACCCACTTTCAGCCCCAATTGGCAATTGAATAGCGTGCGCATTAGCCTTTGGCGTATTCATTCCGGGTAAGGTTTCTTTTACTTGATTCAAAACCTTGAAAAAGTCAGCGCCCGACCGGTCCATTTTATTGACAAAGACCATGCGGGGAACTTCGTAACGGTTAGCCTGTCTCCACACCGTTAAAGTTTGTGGTTGAACACCACCTACAGCGCACAAAACAATTATAACGCCGTCTAAAACGCGCATGGAACGCTCTACTTCAACCGTAAAATCGACGTGGCCTGGTGTATCGATTAGATTTATATGGCGGCCTTTCCATTTGCTGGTGATGGCAGCAGCGGTAATAGTAATACCGCGTTCTTTTTCTTGTTCCATCCAGTCGGTAACCGTCGTGCCTTCGTGCACTTCACCGATACGATGGATTAACCCGGAATAAAATAAAATACGCTCTGTAGTCGTCGTTTTACCAGCATCAATATGCGCAGCTATACCCATATTACGGGTATTAATCAAAGCCTGCATCCTTGGGTCGGCCGAGTTGGCTAAGTTATCAGATGATTTAATTGTTGTTTCCATGACTTATTTCTCTCTTGTAAATTAATGATTTCTAGAATTATTTAGTAGCGATAGTGGGCAAAAGCCTTATTAGCCTCGGCCATTTTATGTGTTTCGTCACGTTTTTTGACCGAAGCACCAGTATTATTGGAAGCGTCGATTAACTCTTGACTCAATCTTTCGGGAAACGACCGCCCAGAGCGCTTGCGCGAATTGATAATAAGCCATTGGGTGGCCAAAGCCACACCACGAATTTGCTTGACTTCAATAGGAACCTGGTAAGTTGACCCACCAACCCTTCTTGCTTTTACTTCGACCAGCGGTGACACGTTTTTTACAGCTTTATTAAATATATCAAGCGGCTCTTGACTGGTTTTCTGTTTAATTATGTCAAACGCGGCATAGAATAGACGCTGAGCTGTACTGCGTTTTCCACGATGCAGCATTTTATTTATAAACCTGGTGACCAACGGACTGCCATAAACAGCGTCCGGCACTGGCATTCTTCTTGAAACAACATTTCTACGGGGCATTTTTTCTTCCTTCTGTAATGATTGGCTTTAATATTGATTGACGTAATTTAGCTAGATAACTAAATATTATTTTTTCTTGGCTGGAGCAGCAGCCGCGCCAGCTTTGGGTCGTTTCTGACCATACTTAGACCGACCTTGCATACGGTCTTTTACACCAGCAGTGTCTAGAGCGCCACGGATAATATGATAGCGTACACCAGGTAAATCCTTAACCCTGCCACCCCTTACCAAAACCACCGAGTGCTCCTGAAGGTTGTGGCCGATACCAGGAATATAAGCCGTTATTTCCATACCATTAGTAAGCCTGACCCTGGCAATTTTACGCAAAGCCGAATTAGGCTTTTTGGGTGTCGTGGTTTTGACTTGGGTACATACTCCACGGCGTTGCGGACAGTTTTTCAAGGCTGGCGACTTGGTTTTATAGGTAACTTTTTGCCTTTCTTGTCTTATTAATTGATTGATGGTTGGCACTTATTTTCTCCTGATAGACGTATCTAAAAATGCAAATATAATAAAATTGCAATTAAAAACAAACAAATATGTAATTAATTATAGATTAAATTGTACAATATATACTTTGATGCCACATTTTATTTATAAATTGTTAATGCAAAATTTATAAGATTGGGGTTAAATATATTTAATTTATTCGATTTATTTATTTTTGCTAAATCAATTCTATGTCCGATTACCATAGCTATTAGGCATATATACAGCCGGTTTGGTTATAGCAGTTAAATTTTTGGCCATAAGCGGGTTGACAAAAGACTGACTGACTCTAGCTTTTGACCAGTGCTCCTGAACCAGCAAACAGTTTGACTTAATAACGCTTGACTTATACTTTTTTAAAATCTCCAAAAGCTTGGCTTGGTAGTCAAAACACTTAACAATTACTTGAACATTTTTCTGCTCACTTTTATTGTGGGCCTGACTAACAAGATATTTATTAAAACCATACAACACAGACAGGAAGTACAATTCAATATTATCTTGAAAACCGGGGTGTAAATTAAACTCAATAATAAACAAATTTTTATCCAAGCTAGAAACCTGCGACCAAGCCTCAAAGCGGCCAGGATTTTCGGGATTTGTCAGACCATATATCAAATTACGTCTAAATCTTATAGTGTTAAACAACCACGACCTCGAAAAGTGGGAGCTATTGGCTGTTAAATCGTGGGAATTAACCAAACCATAAATTTCTTTTAGCTTAAAAGGCAAAGAAATTTGATATAAGTCAAACAACTCGCTTACATTTTCCAC
>JAJYFO010000034.1:0-13706 GCA_021785395.1 bacterium | reverse complement strand
CACACCCACTTGACAGCAACCATATACAGGCGAGTCGGTAAGACCAGATTCTAAATCAAGGTCAAAGTAATAGGCTAGAGCCTGTTTAGAAAAGGCTTTTTGAGCCAATAAATTTAATCCTGGCGAATTATTAATGTCGACTTCGGCATTAAACGACCTAACACCCTGGCTACCATAGATAGCCGAAACAAAGTTAATCAGCTCTTTGGCAATACCTTTGCGTCTATAGTCGGGGTGGACTACCAATTGGTCTATTTTCCACGAATTCACCAATTTGTCTATACGCGACACGGCGATAAAACCTAGTGTTTTTGACTTTTCTTTGGCTACATAAATTAAAGAATCAATATGAAAATAACACGGCAACCAATGCTGAAAGAAAGTATAACTACTCGTATGTATTTTTTTTCGCTGGTTAGACAATTCTTGAGGCAAAACATCGCCAAAATTGTCAAGCATGGCGACAACTTCTTTACAGTCACTGGCGTATAGGGGTTTAATTTCTATCATTTTGGTCAATCAATCGTCTAGTTATCAATTTCTATATACCCAAATTGGTTAAAAATTAAAAATTTAAGCATTATTTTACCGTTAATAAGGATTGATTACATTGTCATTACTGTATGGTAACTGGTTGAAAATTACTAACGATTTAACCTATAATCCTTACCGATAAAAAAAAATTACAAACCAACTAAATTAGTTTTGCCGAGGATCTTAACCATGAAATTACTAAAACAATTTTGTCTAATCATACCCTTTTTAGCTATGCCTTGTGCTATAGCTGACGTTAATGACTGGAATATCGACCCAATTCATTCTAGTATCGATTTTACCGTCGACCACATGATGATTTCTAAAGTGCACGGCAGTTTTAAAAAACTAAGCGGAAACGTAAAATACGACGGTAAAGACCTAAAAGGGTCCAAAATTAACACTGCCATAGAAGTAACTTCTATTGATACCCACGACTCAGACAGAGATAAACATTTACTGAGTCCTGATTTTTTCGACGCCCCCAAATACCCTACAATGTCTTTTGTGTCAAAAAAAATTATCGCCGACAAAGACCATAATTTTCAAATCATAGGTGATTTAACCCTACACGGCGTAACTAAAGAAGTCACCTTAAACTGTAACGAGCCAAGCTCGATAATAACCGACCCATGGGGGAATAAGCGTTTTGGCGTTGAAGCCAAGGGTAAAATTAACCGCAAAGACTTTGGCATGAGTTTCAATAAAACGCTCGACCAAGGTCAGGTAGTTGTCGGCGATGAAATTAATATTTCCATAAACGCTGAGATGGTACAAAAGAAAGCCAAAAGCTAGTATAAATCAAATAATTTTTAAATAAATTAGTTAAACAATGGCCTTAGCTGTACTGTTGTTTATACCATCAAGAAAAGAACGACTGTAAAAATTATTAAAAACCACAAAATCGACCTGTATACTTTTACAAAGTCAAGCTCTATTATACGTTATGCACAAAGTATAATAGGGTTTGTATTGTCAACTTTGTATTTTTTTATGCGTCGGTCCAAAAGATTTAAATTATATAAACCTGATAATTCCAAAAAAGAACCCAAGCTTGATTTACCTAAATCAAATCCAGACAACAAAATTAAATTATACGCGCTGCAAAAAACATCCGTCGAAGAAATAGCCATATCCGACTTTAAGCAAGTTAGTGTTTATCTAAGCAAGTTTGAATATGTATGGCTAGATATGCAAATAACTACGATTAACGGCAACCTTGACCTACTTAAAAACGACCTTAAAATCCATGAACTGATTATCGAAGACATCCAAAACAATCAAAGAAGACCAAAGCTTGAACAATACGACAACCAGAAATTTATTACCCTAGAACTTTTAGCCAATAACGACTATTTAAACGCTAAAACAGTTTATCTTATACTAACCAAGAACTTAATAATTTCTATAAGGCAAAATAATGATACCGATATCAATTTAACTACATTAATCAGCAAACTCAAGGCAAGCCTTACCGACAACAATGATGCCGCCTGGTTGGTAGCCTATATTAGCTACTTAATTATCGATAACATCATCGATAATTATTTCCCAGTTATTGAAAAATTGTCAGAGTCTTTTGAATACCTTGAAGATAACATTATTAAGTCGCCTAATAACGAGATATTAGCTCAGATTCACAATTTAAAACAGGATCTATTATTGCTGCGTCGGACTATATGGCCTATGCGCGAAGTATTAAGCCAATTACAACATGATAGCAGCATTTTTAAAGACCATAACTTATCGCTATATATAAGGGACTGTTACGACCATATTTTAAATTTAATGGATATAACCGAAACCTACCGTGAATTGGTTAGCGATTTGACGAATATGTATTTATCCAGCGTCAGTAATAGAATGAACGAAATCATGAAGGTTTTGACGATTATTTCGACCATTTTTATTCCACCAAGCTTTATAGCCGCCTTATACGGCATGAATTTTAATAGCCAACGGTCACCATTTAATATGCCTGAAACGAATTGGTATTTTGGCTACCCGCTGTGCCTGTTCCTAATGTTAACAATGGTCCTGAGCATATATGCGTACATTAAAAAAAATGGCTGGCTTAGGTAAAAAATAAATAAATTATCCCAAGCCAAGTTTAATATTCAACCAGGGTTCATGTATTAATCAGTAGAATAATACTATGCCTAAAACACTAGATTCTAAAGATATCAACCTTGGCCTTGTTTGTCAGACGCATAGCGATTTGGTCAAATTTAAACATTTAACAAAATCCAGGTTTGACTCTTTAAATAAAATCGATAAATTAAAAACCCTAAAGCAAATTTATGAATATAACTTAAGTAAATTTATACGGGCTTATGAATTCTGCCTTGACCAAAATATTTTACTCTACCGCGTTTATTCTAATATGTTTCCTTTTTGGGATACCAACTTAGGTCAAAACCTTTTAAGCAACGAATACAAGGACGACCTTAAGGCTATTGGCCAAAATTTTATGGCAAAAAATATACGGTTAGTGACTCATCCCGAACAATACGTCGTTTTAAATTCAGACAGTGACACAATTATTCAAAACAGTATAAAAATTCTTGCAGCCCATAGTTTACTGTTTAACTTATTGGGTCTACCTAACAATGCCTATGCCGCAATTATAATTCATGGCGGCAAAGGTGGTAGCCCAGACAAATTAATCAATACGATTAATAATTTACCTATCGACATAAGGAGTCGCCTGGTTTTAGAAAACGATGAAATTTGTTACAGCGCCTCAGAAATGTTAAAAATATGCCTTAAAGCCAAAATACCGATGGTATTTGACGCTCATCACCATGTGTGTAAAGAAAAACTGGATAGTTTTAACGACGACTCAATAACTTACTACTTGGACAAAGCCGGACAAACATGGTCGCCTAATACCGATTGGCAACTGGTACATATTTCCAACGGAGCTAGTCACTTTAACGACCGTAAACACAGTGATCTAATCAACGATATGCCCGATTCTTATAAACGGGTTAAATGGATCGAAGTAGAAGCTAAACACAAAGAACTGGCTCTTGAGCATTTGAGAACTACTTGGCTAAAATTAGCGCACAGATAATTATCACAGGTTCGCACTGGTCTATTTTACAAACCCAAAAGTGGGTGAAAACTGGCCAACAAAAGCCCAAAAGTATTATGCATAAAAGATTCAAGGCATTATGCGACAATTCGATAAACAAATATCTTTACCACGGGAACCGTTGTAAAGAACATATCTGTTGAATTATTCTAAACTTTACTGTAGACCAATTTTTATTTCTTTATTCACCAACTTATCTAGCCTAAACTCAATATATAAGCTCTTTTATAGACAAACGTTAGTTTTTTGAACGTTTGTTGTATATCAAGCTAAATTTTACTTTCAGCTAGGTTTTGGCATGAATGAAAAAAACTGGATTGGTCTTACAGAATTCAAAAATTAGGAGTTTCATCATGAAAAATAATATCATTGGTTATTTAATTTTCTCGGCTGGCTATTTCACCTTAGAGTCAATCTTGACGGGTGGATTGATAAGCCTTTTTACCGACCCGAAAAACGCAGCGAACTTCTTTATTTCTGCCGTCGGCCTCTACACAGTTGGTCTTATAGCAGCCAGTTTAGCTTTTTGCTATAAGAGCAGCCTTGAGCCCGAACCACCGCTATTTGGGCTATCGCTTGTCGTAGCTGGCATGGTAATACTCATGTGCCTTGTGGCCAGCGGCTTTATCTGTATGGCCAAACATCAGAATTATGCCATAGAGTATTTTGTAAGTTCGCTATTTTTCTTCATTGGCTCTATAGTATGTTACTCAATATCGCAAGTTATTTAGACGGATTATATTGAAAAGGAAATGAAATCAAGAGCGGGTAAGCTCCTGATTTCATTTCCTTTTTTGACAATAAATACTAAACCATATAGTTAAAATACACAAACCCGACTTCCCTTTTTACAATTTCGTTGAGCCTTAGTTTACAAGTCAGCTGGTAACTATGAAATTTAAAGAGTATTTTGCCGGCAAAATTTTATCGATCAAAAAATTCTAGTTAACTAGCCAATAAACGAACCAATTCATTTACCTAAAAGCTTTTGGGCAAAGTCCTTTATACGTTCTTCGATTGAATAAACAGGGAAATGGGTATAAAAAAGGATAAATTCATTAGCTACAGGCTTACTTAAATAATAGTCAGCTGTGCTAATAATGGGAAATTTGCTGTCATGAGCAGCTTTTAATATTTTAGGTGAATCAAAATTTTTATTAAAGGTTAGAATAATTTGGATACCGCCTCCGTCGTAAACGTTTAAATCACTTTTAAAATATTTTGTTAGCGCGCTTAAAATTGCTGTTCTCTTGGTCATATACATAGACCTAGTTTGTTTTATATGGCGTTCAAAATAACCTTCATTAATAAAATACGACAAGGCATCTTGTTCTATCAACGTAGTATTACGTTCAACAAATGTTTTTACTTTATGCAGTAAAGGAACAAGAGGCGATGGTAAAACAATAAAACCCAATTTAGTGAGAGGAAATAACGTACGCCAAAAATTATAACGGTAAATAACGACACCATATTCGTCCAAGCCCTTTAAAGAGGGTTGAACAGGCCGCGTAAAATGGTATTCGCAGTCATAATCGTCTTCAATGATAAGGACATTATTAGCATGAGCCCACTGAATTAAACTTTTACGATAGTTCAAGTCCATAACTGTGCCAATAGGGTCGTGGTGCGACGGCGTTAAATAAATAAATTTAGCCTTTACACCGTCTAATTCACTTAAATCTATTTTGTTACGGTCGATATTTAATTGAATTAAATTGGCCCCATGAGCCTTAAACATCATTCTAGCACCGGGTGTACCAGGATTTTCAACGACGACATTATCGCCAGGGTTTATAAATAAACGGCATAACATATCTGTTCCACACTCGGTATAATTATATACAGCTATGTTTTCAACGTTTGTTATAATACCACGGGATCGATTTAGATAACTAGCCAAAGTAGTTCTTAAACTTATACTTCCAAAAGGGTCATAAATATAGACCGATAAATCATTGGGCGATAAAACGTTGAATTTTTGGATGGCTTTACGCCAGGTATTTACTGGCAATTCAGACAAAGGAGCGCCACCAGCGTTTAACTCGTCTAAAGTTTCAATAGCCGTATAACTAAGACCTTCAGAATCGATGATTCGCCTGGCAAAATCGGTAACTTCAAAATTTAATTGAAAATTTTCGTTTACAAAAGCCTTGCTAGATTTAGCCGCCACAGCGCTATCAGCCAAGGCTTTAACTACCTGTGGACGCAAGCCCTTACTGAGTTTAATATAGCCTTGGCTCGACAACTCTTCGTAGCTGCGCCTCACCGTATGCCTTGAGACATTTAACGTAGCCGCCAAGGTTCTGGTCGAAGGTAATTTTGCGCCTGGTTTTAAAGTACCAGTTTCGATCTGATTTTTAATGGAATCATAAATCTGCCGGAATAATTTAGCTTCTTTATTTTTTTGTTTTGAAGAAATACGCATAGGTTTTACTGGTTAAATTTACAATTGACTATTTTAACATAAATTTAACTAATAAACTAAATTATAGTGTAAAACCTACTTCGTAACCGTAGAATTAGAGGTGGCTACACTGGCCGGCATAGACATAGGCTGGTCAAGGCTAAATTGCAACTTGGTACCACTGGGGATTTTTACATCTTTGCCTTTGCGCCATATATTGCTACCAATTCCAACAGCTCCACCGGTTGCTACACCGGCAATTGCCCCTAAGCCCACAGCGCCACCAACAATAGGCGCAAAAGCTAGTCCAGCTAATGTTCCAGCCCCTGTCCAGATAGCCGCCCTGGCTACACCAGTACCGACCGTAGCTTTAGTGCTGCGACCTTTGATATTGCCATTTTTATCTTGAGCCACATTGTCTTCTTGGCTAGTGCTTAATTTAGCCGATAGTGGGTATTTTATACCGTCTGGCGTTGTTGCACACGTTAATTTAAGCGAGATTGTACCGTTTTTTCCGGCTATAGAACTTTTTTCAGCCTGGGTAACAATCCCTTCAAACTCGGTATTAGCTGGGAAAACAAGTTCACCAGAGACATAAAGCGGGCTATAAAGTTTTACCGAAAAAGAATCACCTGGTTTAGTCAACTCGCTATCAATTGGAGCCGACAATCCGGTATCAATTAATGTACCAGCTGGAACATAACTCAAATGGCCTTGAAGTGGTTGACCATTAAACGTTTGGGCCATAACAATATTTGACTGTAATACCAAACCTGTCATTAAAGTAACAAAGGTGGTGTTTTTAAATATTGATTTTTTCATAATTTTTCCTATTCTAGGTTAAGATTAATTCGTAGACTAAAGCATAACACAAAATATCTCTTTGTCAAATATTGACACCTGAGGTAGTGTCATAATGCTTCTCAAATTGTCAAGCAAACAATCTAAAATGACACTTCAGTTAGTACCATATATATTTGTATGTGTTTATTTAATACCACAAAATTCTGCTGTAGAAAAAAGAATCTCTAAGGTAAAACCATTTCTACTAAAATAAATAATAGAAATACAAAAAAAAAAGATAAAACTAAACCTGGGCAAGCCGAAATATGTAGTTAACTACATTTTCGGCTTGCCACAAGTAACCCCCCTCTTTAGTTTATCGTTTCAACCATTGCCAGACGGCTATCCTTTTCCACCCACTCCTGGCATAGGCTGGGGTAAGAATTGGCAAAACTCTTGTCAAAAATAAGCCTTAACTCTGAAGCGGTCTCTTCGACGACCATAACTTTGCCACACACAAGGACCTTTTGCCAGTCTGAACTACCAACAACTTGAGCCAGCCCAAGCGTGGAATACATAGCCGGTCGCAGAACCTTTTGAGGCATAGCCTGATTGGCGTCAAAAGTTTTGCCAAAATGCGTGTAAACAAGGCGGTAATTAGGGTCATTCTTGGCCATGACTTCAATAGCCAAGTCGTCGTTGGCTTGCTTAAAATCATCGGGGTATTCAACCACGTAGCTGGTCGGAGTTTCCTTCACAACCTTGACTTCACAGTCCAGGCGAATAGCGGTAATAAGTCCGTCCACGACCATTTTTTCACCGACAAAAATGGTCAGATTGGCGCAGGAAATATCGTCAGAAGCAATCTTTCGGGATATTGACTGGGACATAATTTTCTCCATTAGTCTATAGTTGCTCACGGAAATTCTAATTAGCCTAAATTAGCCAGAAAGGATTTTATTAGCAGCCCAAGCATCATCAAGTGTCAATCCAGTAGAAAAATGAGTTTCAAACAATT
This sequence comes from bacterium, assembly GCA_021785395.1. Taxonomy (GTDB): domain Bacteria; phylum Cyanobacteriota; class Vampirovibrionia; order Obscuribacterales; family JAKAZS01; genus JAKAZS01. The sequence continues at coordinate 5,867 of JAJYFO010000034.1, read as the reverse complement.
CGCAAGCTTAATCAACGAATAAAAAATCAGCGAGAAAAAAACGCCAGCCAGAATTGAATATAAATCCCAGGCAACGAAAAGGTCAAAATCCTTTACCGCCAAAACGTTATCGATAGCAATACTTGGCAAATTATAACAGACTTCAGCAAACAAAAACAAAATGGCGGCAAGGCTAAAAATATAGCCGTGTTTGTCAAAATTAGATCGAGCCGATTTCAAAATAGTGCGTGCGCAACTGTCGGTTGCCATCATAACGAGAAGGACAGAGACAATGAGTGTGATTAGATAGGTAAAAGGGTTCATGACGACCTCTTTTGGTTTGGGGTTGATACTTTACAAACTTTCTGAAGCTTAGTAAAAAGCCTGATTAAGGAATAACTCAACGTTGGTTGTTAACAATTTAGCTAAAAAAATACCTGTTAAAATAAAATATCAATGGATTACAGACTAGCAATTTTTAAATATAAAAAGTTAAGTGACCAATTTAATAATTAGGTAAATCTACTAGTTAGATTTGCAAGCAGCTGTTCTTTACAATTAGCGAAAGACGAATTAGCAATTGCTAGATCGCTTTTAAGTAATAAAATTAGAACCATTACAAGTGATGACGTCACAGGTAGCAAAGCTATCACAAACAAAACCACTCATTCCAAAGCCGCCGATTTGAACTTAAATATCTGTTTTATCCTGGATTTTTGTTCGAACGTCGATCATTTCGCTGTCGTGGCTAAAACTAATTTTAGCAGGCTCAAAGGCCTCATGATTCTCGATACCAAAATATGGTTTTGGATTAAAACCCATGCCACTAGCTATTAGTACTTGAGGAAAAGATTTTATAGCGGTATTATAGTCCCTTACAATAGCGTTGTAAAAACGTCGCGACTGAGCAATTTTAGTTTCGGTATCGTTAAGCTGTTCCATTAAATCATGAAAATTTTCATTGGCCTTTAGGTCTGGGTAAGCCTCTGTCACCATAATTAATTTACCCAGTGCCTGGGTTAGAAAATTTTGATTATTAAGGTTACTTTCAACATCGTTACTTTTAACCAGATTATTTCTGGCCTGAATTACCGACTCGAGGGTTCCTTTTTCATGGCTAGCATAGCCTTTTACGATTTCAACCAGGTTGGGAATAAGGTCAAAACGGCGTTTTAATTCAGTGTCGATGGCCGCGTAGCTTTCATCTATTTCCTGCTTCATTCTGACCAGCCTGTTGTATGTATTAACGATATAAGCCAAGCATAAAACACAGATTAAAATCACAGATACAGGTACCGACATAAAAACCTCTTTAAAGCAACCTGAATATTTATACCATGAAGTGGACATTGTGAAACCATTTGAAATAATTAATTAATTTAGTACTTTTCAAAACACATAAATTTAAAATGATATTCTAGGTTTAAGATTAAAAACAATTTAGCTATTCAAAAACAAAGTTATGAAATTTTTAAGCCTACTAGCGATTTTATTTTTCTTAAATTCAAGTCAACCTGATAATTTGTTAGGTAACGATTTTTCTATAGATAATTTTCAATCTATCCTTGTTGTCGACAAGAATAGCGCAACCGACGTATATGAAACCATAAATTGTGATTTTGGTAGTACTGGCAAACACGGCATTTATCGGTTTATACCGCTAAAAAATAAAACAGCCAACAAAGAGATTAAGATTAAAATCATTTCAATTACAGATAATAACGAGCCTATTGCTTACGATATCAACCAAAACCTTAACGGCAATTTTTTTATCAAAATTGGCAAGCCAAGCGTAACCTACAGGTCAAGGCATGGTTCAAGAACGGTTTCAAATTTGCTATACCACAACAATAAATTTAAAATTCATTACCAAGTAATAGGGGCAGTTCAATGGCATAACCACCAACCAAACCTAGCCTGGAATGTTACAGGAAACCAATGGCCCGTTGCCATAAAAAATATTAAAGTCATCCTGGACTTACCGAAAAATATTAAAATTCAATCAGTATCGCTTAGTTCTGAAATTGGCATTAACAAATTAAACCACTATAAACACATTAAAAGCAAAGACGGCAACATTATTGTAACGACGCCTTTAATTTTACCCGGACAAGATTTCAAAATTATAGCCAATTTACCAGCTAATAGCCTTAACTACAATAGCAACCTTGTACTTGAACTAGCCTGGTTTTTTGATTACTGGAAATTAACTATAACAACCGTATTTTTAACCGTTTGCACGGTATACATTCAATGGTACTTACTGGGCCGCGATAAATACAAGCTAAAACCTATAGCCGTTGATTTTAGACCGCCCAATAATTTAACCCCAGCCGAATCTGGCATAATTTATGACGAAAGTTTTGACGGCCAGGATTTAAGCGCTACTATACTTGATTTAGCCGAAAGAGGTTATTTAACTATTAAAAAAGTACCCAGTAATTCGATATTTATAAACAGCGATTTTGACCTAGTGTTTACCAAAACAAAACCCCCAAACGAAACATTAAAACCTTTTGAAAAAATTTTGTTAGACAATATTTTCCTCGACAATAGTAGCATCGAAACACTTTCGGCCATGTCAATGCGTCACAACAAATCTTATCTATCAGACATCAAAGATTTCCTCTACAATGACCTGACCGAAAAGAAATATTTTCCAGCCAACCCAGAAGAAATTAGAAGTTTTTACTACAAAATTGCTCGCAAAATTGGCATAATTACAGCAATTTATACGATATTTATTTTTGTTTTTAGACCGGCCTTTTATATTTCTGTCACAATTTTACAAAACCTACCCATTATTATAGCCGGCGCAACGTTAAGTTTAATATTTTTCTTAATCGCCCCATATATGCCAAGGCGCAATAAAAAAGGCGTTGAAGCCTTAAGAGAAGTACTAAGCTTTAAACGTTATATCGAAAAGGCAGAGATTAAACAGATAAAAGCTTTTGCCTTAGAAAATCCCCAAAGTTTTAACCGAATTTTGCCCTACGCGGTAGCTTTATCACTAGAAAAAGACTGGACAAAAATTTTAAATAGTTTCGATATAACCAAACCCCAATGGTACGAGGTTGATACCAGTTTATCAAATGCAAACTATAATACATTAGACTTTATCGCAGATATAACCGTACTAAATGTAATTTCCAACCAAATGGTAATTACTGCTTTTTCAAGCGAAATTATACCTGGCTCATTTACGAACGCAATCTCAACACCTTCAGGGATCGATACCAACATTTCAATAGACGGCGGTAGTTTTGGTGGCGGAGGCGGTGGTGCCTGGTAATATTTTCATCCTTTATCTAACTTGAAAATTTTTATTACTGGTTTAAAACTTCGATTATTTCTTTATAGTGCAAACGGTCAAAACCGATATCATTAAGGGTTCTTGCCTTGCCAGTTAAGTCGCAGCGAGAAAGCTTGGATACCTCATTTATAGCTTTAGGGATAATCGTTAACTGAACACTAGCCAATTCAGCCAGTTGATTTATAAGTACCAAATTTAATTTTATATCTTCAATTATAGTTTCAAAAGCTCTTTTTACATTAATATTTGATTTAACCAGCATGCCATGCAGGGCCGATTTAATCAAATTAGCTTTAAAACTAGCTTCTAACGACTTATTATACGATATGTGTGACGGTGAATCCTCACAGACCTTACTATTCAAAGCATTTAAAGAGCAAGAATAGGTTTTAAGTATTAATTTTAGCTCTATCTCTAAATCGTAGGCCAATTTTAGTATTTCCGGGTGGGCATAAAAGTCACCAGCAATTTCTTGACGGGACTTAGGCAGGTTTAACAGATATAAAAGTAAAATAGGCCTTATAATACCGGCCATATTAACAAAGGCGCGCTCAAGACAATTAGAGGCCGGCATTAACTTACTAGGGTAAGGATTTAACAAATCGATACCTTTACGCGTCATATTTTTCGAAACACCAGCGATATAACTTAAACCCTTCAAACCAAATAAAGATACCGACTCTTGGCTAATTTTAAGATGGTTAAATAACGGGCTTATTTCAATGATCGGACAATACTCCTGAAAGTCAGCTTTTTGGCGAATATTGGCCAATTCAAAACCTGCCAACAGTGGCGCATCTAAAATAAAGAAGGCCTGATTACGGGCTAGGATTTGGTTTGTTTTGTCAACATAGTCGACTTCTTGCAGTTTTGTACCCGAAAGTATTATGTTATTAACAAGGCTAAAATCGGCAAAGTCATTCTTGGGTTTAATATTTACCAAATCGCTAATATTAACCTTGTAGTCTAATTGACATTCTAAACAGCCTTGACTAAATTTATTCTTAACACTGTCCACTTCAGAATTTTGAGCCATAGCAACAACTGCATTATCTAAACCAGACTGACTATTGTAAACAAAAATGTTCTTTTTCGCCTTGGCTAAAATCACACCCAAACCAAGACTTTCAAAATCATCACCTAAAATGCCAAAACTGGGCAACGCTGCTGGCGCAGGTCCGCCTGATGAGGGTTTGGGTTTAGGTTTCGTAAAGGGTAATTCAAGCAAAATCATATAACTTCAGCAAATTTAGTGTTATAATAACATATCTGTGACCAACTAGTAACTATAAATGCTTTTGATCTAGCTTTGTTGTAAATTTAATCTTTTTTGATAAAAAATTTAATAATCGACCACTATCACATATACGACCCTAACAATTAATTTATTTCATGATGAAACAAGACGCTATTTACTACGATTCAGACATAGATATGAGTCTAATCAATGACTTCCAAATCGGTCTGATTGGCTATGGCAACCAAGGACAGGCTCAAGCCCTAAACCTACGCGATAATGGGTTTAATGTCGCAATCGGCGCCAGGAAAAATGGCCAAGCGTATCAAAGAGCCAAAGTCGATGGGTTTGAAGTTTTTTCCCTTGATTATATAGCTAGTAACTGTAATCTCATCTGCCTGCTTTTACCCGATGAAATTATTAAATCGGCTTACGAAGAGCATATTGAACCTTATATCGGTAACTGCCATTTCATTTTTGCCCACGGATTTGTTGTTACCAATAATTTATTGAGACTACCCGATACAAGCGACGTCATACTTGTTGCGCCAACTGGGCCGGGTAGAATATTAAGGAATTTATTTTTGAATGGACAGTCGCTACCAGCGCTAATAGCCGTAGCCAATGACGCCACCACCAACGCCTTTAACCTGGCCTTATCTTATGGCTGCGCCATAGGCTGCGCTAAAGCTGGTCTTATTAAGACGACTTTTCAGGAAGAAACCGTAGTTGACTTATTTTGCGAACAGGCTATATTATGCGGTGGTTTGCCTGGGCTTATCAAAGCTGGTTTTAATACTTTAGTGAGTCGCGGCTATAATCCAATATTGGCCTATATTTCATGCCTTAAAGAAGTTAAGTTGATAGCCGATTTGATGTTTACCGAAGGTATCGACGGCATGCGTCAGGCCATTTCAACGACGGCCAAATACGGGTCTTTTACGACTCAAGACGTTATTATCAACGAAAATGTTCGATATAAATTAAATGGCATTTTAGAATCGATTGAAAAATCAGAATTTTCGCAAAATTACTTAAACTCTTTGGCCACGGACTTGAAAGATTTGCAAGAATGGCTCAAAGAAGAAAAACAACTGCCAATCGTTAAGACAGGGAAAATTGTCAGAGAAAATCTTAATTTTTAAAAACTAGTTTAAATAAGGAAATTTATACCAGACGTCGAACGTGCAACAAATAAAAAAAATCGTCAGGCTAAAAGCCAAAACCAAAAAGGAAAAAGTTACAGTGTCAATCTCTTCTAAATCGATCATTTTTCCCTTTAAACAAGCAACTATATATTAAATTATTATACAAAATATTTATTAAAACTACACGTTA
>JAJYFO010000033.1 GCA_021785395.1 bacterium | reverse complement strand
CGTGGAAAAGATGATGGTGGTCGGAATTAGCTGACTTTACCAATCAAATTTTATTATCTAAAACTTGCTAAAATCCTTTCATTCCAGCTGTTTTGGCTGAAATTTCGAATTTCCAGGACATAGCAATTGGTGTTAAATCCAACGTAATTGCAACTGACAAACCAGTGCTTATTGCAAAGGTCGCTTATCAGCATTTTCAACGCCTGCTTTATTTCAGCGTCGCAATAGCCAAGTTCTCTTTTGCATTTATACATACTAATCGAAACTTGAACGTAAGAGTATTCGGCATTAACGTATTTTGTGGTGATTGCCTTAAAACACTCATGCGTCATATACTCAAGCAGTTTTTCAACTCGTTTGTCGTCGCTGGCCTGGCTAAAAGCACAAGATAACTCGCCAGGGGTTGGGATTTCCAGCATTGTGGTAATTTCCTTACAAGGTTAGCGGTGAAAATTTTCAATAATAAAAAAAAAAATCCAGGCATAGGCATTAAGCACAGCTGCGCTTTAAACCCATGCCTGAAAGAATAGCACTCAGAAATAATTATACTTCGTGCGTTGCCTCATCAGTTTTCTTACAACTACACGGCAAGCTATCTGCCTTGACATCGGCTGGGTGCATAATGCGCCAGACCAAAGCAATAAGAAGCGTCGAGACCAGAAATATAGCATGGATCTCGTAATGCTTGTATAGCTCAGCCTTAGGAATGTGCTTGGAACTTATAAAATCTTCTAGCAATTGAACGCTCGATACACCGGTAAAAGCTAGACCAACTTTAACCTTCATAGAAATGGTATCAATATGGTCAAGCCATTGTGGTGAGTCTTTACGGGCGTTAACGTGAAATTTGCGGACGTAAATCTGATGGCCACCGATTATAACCAAGACCAATAGCGATGCCACCATAGCTTTATCAAGCAAACCGACAGTGTCAGCTAAAAGAGTATTGCCGTTAAGACCAGGTGACAAAATAATCAGGCTTAGAACGTCGCTTAGAAACTTTACCACATAAATCAATAAAGCAACGGCTAAGCCAATATTTATAGGGAATAACAACCACCGGACGCTGAATAAAATCTCGTCGGCCAAACCATCATGGTATAACGACTTCAATTTTTCTGCTAGCGTCTTTAGAGCTGAATGCTTCATGCGTTTTTATCTCCGTACTGTTGAAGGGGTTTGAGCTAATAAAAAAATAATTAATCCCTAGGCAGCGTTGATACAGTTCAAATTCGCAAACCATACCAACGCCACCTTGGATCTTAAGCTGGCATCAGGCTAATTAGACGATCATCAAAATCAGATTGACGACCAGACCCAAAAGCAAAGACGCCCACAGCGCGCTGCCAAAGCTACGCACATAGAGAAGCTTCGGAAAGGCTCGGCCAAACAGGAAAATTGCTGTGGCGTTAACCAAGAATGGTACAAACGTCAAAGCAATAGAGGCCAGAATGCCTACCGGTGCCAGAGTGCCAGCAGCGATATTGACACCAAAGATGGCCACAACTACAGCCAGCGCAAACCAAAGCCCTGTGTTGACAAGGCTAATACCAGCGTAAACCAGTGTGGCTCGAAAGGCGCTATCGTGATTGATAACGACGCCGTTGTTGGTGAAAGGCGGCACCAGATACATGAGCGTTACCACCAGGGCAGCCAGAGTAATGAGGGATGTTACGAGAAGCATGTATTTTCTCCGAAGTTTGTTGGTGTGGTTTTTACTTACTTTGCGTTTACAAAACTTGGGGGAGGAAACCAAACTAGACGATAGGGAGGATCGGTCCTACAGCAAGCTCACGGTGCTGAGCTTTCATGTCGTCGTACTCAGTTTGCGACCACAGTGACAGGGTCACCATTACGCCGTTTTCGTCTTTGAGAGCTACCAGGTAGTTCAACCCACTGGACCATACGCTGCCTTGGACAAATTCAGTTAAGACCTTGCCATCAGGCATTGTATAGGCATAAAGGCTAGCTACAGCTGGCTCACTAGCGCTTAGATTAGCCAAACGACGCTGAATACTACCAGCAATGGTTTTGCTAACAGCGTTGGCGACATAATTTCGAGCCCAGCTATTAAGGCCGAAATACTGATGCTTATTCAAGCTCAAAGACCCTTTTCTTCACCAAATCGGCCAAACATATCCGGCGTAAAGTCCGGGATATAAGGCGGGTGGACCCTATAATTTGCACGAACGACCTCGATAAGGCTGGTAGAATCTCTGGGCGAAGCCACCACTTGGGCTCGTCCACCGCTTAGGCTAGTCGAATGAACCCCAGCCAAATCAGAGCCTTCAAACGGTACAGTTATGGTGCACATAATGTTTCTCCTTGTGTTTTCTTACCAAGCTTTATTCAAAGCTGGTCAGTTCGGGTTGACGGACAAGAATAGGCGTTTCACCGCTCGATGAAACAACCAGAGCAGTCTGTTTGTAAGCCAAAACCATAATATCGAGTCCGTTATCTGAGTCAATGTGCTGGATCACTTCAGCCGTTACGCCCGGAATAGCCGATTCGATATCGTTTACATCAACGCTGACGTCCAAAGAAGGCGGGCAGCCAACAGAAAGGTCAAGGTCGTTGGATCGGAAAGTGATATTGTCGCCTGTGCGGTCAATCATCACCCAAAAAAACTTGTTACCGTTCTGGTTTCTGAAATTAATGGCAATGCCATCTTTGCCGTTGCGACAAGCCTTGGCTTGATTTGAGAGAACGTACTCGATGAGGTTTTGAGCGTTTGTCATGGTCTTACTCCTTTAAGCTTATAAGCAAGCTTGATGTTAGGTATTGCGAGGAATGGTTAAACTGGCACCGAGGAATTGGTACTAGTCCTTACCGGCTAAAATTTTGCTGTTGCGATCGTACCGAACTTAATTCCTAGTTTTTTTAAACTAGTCCCAAACGATGCACCAAAATGCACTGGTTATTTTAAACTAAGCCTAGAGGTCAAGAATTTAAGTCGGTCACGAGTATGAAATGTAATATATAAAACATTTCTACCTTAGCTTGACTTCACCTACAAGATCAATTAGATAACTCTAAATGTTAATTAAAGCCTTTTTCAGCTATGATGCACTGATACACCAGTGAGCATAAGTAATACCACCATTTAAACTCAAACATTAAATTTACATCTGAAATTAATTAAATATTTAATTAAAATAATAAATTTAATATTGGGCATTGCAACTAGCGCGACTAACGCTAAGTGGCTCTATGTACTATTTCCACTCCAAACGACTAGATAAAAACCCCAAACAAGCGGTACTAGAATATAGCGCAAGATGTGTTACATGTAATAATTTTGTGTTTGCAAGCGAATTAGTTATTTCAAGCATCGTCAATAAATACATAGTCCAGATTTGACCTTGTATTTCAGTTGACCAGTATCCTAGTATTTATTTTTAAGTTTAATTTTTCCAATTTTTTTTTAAACATAGCAATATAAATTCTTTACTCTACAAACATTGCCTGGCGCCTAATCAGAATTAAGCGCTAGCAGTTGGAGTATAGAATTTCAACGTCAACCCGAAGGAGGTTCTCATGAAGCCCCGCGCTATTGGTCCCAATCACCCAAACTTTGCTGCGATTAACCATCGCATTTTTGTCACATGGCTCAAGACGCTTACCGGCACTTGTGCCATGTTTGGTCTTGTGCTTCTGGCTTTTTATGAATTTGGCTCGGCCAAGCTCGTTCATGAGCTTACGCACAGCTGGTTCACTTATCTCTGGCTCGCTTTTCCGGTCATTTCCTGGTGGTATTCGGCCAAGCTTTCGCTCATTATGGCCAAAGCCAAGCCCGCCGACCCCAATGTTCCGGAAGAAAAGCGCCTTATCGACCTGGTACATGCCGTGTGGCTCGAATCTGGCCTGAAGTACCGCCCACCGGTTTTCATCGCCTCAAGCCCACTGCCCAACGCCTTTGCGACCGGTCCAATTCATCGCAAGGCAGTTGTCGCAGCCACTCGTGGACTTTTCGAAATCGGTCTCACCGATGACGAAATTAAAGCCGTATTCAGCCACGAGCTGTCTCATGTTCGCAACTACGACGTGGCCATCAACTCTTTCCAGGCCATTCTCTCGTCGCTGCTCTTTCTTATCCTTAACTTCGCCCTGCAGACGATTTTTGGCAGCCTGAAACTGCTGTCATTTATCTTCGGCAAAAACGGTGGCGGATTCTTGCGTCGCATGCTGAGCGACTTTGAATCTGGTGTCGTGTTTTACGGCGTGTTCTGGTTGGTGTCGCAGGTAACGGTGATCATTCAGATGTTTGTCACTCGCAGCCGTGAGTCTGCTGCCGACGCCTATGGCTCACGAATGACGGGCAATCCGTGTGCGCTGGCTACAGCCTTGGAAAAGCTCACACAATACGTCGAGAAGCATCGTCCGACCGGCAAGGAGAAAGCTTTCTGGCTGGCTCTGCGTCCGGCGACGATCGTCGACCCTATCTACGACGTCTATCCCAACTTCAACAAACCCAAAGTCGACAAGCACAAGTCGCTATGGCAGTGGGTCAAGTATTACTGGATTGAACTGCATCTGACCCACCCTGATACGGCTGAACGCATCGAGGTTCTGGAACAGATGAACGGTGGTAGCTGCCCGCGTGTCTAATCCAAATTAAAAACAGATGATCTGTTTTGTAGAGAGTTTTAAATTAACTTTAAAACTCTCTATTTTTTTTACATAATCTACTAAAATAGATAGTATATATTTTAAAATTGTTTAATTTTGCTAATCCAAGTTAAATAAATAACGCCCAAATAGTTTAAAGTCATAGTAGTCAATTTATTTTCTAAGTTCTTTATGCCGATTTTTCCCTACAAAGAAATTTACCCTAAAATAGACCCTAGCTGTTTTATAGCTCCTACAGCAGCCATAGTTGGTGACGTAACCATAGAAGAAATGGCTAGCGTATGGTTTAATACCGTTATTCGCGGTGATATTAATTTCATTCGAATTGGCTCACACACAAATATACAAGATTCTTGTGTTTTACATATTACCGAAGAATACCCTGTCGAAATATCGCATCATGTTACCTTAGGCCATAAAGTACTCTGCCACGGGGCTAAAATCGGATCCAACACCCTTATCGGAATGGGGTCCGTACTACTGGACGGAGTCGTAATTGGCGAGAACTGCTTCATTGCCGCCAATTCACTCTTAACGCCAAGGACCAACGTACCCTCCAATAGCTTTGTATTGGGTAGTCCAGCCAAAGTTGTTAGACCAATTAAAGATATTGAACTAGAACATATTAAGGAAAACGTAGCTAGCTACGTGTTATACGGACAAGAATACTTATCCGAATATAGAAAAAACATCAAAAAATAATACAAGACCCATAACGAAACACAGCCAAGACTCCAAGTTTTACTAAATTTTTGAATTACTATAAAGTTGTCTCAGACTAAAATTTTAATCTTTGATGACCTTGGCAAAATACAACATCTATGGGATAATATACTTACTTGACAACTAGGTTGGAATTTATTTTCTTATATATTTCAAAAAAATATCAAGTTTTAGTTGAACAAGTTTTTGAACTGTAATCTGAAAATCTGGTGTAAGTGCTATGTTGCTAAAGGCGAACTATTTGATTTTTTTAAAAAAAATATTGTTAGCTTTTTGGCTATTTTGTCTTTATAACGCTCAAAATACTTATGCCCAGGATTATCAGATTGACTTAAGCGTGCAAAATACTTTTAATAAAATTTTTTCCGCTTACGATTTTAAATTTGATAAACTAGCCAAATATCGGTCTATGTTTAAATATTCAGGTTTGACACCATTAAACAACTACCCATTATCTAAGCAGGATTCTTATGAAAAAGAATTTGATGAAGTCTGGAAACTAGTCCAGAATGACTTTCTGTACCAGGATCGTCTAAGCAACTGGCAAAAATGGAAGCAAAGATTCCATAACCAATTAACCACTACCGAGGCCGAAAAAAAAGCCATAAAAGAAATGCTGTCTTCGCTAAAAGATGAATACACCTCAATTAGAGATGATTTTAAGGTAAGTTTTGAGCCAGCAAAAAATGAAAACTGCGTAATATTCTACAAATTAAAAAACAATATTGGCTATATTAAAATTACTGATTTTTCTTCGCCAAACCTTATAACTCAGTTCGTTAATGCCATAGAAAAACTAAAAAAAACGTCCGCTTACATTATAGACCTGCGCAACAATCCAGGTGGATCGGTCGATATAGCCTTCAAGGTATTTAATATTCTGGCTAGACAAGGCGAATTTGTCGAAATGGTAGGGTATTTAAACGGTATAAAACAAAAAGAAATTTTGACAGTCTTACCCGATAAAATTTTATCGGTCGATGGCGATAACCTAGAGTATTTAAAACGTTTACCCTGCCTTAATTATAACAAACCAATCGCTATATTGATAAATCGCGATACTATGTCAGCGGCCGAAATGCTAGCCGGAGCCTGCAAATACAATAATATTGCCACACTAATAGGTCAACGGACATTTGGCAAAGGCGTCGTTCAAAGAGTATGGAACCTCAATAATCATTGCGTGGTTAGAATTACGTCGGAAAATTACTTCTTACCAAACGGGGCCTCGATTAACGGCAAAGGTCTTTATCCAGATTATTGCATTGAGAACACACCTAAAGTTGACAACCAATTAAATTACGCTTTGAGTTTTTTAAGCAAAAAATAAACCAGTTTAGCATTATGAGCATTTTTTAATGTTTTATTGTGAATGTATTTAAATTACCCCCTTGAATGATTATTTATTTACTGGAATAATATAATCAATCATTTATGGATACATAAATGGGATCGTAGCTCAGTTGGTTAGAGCGCCTGCCTGTCACGTAGGAGGTCGCGGGTTCGAGCCCCGTCGGTCCCGTTTTTTTTAGCCAATTACTACTAAATAGTTTAGTATAAAAAAACATTTTTTTTTGCAGGCTAAAAATATTTTAAAATTAAAATTTCTATCGGGTATTTTCCGTAGGCTTAAATATTATTAAAATTATCGACTACTGCCATTAGCTCTATACTAGCCGTTTTAACTATTTTTAGATAATATTCAAACGACATATATATTTATCCAAGCAATCTATACAAAAAAAAATACCAGACAAGAAACAAGTGATGACAGAGCCATTTCTATGCGCTCAATCATTCACCTGTTTCCTGCCCGGGCAATTCTTATTGTACTGGAAATAAAGCCAAACTTATAGAATTAATAAATTCATTTCAACAGAATAAAAGAATTATTTAAGTTACTAAGCTTAGTGAAAGTCATGGCATGAAAGCGAGTTAGAAACAATTTCGAGTCCCTTGAGCAGATTAACTTTGGCCTGCGAAGTCGACCAAAAAACAATTTCCAAATCACGATTAACGCAATCTGGCTGACTCATAAATTCCTTAGTCGACTTAGCGATAAGTACAGCCGTCCCTTTGAGGTTCAGACACGAACTAGTCATACGATTTGGCAAAATAGGGATAATAAGCCTTCGGCACTTCTTTTGCATAGCAACACTCAAGGCAGTTTTGGTAACCTCAATAATCGTACGGCAGCTAAAAACGTCATTATTGCCTACATTAACGACCAAAGCGTATGAGTTCCTGACCCTTCTCAGTCTAAGCAATACTTGTGAACCACTTTCGCTAAGCTTTAATTTCTGGCTAGTCAGATCCTGACACAAAAACAACTCATCAAACTGCTTAATGACTTTACCGAAATCCATATTATCAAGTTTAACAATGAGAATCAGTGAATTATCCTCAACGGTAATCACCTGGCTTGAAGAACTATTTAGGCACGGCACAATCTTGAACGATGGCTCCATTGGTCTTGGCTCCTTAGACATGCATCATCCTGGACTAAGCTTAATTATGAAAACAATCATAATTTAAGCTCACGAACTCACGCTATAAACAAACTATATAATTTTAAAAACTTTGATTAGAAAAAAAACAACAACATTAAAAGCTACACTAATTATTTAAGCAATTACAAGTATTGTTGACGTTTATTAAACCAAAAATTATTACCGACTGGACTATTAACAATATTTTTATTTTTCCTCGCGCTAACTAATCAACGCTCTAACTAAAAAGTTGGACTTCCCAATAAGTCAATTCGATATGCATAATTTTAATAATATGTCGTTTTTTTTCATTTTGTTCAACATATTATTATCAATATGTCGATTTAATAGATATAAATTTAACAACGTGTCGATTTTTTTTCGTTTTTTCGACATATTATTTTAAAATTTGCTATACTAAATAAGTGGTGTAATTTGAATGCTGTTAACTTATGACCTGGGACCCGCTCAAACCCTATAATGACTTACCAGACTTAAGACCAACCCAAGACATTGAAACTAGGGCTGTACTCAAACTGGCCGCCAATGCAAGGGAAATTATAGCCAAGGTCGACGGTTTTAGTTACAGCGTTCCCAATCCACTTATCCTGATAGACACTCTAAGTCTACAAGAAGCCAAAGATTCTTGCGAAATCGAAAATATAGTAACAAGCACCGATGAGTTATTCAAAGAATTAGCCCAAGTAGATAATACCAACCCATATACCAAAGAAGTCTTAAAATATAGACAGGCAGTGTATGAAGGTTGCGAATACCTAGAGCGAAATAATGTGTTAAGCACGAGTTTATTCTGCCAACTAGCCAGCACCATAAAAGGTGTTGAAATGTCAGTTCGCAAAGGATTAGATACAAAGATTCAAGATACTTTCCGCAAAATAACGTTATACACACCGCCAGCTGGCGAAAATATAGTAACAAATAAATTAACCAACCTGGAAAGATTCATTCACAAGAAAGATGACTTAGACCCTCTCGTTAAGCTCGCTCTAATCCATTATCAGTTTGAAGCTATCCACCCTTTTACCGATGGAAACGGCAGAGTTGGGCGTATATTAAACATATTGTATTTAATTCAGTCTGGATTATTACACAAGCCCATTATTTATTTGTCAAAATATATTATTGAAAATAAAAATGAATATTATGATGGTTTAAGGTCGGTCACGCAAAACCACAGCTATGAGCCATGGGTTATATTTATGTTAAAGTCTATAGAATCTGGCGCAAACGACACTTACAAACTACTGTCTGATTTAAAATCGGCCATTGATTTTATCGATTCAAGTGTTAAACAAAAGCTACCCAAGCTTTATAGCCGTGAATTAATAGAATTACTGTTTAAACATGCCTATTGTAAAATTCAATTTTTAGTCGATAACAATATAGCTAAACGGCAGACCGCATCAGAATATCTAAACGCCTTGGCCGATATAAAAATTTTAAATAAAATCAAAATAGGCAGAAATATTTATTTTGTAAATAACATATTGCTAGAACTATTAAGTTGATTTTTACGCAATAGTCTTAAACAACTTGTCTTGAATGCTCTTCTATTAACTGACATAAAAACGATTCGAGTTTTTTCGAGGCTATCTTAGAAACTTCTAAAACTTCCTTATGCCCACCCATTTCAGTCTTACCGCCCCATACGTTGGTTATGACCGAAATAGCCAATGGCACAATATTATTGGCCAAAGCATATTTAAGTTCAGGTACAGTCGACATACCAACAGCATTGGCTCCCAGGATCTTAAGCATATTCACCTCGGCTGTGGTCTCGTAACTTGGACCTAATACGGCAGCGTAGCAACCTTTACGCATGGCTTTGTCATCCTTTATTAATTTTAACGCCAAATCGAGCAATTTACTTGTATAGGTTTCTGGTGGCGCTTTAAGAATGTCTAAAACACCATGAGAATTAGGCGATATACAATCAAAATAACTAGTAATAACCATTAAATCAGACGGTGTAAAGCTTTGGTCAATGCCGCCAGCAGCGTTAGTCAAGACAATATTTTTCAAACCAAGTGCCTTCAATAATTGCAATGGTAAAGTAACAACGTCAAGGCTATGCCCTTCATAAACATGATAGCGCCCTTTTAAAACAGCTATCAAGATTTCGCTACCGGGCGCGTAGCCAAAAGTCAAACTGCCCGAATGGCCAGATATAGAGGGTTTGATACCAAACAAATCAGCAAAATCATAACTAGCAATAGTATTTATATTGCTAAAAACATCTACGCCAGAACCTAAAATAAACCCGAATTCTGGAGGTTTGGGCAATTTTAGCGAGGCTTTTTCAATTATGTTATTAATTTCCACTGTAATCAATATTTTCCTTATTTAGCAAGAGAATTAACCATATAAGCGCTTAATCGGCTGATGCTTTCATTGTCTTCGGGTGTTAATAAGCCTAAAATTTTATAGCCGGCGTGACCGGCTATTATAGCCGTTGGCACAAGATTATAGCAAACTGCGCTAACTCCCCAAGTATTAATCAAATCAAATTCGTCTTCAGTGGGGACAAAGCCAGGTTTAAGCCCCGCCGTTATAACGGCGGGCAAGCTATTAGTTACATATATATCATTCATAACCGGAAATCTCTCACCACAGGGATGATTTGGTCCTATCAAAGGATTAGAACCCGACAAATTAATGTGGTCGCTCACGCAAGCAGGTTGGCTCGTCTGCATTTTAATCGCGTAATCAACAACTATTAAAGTTTTGCCCGGTTGTTTGCGGATAATTTCACAAACGTCATCATTGAACCCGCGAAAAGATTCAAAACCAGTAAGACAGCCAGTAAAATCGATTTTTAGGGCGTTTTTAAAATCATGCATTTTAGGCCACCTTATTTAAGTAATCGGCGATTCGCTGGTCAAGATGCACGTCTGAATTAGCGCTTGACTTATTCATACCCAACCATTTTTCTATACTCAAGCCGATTTGAGCAAAATTTCGCACAGACCCTAAATTAGCCTCACCGTTGACAATATTTTTGTTATACAGAAGAAAAGGGACGTACTCTCGGGTATGGTCGGTTCCGGGCGCTGTAGGGTCATTTCCATGGTCAGATGAAATAATCAACAAATCATTGCCGGTCATAGCATTCATAATTTGCCCTAAGTAATTATCAATTTCCACCAAAGCTTTATAATAGCCAAAAGGGTCTCTTCTGTGGCCATAAAGCGAATCGGTGTCGACTAAATTAGTGAAGATAAAGCCAACCTGGTCGCTAGCTTTTTCAATTAGTCCCAATTTATTTAAGTCAAGCTTACCCTGTATAGCTTCTAGTGTTATCCTTAAACCTTCCTCGTTAGAACCAGTATGAATAGCATGGCTTAAGCCCTGCTTGCAGAATATATCTTCTATTTTGCCAACGCCTAAAACACCGTGACTTGTGCTTACCAAGTCGTCCAGAATCGTTTTGCTGGGTGGCAAAACGGTATAATCATGCCTTAAAGCACTGATTCGTTTATAATTGCCACTGCTTCCGCTAAAAGGACGGGCGATGACTCTGCCCACATTATGGTCGCCAGTTAAAATCGACCGGGCAATTTCACACCACTTATACTGCTTTTCAATAGGGACCACGTCAGTATGGCAGGCGATCTGGAATACACTGTCACCACTTGTATAAACGATTGGGTACCCAGTTTTACAGTGTTCATCACCATAATCGTCCAGAACTTTAGTACCAGAATAAGGCAGATTAACCAAAATATTATGACACTGTGTCTGATTGACGAATTTATCTATGACATCTTTGGGAAAACCATTGGGGTAGAGAGGAAAACCGACTTCACTAACCAAACCCATCATCTCCCAGTGACCAGTTTGAGTGTCCTTGGCTTTAGACATTTCCTCGAGCTTACCGTTTAGACCGACAGAACCAGGGTTATTGGGCATGCCCAATAAATTGGCAATATTTCCCAGACCAAGCTTGTATAAATTTGGTAAATTCAAACCTTTATTGGCTATAGCTACGTTGCCAAGGGTATTGCAATTGGGCAAATCGTTGTATGAAGCGCAATCTGGAGCTGCTCCGATACCGCATCCGTCAATAATTAAAAGTATAGCCCGTTTGTCTTGCATAATAATTTTACGATCCCCCAAAAACAAATATTAACAGATAAGTTTACTAGTCTGAGTTTAAATATTGATTAAATTTAAATTTTTTTGACAACTTATTGCTAGCTAGCATTAATTTGCGTTAATTTATTAATTAGTTAACTTAGCTGCGCTAGTTTTCTTGTATAATACTTTTAGCTTTTTATGAGGGTAGTAAAATTGACGCAAACCGATATGTATTCAATTAACCATGTAGCAGCTAAACTTGGTCTGTCTGTTCATCAGTTACGCCGATGGGAACTTATGTTTGGTCTTGAAATTAAACGGGGTCGCGGCCAGCAACGCCAGTATAAAAATGAAGACTTAACGGTTCTGGAACGCATAAAAGAACTTGTCGAACAAGGCTGGCCTACATCACAGATAAGACCACAGCTTGAAGCCGAAGGGATGTTAACGCCCAAACTTATTGGCCTGCCGCAAAATAACCCGGTAGGCGACGATGTGTTAATGGAATTTTTAATTGGTTTTCGAAATTTTAACGAGCGGCGTTTCATCGATTTATCCAAGCAAATCGACGAATTAAGACAGTTAATAATTTCCATAACCGCCAAACAGGAATTAAAAGGCGAAGATTTTTTATCAGGCAGTTTCATGGACGCCATTCCCAAAGATTTATTGACCCCGGCGCAACCAGAAGTTAATACTTCGCTAGATTATTCACAAACTGTTGAAATAAGTCTGGGTCCGGTTGTAAATTTAACCGACGTCGTTAAAGAACCCAAGCCAAGCGATGATGACACTGAAGTTACGGCCAGGAAAATCACTTTTGGAGAAATAACCGACCAGAATTATTTAACTGTGCTTGGTCGGGCTCTTGACACAATTGGCTGGAGCGATGAAGAAGCTGACGAATATAGCCTTAAAAATTTCAAAACAACTCATTGGGATGAATTAGGGCGCAGTTTTGCCCAAGAATTTATAAATCACATTATAAACTTATTGAGTCAAACCGAACAAGCAGTTGAGAGCCAGACGGAAATTTAATCTTTTTCATGATGTCTAGACTTAATTAATCGATCCAGTTCTTTTAAACCCAAACCATTTTAGAACGAAGTTCTAGTTCTAATGTTGGGCAAAAGAACCTTGTTCATAGATAAATCGAGAACAGAAAATTTAAATCTGTAAATTGTTAGCCAGCTAAAATAAAAAAATAAATTTTTAAATTTCGTATTTTCCCCAATTGAAATAATGCCAAAGCCAAGTTAATATTGAAACATAACGCAGGTTCTCCAGATGAGGCGGATTAGGGATAATCCAAACCAGGGGCAGCACCGGTCCTGCGAACAATTTAAAAGTAGAGGCGGTAAATAACCGCCTCTACTTTTTTGGGCGTAGCATAATAGTTATAAAATTTTCAACAATTTATTATTTTTCAAGCTGTTTACGAAATCTTTGTAATAGTCTCTTTTACTAATCTAAATAAAGTTTTAAAGCGTTAATTACTACTGTTTTTCCAGAACTATAGCAGACCTTGGGGCAATAGAAATATTCTGAGGCGAAATCCCGTCACCTGGATTGGAATCAGTATTAATGAGAGGCTTCCAGTTGCCTGGTGGCAATTCAAGGTTTAGGGGTTCCCAATAGGAATTAAAAGCCATATACAGAGGTTTAGCGTTAGGTGGGTTTACCTGCCACGATAAAAACCTGGTATCACTAGAGAAATCAGGTTTAAACGGCACCGTACCATGGTAAATAATACCATCTTGAGGCACATCACCAATATTATGGGCTTTGCGAATCTCGATAAGTTTTTTGGCAAAATCATGAATGATTTTAGCGTTAGGGTCGTCGGTCAAATTCTGCCACGGCATATTATTTAACGTCCTTTGGTCGTAGGCATTATTATCACCCATAGCCGTCCTTCTTATTTCATCACCATAGAGAAGCATAGGCGTTCCTTTAGAAACCATAAGCAGGGTCAAAAAGTTTTTAATTTGCTTCATCCTTAAGTCTTCGATAGCCTTTTGTTGCGCTTCGGGAAGACCTGAATTTTTAAGTTCGCCTTCAAAACCGCAGTTCCAACTATAATTATTGCCAATTCCGTCGGTATTGTTTTGGCCATTTTCAATATTGTGTTTATCATCGTAAGAAACCAGGTCATTCAAGGTAAATCCGTCGTGGGCAGTTACGAAATTGACCGAATACCGCCCCAGACTATTATTGAACATATTCGGCGACCCGGCTACACTTTGCGCCAATGTGCCAACCTGACCAGCGTCGCTTTTGACGAACTGACGGGCTGTATCGCGGAAAATGCCGTTCCATTCTGACCACAATTTATTATAAAAGTTGCCTAAGTAATACTGGTCAACGCTCCACGGCTCGGCTATTAATTTTACCTTAGACAAAACAGGATCGTTAGCGATAGCTTGCAATATTGGTGAATCAGCCACTTGCGAATTATCTGGCATATATTTAAAAATTGGCCCCTCGTCAAAGCGAAAACCGTCAACGTGCATTTCGTCAACCCAGTACCTTAAGCTTGAAATTATATATTTCAAAGTTTCCGGGTCATTGGTATTGACAGTATTGCCACAACCAGTATGGTCAATATATTGGCTTTTATCAGCAGGGTTAAGCAAATAGGCGGAATTATTATCAAGCCCTTTAAAGTTGAGTGTCGGACCATACTCATTGCCTTCAGCGGTATGATTAAAGACAACGTCTAATAACACTTCCATATTATTTTTATGAAATTCTTTGACCAATCCTTTAAACTCGTCGATTTCTTTGCCCATATCTTGTGTCGCGAACCTAGGTTCCGGGGCAAAATGGCTAGTAGGGTTATAACCCCAGCTATCGATTAGCTGTTGACCGGTAACCGGGTCAATGCGGTTGGCATCGATACGGTTAAATTTAAAGATTGGCATAAGTTCTACGGCAGTTACACCAAGGTCTTTAAGATAAGGTATTTTGGCAACAAGCCCTTTGTACGTTCCTTTAATGGGTCCAAGGCTAGCGTCAGAATTAGTGAAAGCGCGCAAATTTAATTCATATATAATGCTATCGTTCATATCAATATTGGGGTGTTTATCGTTTTCCCAGTCAAAATCGCTTTTCACAGCAATAGCTTTGGGCATAACGCCAAAGTCGTTAATATTGCTTAAAGTCTTATCACGATTAGGATTATTGGGGTCGCTATTATCATAGCCTAAAACGTCGTTGGTCAAAGGGTAATCGCCAGTTATAGCTTTAGCATATGGGTCGAGTAAAGCCTTATTAACGTTAAATCTTGTGCCATCTAACGATGGGTTGTATTCTCCCGACGCTCTGTAGAGATAGAGACTGCCTTGGGGCAAGTCATTAACGAACGAATGCCATACGTCGCCAGTTTTAGTCATAGGAATAGTTTGGTAAGGGGTTTTATCGCTGGCCTCATGGAATAGAAGTAAATCCATGCTTGTTGCCTTAGGCGAATAAACGGCAAAATTAATACCTTTATCTGAAACAGTAGCACCCAAAGGTTGAGTCAAACCTTCGGGTGCGTTTAGCTTAGTATCCAAACCTTTAGCTATTTCATCATTATCACTGGTAATTTTTTCGGAAATACTTAAGCCTTTGATTTTAGCCAGATTATCTGTGGTTTCGCCAGTTTTGTTGTCTAAAACAGAGTTGGATTTAAAACCCAGGGTTTGAAAAGCTCGACCAAACAATTCTTGCGCCTGCGGCAAGGCAAAATTCATCAAACCACCGCTAGCCATTGCGTCAATAGTACCAGCTTTATCGATTGAATTATGATAATTACTGGTCACATTCGGTAATAATTCAGACACCCCATAATTAACGAATCCACCGATGGCGCCGGTAAAAGTTCTCGTGGCACCTTTGGCAATAACATTTAGGTAGCCTTTATTTAAATCAAGTGAATTAGCTAATTTATTACCGCCCTCAAACACAGAAAAACTAGCCATAGTCCCAACCGCATTAGCCAAACGGGTTTGCCCTTTGCCTGGTTTTTGCAAGGCTTCGTATAGGCCAGCGCCAGCAATCTGGCAGCGACTTTCGTTGGTAATAATACTTGCCGTGGCTGCGTCTAATTTTAAACCAGTAGACAACTCAGTCATACCCAGTTTAAGCGTTTCACCGGCCACTACAAAAGGTACTATAGCGCCAGCCGTCTGGCTTATAGTCTGGGCAAACCAATCAAGGCTACCTGTTTTAGACTTTTGAACCGGTAAATCAGGAACGTTTTTTCCGGTTAAAGTATCGTATACTTTTATGGCTCCAGACCCATTTACCAATGGATTAAGGACGTTTTTCAAAATCCAGTCTGGCTTATTATTGGGCTTAGAAATACTATTTTTTTCCATACGCTAATCGATACTCATTGTTTTATATGACTATTTTATGAGAAATGGCGATTTTGTAATTAGGGAAAATACGATTTTTTTGTAAAAAAAAAGATTTTTAAGCTAATTTTTTTTAGGTCGATTTAGATAAAACAAATTAAATGATTAAAAATTACTATATCTTATAATAAAAAATAAAACAAAAAAAAATATTGTTAATTTGGATTGTACTCATAGCCCGCTTTTTAGCTACTACCAAGATGCAAGAAAGAATCTTACACTAACAAAATACTTCCAAGCACTTTTGCTTGAGCCCTATGAATTTACCAAAGCATAGCCTATCTAGAAGATAGCCCTTACGCTTTGGCCGACGCTGACGTTACCAAAAGCTTGCGAAAAGCAAATTGATAGAACCTGCTTTTCGCGGCAAATACTGCAAGAACTGCGACGTCGAAAATCGACTTGAAAAAGTTGCTGAATTTTTTCGTGATTTTGTATCCTTTTTGAACGTTTAAGAAACTACAATTAATCAACCTGTCCGTTAGACAAGTTGATTAAGCACTTAGTTTGTCGATTCAAAAACATCGCCTTGTGGCTAATTAACCAACTGTACCAGTGGTCTCGATAGACTTGCTTGGCAGAACAATCAGCCGAATCGCCTTATAGTTAGCCAGCTAGTTGACCAGGTTGGTCATAAAGACACATAATTAGTCAATTTGTTATGTAATCTTTCTTATAGTTAGCCAGCCAGTTGACCAGGTTGGACATATCCGGCGTACCCCAGCCAGTCGGATAGTCATAACCAGGGCCAGCGTTATAGCCAGGGCCAATGCCATCATTACCATTGTTGCCATAAGTCACATCATAGAAAATGCTCGAATAAGCCTTCGAATTAGCAATCTTGTAGATGTATATATCAGGCATGGCAATGCGATGATGGGACTCTTCAATAGCCAGACCCCAGCCAGCTGCCCAGTTCGGAGTTGCAAAACTGGTACCGCCAGCTTCAATCCACTGATTCTGGTAGAGAACCGGCATGCCGGTATTAGGATCAGCGTCCATCGAAACGTCGACCGAATCACGGTAACGGTTGTTCGGAACGCCAGGACCAACCTGCCAGACAGGTTTGCTAAAAATAGACGATACGCCACCGCCAGAGCCATACCAAGCTATTTCGGCGTCACGCGTAGAGTCGATACCGTTGAGCACCAATGTAGTACCGCCAACTGCCGTCACGTACGGATCACTCGATGGAAAATCGACAGAAGGCCCATTTCCCTGGGACCAACCATCGCCCTTATCATAAGCGCCATTGTCACCACTAGCCACAAACACAGCAATGCCCTGAGCTGCGGCTTCTTGGAAAATCTCGTTTTCAGTAGCTCTGTCAGAGCGACTCGTGTTGGCTTCAGCAGCACCCCAACTGTATGAAATAACCTCAGCCTTATTGTCAGTAACAATTTTATTAAACATCATGGCAAAATCAAGGCTAGAAGGCTTTTTCGCTTCATACATGAGAATATTGGCACCTGGATCGTCAGCGCCGACCTGTTCTAAATCAAGCGTGGTCTCTAAATTAAGCGATTTGCTAACCCCATTAACATGGATATTAGTAACAGTGCCAGTACGTGCAATACCAAACTGACTCCAGAACCCATTTACGTCGCTAGCGCTATAAGACTGCGCTGTTGCAATAGCAATGGTTACACCACGACCCGAGATCTTTTCGGCTGGAAAATTATTGTTATTTGGACTGGGGTAGTCATAGACCGTGTCAATCTGCTGCGGGTCATAGCCGTTAGGCGTGCCCGAAGGAGCTACATGCTTATTAATAGCCACCTGACTGTGAAAGGAGTTGACACTGTCCTGGACCATAATATTATCTACAACACCGTTAAACTGGCTGGGAATCTTAGCACGGCCGGTTGACTTAAAGAACATTTTGCCGTTGGGCGCCTGGTAAACACTGACTGTAGTCCCAAACAGCTTTAAGAGCTGATTGTTAGTGCCTTCGCCCTCAATCAAAAGTCGATTATGCGTGACAGCCATAACCCGAATGCCATTAGCAGCCAGAAAATTAATCACATCCAGATAATGTTGCGCCGTAGGGCCAAACTCAGCGGTGAATTCTTTCACCGAAAGATACTTCTGAAAATGTACCGAAGCTGGATTAGCCTGATTGTAAATAAGGTGTTTGAGCTTATTCTCATGCCGCAGATTTAACGTAATGACAAAAGGAATCAGCTGCTTGCCGCTTTCGGTAGTGTCAAGTGGCTTTAGGCTAGCTGGCATAGTGGCGTTAACGCCAGCAACTTGGGTGTTAATGCCAGCAATGTGAGCCTTGACTCCAGAATTGACACCAAATATTGGTGTCGAAACAGTTTTATTGGGAATGGCAAAAGCAGACAGCGCCAGCACCAAGGCTGCAACTAATCCAGCCATGCCACAATTCCTGGTTTTCTTCATGGGATTATTCCTTTTTGATATCCTAAGTCCTTTCTACACTTCACACCATTTACTTAGGGCTTCCTTAAGACTTACGTCCACAATAAATATGGCGCCCTGAACGAGTTCAGTGATAAAGCCCAACAAAAATGATAATGCCGAACCAAATGACAGTTGGCTGGCGCTTCTACCAGCAAACGAAGCTACCGCATGCACGCCAAAAGCACTATAGCATGCAATTAGCACTGCCCAGACGATATCTAGGCCAGCTCCAATCTTGAGTAGAAGCTTCATTGGGTTTTGTGTTTTGGACGGACTGGTTTTATTAAACATTGATTTATCTCTTTTCGCATTTAAGTTATTGCCAGGTGCTCAAAACCATTTTTAAGCACCTGAATAAATGTTTCTTAAGAGAACTCTGGAATCACCTTGCAGCAATATTTAATTATCGCAAGATAAATTTCCAGCACCACTAACAGTATTTGTTCACAGGCGCAAATACACAACGAGATTTAATTTGCTTTGACCTAATACTAACTAGGCTTTAGCAATCTCAGTTGGCGCCGTTGGAGCAATTGGCTATGCCACAGCTTGCGGCATAGCCCTATAATTAACCAGCCATTGAATAAGCTTAGCCATATTAGGCGTACCCCAGCCAGTAGGATGATCATAACCAACACCAGCATTATAACCAGGTCCAACACCATTGTCACCATTATTTCCATATGTAACATCGTAGAAAATGCTCGAATAGTCTTTCGAGGCACCAATCTTATACAGG
>JAJYFO010000184.1 GCA_021785395.1 bacterium | reverse complement strand
ATCAAGAAATAAAATTATGGAAACTTTAGACCAGGATTTTAAAAATATTAATGTACAATATAAGTGTAAGTGTTTGAGTCAGGATAAAGAAGTTCCCTTAACTACCGACCAGGATATTAATTTATCGATCGAAGCTAAATTGGCCAATAAATCGCAAAAAGATGGTATTGTCCCTTCCTTAAAACCATTTCTACAAACCGCTAAAATTTCCACAATAGTAATCAAAGACACCAAAACACAAGCCAGTTGGACTTATACGATAACTCAAGACAACTTAAATAATTCTTCTGGTGAAAGCAATGAAAGTTCAAATTAAAACCAGTTTTAAGAAGATTCTATTTTTATTATTATTTTTTGCCGCGCCTGGGTTTTCTTACACCAATATAATTGATCCAAGCAATAAAGGCGATTCAATCACTACAGATATACCTTTTGTACATATCGACAAGGGTTTGATAAGCGCTATTAAAAGCCAGCAAGGCTTGTTAATAAAAGAGCAGTACGAATGGCTTCAGGTTTGGCAAAACCACGTCGGCAAAAAAAATAATCTTAATAATTTACCGCCAGCGATAAATTTTAACCAATTCATGGTTATAGCCATTTTCGGTGGCCAACGCAATTGTGATTCGGTAAAGGTTGAAAAAATAACCGATAACGGAACCAATTTAATAGTCCACGTCAAGGTATCAAGCAATTCCATACCTAGACCAGGTAATAACGATATCAGCCCATATGACTTTGTAAAATTACCTAAAATCTCAAAAACAGCTGTATTCCAAACTGAATAAGTTAAAAATCAATTAAACTTTTTACTTCTTTAGTTTTAAATTTTTACTGTATTCTTGCCAGTGGGCGTTTAGATCGTTCTGAACCATTTCTTTAATACTTCTTTGTGGCAAGTCTAAATTCAAAGAATTAACCTTTTGACCATTAGCATTAACCTCATATCGACGTCCGCCATCCTGGTTAATTTCATACACTAAAACAGGTGTCCAGCCTAACGCGTCACTAAGTTCTAACTGGAATTTTTCGGTCTTGGTTTCGTTATTGACAAATTTTACGACCCGGCATGAATCACTAAGGTTTTTAATTAATTTATTAACATTGCTGACGTTATTATAGAATTGACCCTCATCGCTAGCAACAGAATTATTAACCGAATTATGATTGTTTATATTATTTACACTGCGATCGGTATCTATTTTAGTATAAACTTGCGCACAATTGACACACTGAGTAATCTCGTCTGGTATGAGGCGATTACAATTGGGGCAGGCCTTATTTACGGTCTGCAATTTGTCGTGTAATTTGGCGATTTTTTCAATAGCTTTAACACCACTATTTCTAAATTCCTCGATTTCTTCGTCCGTTGGTAGGATTAAGTTCATCCCTCGACTTATAACCGCGACAGGATTACCCTTACTATCAACTTTATCGGTTAAATTGTTTAATTTAGCGATAAGTTTCCATAAGTTAACGTCATTTAGAGCCGGGTGTTTCATAGCTACAGACCTTAAAGTGTCGCCTAGCCTCACTTTAAAAATGACATGATTATCGATAGTAGTAGTCGCTGACGTATTAAGGGTATTTATTAATTTATCGATAAAACTGCTGCGAGATGTATTTAAAGTGTTATCAGTTAAAGGGTCGGTTGCTGAATTTGTCGGATTGAAAGTTGGGCCAGTGTTAGAACCGAGCTTAGACATGAATTTCCATTGCCTAACCTGTCTTAAACTTGGTAATATTAATATTGAACCAGGTTTCAAAACATATGATTTTATTCCGTTGATTTCTTTTATTTGAATGTTGCTTTTATTTATAAGATAAATCAACTGCGAAACTGACCTATCTCTAAACATTCTTAAAGCAATTTTTTCAAGCGTATCGTTTAACCGTACCACGTATTTCTGTTGATAATTACTAGCGTTGTTAACGTTATTATCTTCATTATTAGAATTAGCATTATCGAATATTCGATCACCTTTGATATTGTTACCAAAACTACTAGAATTACCAGCCATCATAGTGTAACTGACATCGGTTAAATGCTTACGTTCCTCTTCTTCTTTCTTTTGAGCCTCTTCTTTTTCAGATTTAAGCTTACCATCAAGCAAATCAAGTAATTGCGAAACTTTTTGGTCATAACTAGAATCATCGTCCAAATGATTAATAAAATCTGTTTGGGGTAGGTTACTTAAGTAATTATTGCTGTTGTCGTCAGAATCTGTTGGGACATTGTTAGAATTACTACCAGAAATATCGTTAACAATGTCACCTTGCGACAAATAATCATTACTAGAAGTAATAGAACTGTTGTTTAATTTATCAATAAAATCATTGATCATATTTATTTGGTCAGCATCTCTATTATCAGATAGCGCTGTTGAATTATTATTATCAGCAATTTTTTCAGCGTTTACCTTTGTTTCATCGCTCTTATCATCTTTTCTATCTCTATCTTTTCCAGCTAATGGTGGAAAAACGAGATCGTCATCGTTACTGTTAGAATTGCCCAAAAGCATACCTTGAGGAACACCTGGATCATCAGCCAAATTACCAATATTGCTAGTTGTTGCAGGTTGGATATTGGTATTGTTATCAATTTGACTGGTATTTTGGTTATTATTAACCAACTGTTGATTACCGGAGTTATTGGTGTTGCTATTGCCAGCATTATTATTGTTATTTTTGATGATACCAACAACAGGTATTGCTGCAGAAGCTGCTGTTGAAGCAATAGCAGCTTCTTCGGCTAAATCATAGCTAATACCACCAGATAAGTTTTCAGGTTCTTTAACATGGCTGGCAACATGATTAGTAACAGATTCTGCCGTCTTGGTTGTAGGAACTTCGCTGTTAGAAGTTATTGTTTTAGTAATCGACTCAGTATGAGATACAAATTGAACTGGAGAGACTTCATTATTATTGAGTGAAGAATTAATTATAGAATTAATTGTATCTGAATTTTGAATTTTACCAGCTGGTTCTAACGATGTATTAATATTGTTGATTGAAGAAGCTAGTGAATCTGTATTATTAGTACCAGAATAATTTAAATTATCAATACCAGTATAGTCAGAAGTATTTCCAGACAGGGACTGAATAGAATTACTAAACCCATCGTTCAATACATTGCTATCCGAACTTATTGCCGGAGTATTTGACGTCTGTACTGTTTGACTAGAGCTTTGATCTGGTTGACTTGATGTTGTAGCAACAGTATTAGTTGATGTATTGCTATTTGTTCCATTATTATTAAGGTTAGCAGATGGATCGTTTATGCCAACAACAGGTAAATTAACGTTAGATCCAGTACCATTATGTGTTTTGCTTGGCGTTGATGAATTAGAGTTATTTTGAGAGCCAATATTGGCTGACGAACCTGGATTTTGATTATTGGATGATGTGGGGTTGGTATATGTTGAACCTAACGACGATGTTGTGCCAGAAGAAGGCGTTAGTATATTGCTATATAAAAGATCAAGCAGTAAATTTGCTTCTGTTGAAGGGTTATTATTAAAATTGATATTGTTCGATAGAAGTGAATTTTCAAGCTCATTAATATATTTAGTGTAGCTTGAACTATTTTCATTAATTATTGTCGTTTTACCATTAGCATTAGTCACACTGATAAAAGACGTACCTTTATTGGCCGGATTGGGGGTCCAGCTATCTCCAGTTGACGATTTTACATAACTAACGCCATTGAAGCTAATTTCATTAATGCTGCCGTTACTGTCATAGCTAAAGTTAATTGAATTTTGATTGCCTACTAAGTTATCGGATTTACCGGCAACAGTTACTGTATCGATTGATTTTAAATTACCTACAGAATCATAGACATAAACAAATTCGTTACCATTACCATCGTTTATCTGACTAATCTGGTTATGAGAATTTTTAACGATAATTTGACCCAGATTGTTTAAATCATAATTTAAAGTTTGACCATTAAATGTACGACTATAAGTTACCTCTCCGTTAGAAGCATTTTGTAAATCTAAATTGGTAATAGTATTACCAATACTATCAACATATGTTTTGCCACCATCTTTTGTTATATATGTTTCATTAACACCATTTATAGTTTGAATAATAAATTCTTTTGGAATACCATTAGAATATCCACTAAATTTATATGAATTGCCATTGCTTTCATTAATTGAGTGAACATAACCTTTTTGGTCATAAGTGACAGTGGGCAAATTTACATATGCATTAGATATAGAATTAAGAATTGGTGAAATATCACCAGCTAAAATTGAATTCAGGCCGTTTTGGTTATTTAACAAACTAGCGATAGACTGATCGGTAGGTGTAGAAGTACCTGATGAAGGATCCACGCTTGTCGGCGTAGCCACTTTAGTTGGTGAAGAACCGCCTGTGTGAGTATTAGTGACTGGAGCAGAGCCAGCCACAGGATCCACGCTTGTCGAAGTAGCCACATTAGTTGATGAAGCAGCACCTGTATGAGTAGCAGCGCTTGGAACAGAGCCAATCGAAGCATTGGTCGTAGCACCAGGGTCATTTTGACCAGCCACGCCAGTCGATGGAACAGAGCCAGCCGGAGTGCCGGTGCTAGTCGATGTAGAAGCACCAGCCGGGGTGACGGTGCTAGTCGACGAAGCAGCACCTGTATGAGTACCAGTATTTAGATTAGAAACACCGGTCAAAACACCAGTACCATTATTTCCAGCAACGCCACCAGCAGATGGTGTATCACTCTTAACTGGATCCACGCTTATAGGTGAAGTCACATTAATCGAACCAGCTGAGTTTGAAGTTGGAGCAGCGTTTGTTGATGGAGCGGTTCCTGTATGTCCACCGGAACCTGAAACTGGAGCACCATTTGTCACAACCACAGTGCTACTATTTCCAGACACGCCAGTCACTGGAGTAGTACCATTGGCTGTATCCACATTTGTTGGCGCAGTAACATTTGTTGGCGCAGCTGTGTTAATGGTTTGAGTTGCTCCTGTATGTGTACCAGCGCTTGATTTATTACCAGTTGAAACACCAGAGCCATTATGTCCACCGGAACCTGAAACTGGAGCGACACCACTTAAAACACCAGAGCCAGTAGCTGGAGCAGCACCTTTAGCTGGATCCACATTTGTCGGAGTAGTCACATTAGTTGGTGTAGCCGTGTTAGTAGGTGTAGTAGCACCAGTATGAGTACCAGCGCTTGGAGTGTTACTAGTCGAAGCATTGGTCGAAGCACCAGTGCCATTATGTCCGGCGGAACCTGAAACTGGAGCGACACCAGTTGAAACACCAGAGCCAGTAGCTGGAGCAGCACCTTTAGCTGGATCCACATTTGACGGAGTAATCACATTAGTTGGTGTAGCCGTGTTAGTAGGTGTAGTAGCACCAGTATGAGTACCAGCGCTTGGAGTGTTACTAGTCGAAGCATTGGTCGAAGCACCAGTGCCAT
>JAJYFO010000183.1 GCA_021785395.1 bacterium | reverse complement strand
TACCTGCCACCTCAAACCAACAGCTTTAACCAGCCAGACATAAATTTCGTCAAAAAAATTGCCCAGGTTTTATTTAACGCCACTAACCCTATAATTATTGTCGGTGATGAAATAAATCACTGTGGGTCTAGGCGCGAAGCCGAAAACTTAGCTAAAATTCTAGCTTGCCCAGTTTATGGTGAATCAACCTATACCAGCGTTAATTTTTCGACCAACCATGAGTTCTTTCTTGGCCACCTCGACGACGATTTTAATAGTGTTTTAAACATACTAGAAAACCACGACGTCATTATGCTAATCGGCGTAAAGTACCCTAGCCCATCCTTAATCAATAATTTACGCTTTAATCCCAACCAAAGGTTAATCATTCAGCTGAATCTAGATTTTACGAACGTAATGTCCGATATTCCGTCGTATTTAAATTTAATAGCCGATTTATCGTCGACCTTGCTTAAAATTCAAAATGAAATTCAAACGCTTGTCAATCAAAACTGGATGGATGAAGCCAAAGAACGTAAGAATAAAATAATTACCCAAAACTTAAATTTATTACAAAGCTTAAAGTCTAGTCAAAGCTCGACTAATATTACTTTGACCAAATTTTTAAATAATTTAAGCCAGGTTAAACCGAGCCAAGACCCTGTTGTAGCTTGGCAAGGCTTAAAAATCCACAATTATTCAATCTGTTTTGCTTGGACCAGTTCAAGCTCCTACTATAGTTTAGCGTCATCTGGCCAAGCTTTAGAATTGAGCCAAGCCATAGGAATCGCCTTAGCCTGCAATAGCAGCCAGTCTGTAATCGTTATAAGTCCGATAGAAGCTATCAGTGAGTATCTAAACCCTATGATATTAGCCAATTCACTCGGTCTTAAAATAAAATTTATCTTTGTTAGTTTTACTAATAACAAAGTATACGTCAATTATCTGAAATATTTTAATGTTCCAAGTTTTAATTCGACCAAAGATGTAAACCAAGGCTTAAAAAAAATATTTGAAAACGAACAAACTATACAGGCCATTAACATCGTTCTAGAAAAGTAAAATATTAACAGGTTTTTACATTAATCTTAAGAGAAAACATATTTTTTTTGAGCAATTATAAATCAAGCGTTAAAATATTATAGTTGAATAAAATTCTAATCTGTATAACGATATTAATTTTAAAATTTATACAATATATACTTGGAGAAAAAAATTGAAAACTTTATTAGCCGAACAAAATGAGATTTTACACAGCCATAGCACCGTTAATGATTTTTCGATTGAAGTAGCGACCGTAAACGGATCTGGGTCTCAATCGTCAAATACTGTATTGATGCGTTCTTTATTCCATATGGGGATTCCCGTTAGTGGCAAAAATTTATTTCCGTCCAATATTTCAGGACTGCCGACCTGGTTCACTATTAGACTAAATGAAAAAGGTTATCTAGCCTTTAAAACTAAGAAAGAATTTTTAGTCGCCATGAACCCGCAAACTGCCATTGAGGATGTAAAGGGTTTAATCAAAGACGGGGTATGTATTTCACCAGCCGAATTAAACCTCAAAGCCATACGCAGTGACGTTATTCACTATGAGATACCCTTTAATGACTTAGTAGCTAAAGTAACCGACAATTTCAAACTGAAAAAACTTGTCATCAATATGATTTACGTAGGTGTCGTCAGTGAAATTTTAGGTATCGACGAAACCGAAATCGAAAAAAGTATTAAGGCTCAGTTTGAGGGCAAAGCCAAAGCGATTGAGTTAAACTTGAAAGCTGTCCAAATTGGTAGTAGCTACGCTAAAGAAAAATTGACCAAAATAGACCCTTATAAAGTTAAGCGGATGAATAAGACGCACGATAAAATTATCATCGATGGCAATTCGGCCTGCGCTTTAGGAGCCATGTTCGCTGGAGTTAGCGTGGTTACCTGGTATCCTATTACGCCTTCAACGAGTGTATGTGAATCGTTGATTGACTACCTCAAAGAATACCGCATGACAGACGATAACAAGGCTACTTTTAGCGTAATTCAAGCCGAAGATGAGCTAGCTGCTATAGGAATGGCTATTGGTGCCGGGTTTGGTGGCTGTCGGTCGATGACTTCAACGTCGGGTCCAGGTATTTCGCTTATGGCTGAATTTATCGGCTTTGCCTATTTTACCGAAATTCCGGTCGTTATCTTCGATATTCAAAGGGTTGGTCCGTCTACTGGTATGCCAACTAGAACTTCGCAAGGCGATATTCTAAGCGCCTATTATTTATCACACGGTGATACCAAACATATTTGTGTTATTCCGGCTAGCGTAGAAGAATGCTATAGTCTAACGATAGAAGCCTTTGATCTGGCCGAACAGTTTCAGACTCCGGTATTTGTCCTAAGCGACCTTGATTTAGGCATGAATAACTGGATGTCCGATGCCTTTAAATACCCCAGTAAACCATTAAACCGCGGTAAAGTTCTCGACAAAGAACAGTTGGATAAACTAGGCCAATTCATGCGTTATAAAGATGTCGACGGTGACGGTATACCTTATCGCACACTGCCTGGGACTAATCATAGTTTGGCTGGTTATTTTGTGCGCGGATCGGGCCATACAGAAGCAGCTACTTATACTGAAAAGCCGCAAGACTATGTCAATTTAATGGAACGCTTAAATAAAAAACTTGAGACAGCCAAAGCGAAATTCTTGCCCAAACCCGAAATCAACCTTAACAAAGAAGCTAAAATTGGTATTATAGGCTATGGTTCGACCGATTTTGCTATTAAAGAAACTATTGACGCTTTAAAGGAAAATAAGGTCAATACTAGTTACCTACGTATACGCAGTTTACCCCTAAATTCTGACGTTGGCGATTTTGTCGCCAAATACGACAAAGTATATGTAATTGAGCAAAACCGTGACAGTCAGATGCTTAGGATTATAGCCAGCGAATTTCCCAAAATCGCGCACAAGCTTACAAGCATACGTCATTTTGACGGGCTGCCGGTTGACGCTTTAAACATTTACAACCAAATTATAGCCAATTGCAAATAAGTGAGGAAAATTAACTATGGCTTCTACAACAAACACTGTAAACACTAATAAACTTGGCTTAACGCTAAACGACTACAAAGGTAGCCCGTCGACTATGTGCGATGGCTGTGGTCACGACGCTATAAGCAGTCAGATAATTAAAGCCTATTACGATTTAGGTATCGAGCCGCATACAGTCGTTAAGTTATCCGGTATTGGCTGTTCAAGTAAGACACCAGCCTATTTTTTGGGAAAAGCCCACGCTATTAACGCCGTTCACGGTCGCATGCCGTCTGTGGCTACAGGTGTAAATACCGCCAACAAGTACTTACGTTTAATAGGCGTGAGCGGCGACGGCGACTCGGCCAGTATTGGACTGGGTCAATTATGTCATTTAATCAGACGAAACGTGCCCATGGTATACATCGTTGAAAACAACGGTGTATACGGACTTACCAAAGGCCAATTTTCGGCTACGGCTGATTTAGGTTCTAAGTTAAAAAATGGAGTTATCAATGACTTGCCGGCCATTGACATTTGTGGGCTAGCTCTAGAATTAGGCTGTGGCTTTGTAGCACGCTCATTTGCTGGCGACCCTAAACAGCTATCGGTTCTTATCAAAGCTGCTATGTCTTATAAAGGGCTAGCTATCCTTGACGTCATAAGCCCTTGTGTAACTTTCAATAACCATGAAGGGTCGACAAAGAGCTACAAAAAAGCTAAAGAATCAGAAATTCCTTTACACGAACTGGGTTTTGTTCCTTACTTTGAACAAATTACGGTTGACTACGAGCCGGGTAGCACAGTCGACGTCGAAATGCATGACGGTAGTCATTTGCGATTGAAAAAACTGGATCGTAACTACGACCCGTTTAGCCGACAAAACGCTCTTAACACCGTTTTGAGTGCCAAAGAAAAAGGCGAATTTCTAACTGGCTTGTTATACTTAGACGAAAGCCATAAGGATTTTACAACCATAATGAATACAGTTGACAAACCATTATCAGCTTTAACCGAAGCTGAATTGAGACCTAGTCCAGATGTTTTAGAAAGTATTATGGCTGGTCTTAAATAAGAAAATTGAGAAACAAAAACAAAATATGACCAAATTACCGTCGGTTATTCTTAATAGGCGTGCCACCCACGACTATCATATTATAGAAACGCATGAAGCAGGTATAGTCTTAACCGGAACGGAGGTCAAATCGATTCGCCAAGGTTTAATAAACCTAAAAGACAGCTACATAATGATCGAAGACTTTGAATTATGGTTATACAACTGCCATATTGCCATATATGACCACGGTAATCGGTTTAATCATAACCCGACGCAAAAAAGAAAATTATTAATGCACAAGAAACAAATTTATAGGTTAAAGTCATTAGTAAAAGAAAAAGGCTTAAGTCTAATTCCACTCAAATTATTTTTTAAACAAAGCCTCATTAAAGTTGAAATTGGTTTAGGAAAAGGCAAAAAACTTTACGATAAACGTGAAGTCATGACAAAAAATGACAACCAGAGGGATATTGAGAGGATAATCAAATCGCAAGCGTGGAAAAATTAAAAATATTAAAAAATACAATAAAATTAAAACCTGTATAATTATTAGTTATTAGAACAAAATTGGGCCATTAGTTAAATTAGAACAAATGAAATATCTGATATATATATTTATCCTGACCGTCGTATTTTTTTTAAACACCGTGAAATGTCTGGCCAGTTCACCTATTGCTATTTATAATTGCAATTTGAATATTAAAGCCTACCAAGACCAGCATTTAGGAACGTATGCCGATGATTTATCAGCCTTTATCCAGGTTTTAGAAAGCGCCAATCTAAGCTATGATACCATAACGTATCTTACCAACCCAGATAATACACCAAATTACACCAATTATAAAGTCATTATACTTCCACTCCTAGTTGATATAAGCAGCGAAGATGTTGTAACTTTACAGAACTATTTAAATAATGGTGGCCATATATTGGTTTTTAATAATGGTGGCACTTTGAGTAAAACGGCTACAGGCATTTTAAACATTTTAAATCTGCAAATAGTTAATCAGTGTACACCCAATAAAAGCTTTGAACTTAGTCTAGACCAGGCTAACGATAATAACGCTTTTAATTTTTCGGTTGGCAGTAATTTTAATCTTGTAAACATAAATGGCAATACTACAAAAATTCTGGGCAGTTTTAATGTCTTAGACCAAAACAATCAATTGACTAAAGACCCAGCCATTGTCATAAGTAACAAGAGCGCTTTTATGGCCTGGTGTCTTGGGCTACAAGGAGATATAACTAATAATTCTAAGCTTTTATCCTTGACCTTACAAAATATAAGCCCTGGTATTACCCAAGAAGCAAGCACAGTAATAAGTTTTGCCGATTTTCAAACTATAAACCAAGAGTTAGCGTATTTGGAAAAACGTACCCTAGAAACGATAACAA
>JAJYFO010000182.1 GCA_021785395.1 bacterium | reverse complement strand
TGATAGCCAGTTTAATCTACCTAAGTTTTCCTCTAATTGCCATATACAGCCGGACTCCTTTAACTGACAGCATTTTAACAGGGTTTACGTCGATTGCAGTTATCTCAATGTTCAAGGTAGTACATTCTAATACCAGATTGGACCGTTTTATTTTTTACATATTTCTGGCTCTGGCAATTCTTTGCAAAGGACCAATAACTCTGGTTCTCATTGCGATATTGTGGCTTAGCCAATATTTTATCTATGGTATCAATCCTTTCCAAGAATTAAAGTCAAAGTTTATATATGTACCCGAAATACTTTTATTTTTAGCGATTCTATTACCTTGGTACATTATGGCCAGTCTTGAAACGCATGGTGAATTTTTTTACAAATTCTTCATCGAACAAAACTTTGGCCGCATGATAGGTCATATAAACCATCAAAATCCTATTTGGTTCTATATCCCAGTTATCGCAGCAGGCTTTTTACCTTATAACATATTCTTAGTCTATCTAAAAAAATTCTGGCAGTTAAATAAAGGGAAATTGGAATATAATTTAAGCCTGTTTAGTTTTACCTGGTCTGGTATCTGTTTTGTCTTATTTAGCTTAATTAGTACTAAATTACCGACTTACATCGAACCAGGGTCAATTGGTCTGGTTATTTGCTGTGCTATTGTTATCAATTATCTTGACCAAAAACAAGACTATCGCCTATTAAAAATAATTAGTTTAACCTTAAGCTTGGCCAGCTTTGTATTAGCCCTTAATATTTTTATCAAGTCAAAATTATTAAGCTTAATAATACTACCTATAAGACCAGTATTATTAATTTGTTCAGCCTGTTTTTTGGGTGTAATCTTTATAAAAGATTATTACAAATTCTATCTTTTCATTTTTTCTTTTTTGATTCTAGAGGCTAGCGTCCTTCCATCAGCATTTATGTCTTATTACAAAATAAGACAGACCCCTTTTAATAAAATAACAAATATAATTATAAATAACAAAGGTGAAGCCGGTATAATTTTTGCCGAGCAGCCAAGTATCCAGTACTATCTAAAAAGAAAAGTTCCCAGCCTAAAATCGGCTGAAGAAATGCAGAACTTTGTAAATCAAAAATGCGCCAACAAATATTTGATAGTACCTCAAGAAGTAGTATCACTACTTAAATGGGCAGACCCAATAAAATATACATTTATAGTTAAAGAAGACAAATGGCTATTATATAAAATAAATAATTAGTCATTATTACATGATTTCACTTAAAGCTTTTTCAATTATTTCAACTGTATTTTTAATATCGCTATCGCTATGCGCCAGAGAAATAAAACACGCTTCAAATTGCGAAGGAGGCCAGAATAAGCCTAGCTGTTTGATTTTTTGCCAGAATTTAGTGAATTTTTTAGTATCACATTTCAAAGCGTCGTCATAAGAATTTATTTCATTTTGACTAAAAAATAGACTGAACATTCCGGTTGTATGATTGACAGTCAAAGGATAAGAATGAGATTTAATAATACTCTTAATACCATCTACTAATTTCCTGGTTTGCTGTTGCAAAACCTCATAAGCGTTATCCTGTGTCATCACCTTCAACTGAGCCAATCCACTAGCTAGAGCCATCGGATTACCAGATAAAGTGCCAGCTTGATAAACCTTCCCTAATGGTGCCAGCATTTCCATTATATTTTTTTTACCGCCAAAAGCACCAACCGGAAGGCCGCCACCAATAATTTTTCCCAGACAAGTCAAATCTGGTTCTATATTATATAACTCTTGCGCACCGCCAAGGGCAACCCTAAAACCAGTCATAACCTCATCAAAAATAAGCAAGCAATTATTATCGTCACAGAGTTTACGCAAACCCTGCAAAAACGGTAGTTCTGGTAAAATAACGCCAGCGTTTCCGATAATCGGTTCAAGAATGATACAGGCTATATCGTCGCCAGCTTCTTTAAATACTTGAGTCACCGGCTTTAGTTCATTAAATGGCAAGCTATAAGTCAAATTACTAATTGACTCGGGGATTCCCAAGGATGTTGCTATGCCAAAAGTAGTAAGCCCTGATCCGGCCTTAATCAACAGGCCATCGTAATGTCCGTGGTAACAGCCCTCAAATTTAATTATTTTATTTTTATTTGTAAAAGCTCGGGCCAACCTTATACTGGACATTGTCGCCTCTGTTCCAGAATTTACCATTCTGACCATTTCCATGGATTTTACGTTTTTAGTTATAAATTCGGCCATCTCTACTTCGACCTTAGTGCAAGCACCATAACTAACACCAAAGCGCAAAGTCTGTTCCATCGCTTCTAAAACTTTAGGGTGACGATGGCCAAGAATATGCGGCCCAAAACCGCCCACATAGTCGATATAGCTATTGCCATCGACGTCATAGATATAGGCGCCGTCAGCTGATTTTATATAGACAGGGTTGCTATCGACGCTTAAACAAGCTCGAACCGGCGAATTAACCCCGCCTGGAATAACTTTTTTGGCTCTGCCGCATAATATATCGTTATGTGACAATGTTAATGTTTCACTCACTTTAGTAACCAATCCTTTTTTAAATTAATTTGAAGTACTTTCTTTTAATAATCTTTCAATAACCGGCTCGACCATTTTAATAGCCTTTTCGCCGGCCTGAAAATGCCTTAACTTCAGGTCTTTGTCAAACAAATAATAAGCTGGTACATATTTATTGGCGAAAGCATCGGTTATAGTATGCCAGTTATCAACGACGACTGGCTGTTCCATTTTATAATCTTTAATTACTTCCTCGACCAAACTTATATTTGTATCACTTTCAGACCTGGGCATATGAACCGAAAGAATTTTAAAACCAGATTTAGCATACGTTTCGATCCATCGATTTAAGTCTGGCAAAGATTCTTTACACGACCCACAGCTCACTGAAAAAAAATGAATTAAGGTTAAAAACCCTTTAAAATCATCATTATTAAGTTCGGTAGAGTTATACCAATTTGTTCCACCGCTTAAACTCGGCATCGGTGTTGACATATGTAAAGGCATTATTCTAGCTCCTTTGAAATTCAATGAAAATCACTAATAATATTTTAAGGCCGCTAAAATAAATTAACGGCCTTAAAATTTAAAAGTTTATTTTATTTAAATTAACTTTACGTAATTTATACGTTTAGTGGTTTTTGGCCTGGCTTCCAATTGGCTTGACACAAACCACCGGTTTTAAGGGCTTCTAAAACTCTTAAAGTTTCTTCAACCGAACGTCCGATGTTTAATGAATGAACTACCTGATATTGGAGTACACCATCTGGATCGATAATAAATAGACCACGTAAGGCAATACCCTTATCTTCCATTAACACACCATAATCGCGGCTTACATCTTTAGTGATATCAGAGGCTAAAGGATATTTCAAAGAACCTAGTCCACCTTGGTCAGCTGGAGTATTAATCCAGGCACGGTGACTGTATACACTGTCAGTCGAGACAGCTAATACTTCAGCGCCAACTTTTTTGATTTCATCAAGCTTTTCGTTAAAAGCTTTTAGTTCAGTTGGGCATACAAAGGTAAAATCTAATGGATAGAAGAACATTACCAGGTATTTACCTTTATAATCTGTCAACTTGACATTATCTTTAAGGGTTTTCATATCCTTAGTAGATGGCATATCAAAATCTGGGGCTTTTTTTCCGACTTGTAACATAAATATTACTACTCCTCAATAAAAATATAACTACAAGTGTAATGGTAACAATGTATTTCGCTAAACGGCGATCTTTTAATCGAAATTTAATTCCTTGGTAATTTAAGTTTAGCAATTGGGTTGCAAAGAAGACTAGACACTTGCTATTTTCTGGTTATCTTGGCGAAATTGAGCCAGCCAGTTAAGAAAGTTATTAATCCAATTATCACTAGCCTCGCATTTACCACGTTAAACCACGCTTTGCAACCGAGAAAAATTACTTAAATGAACTATTTAAGCCGTTTGTCCAATACCTACATAGTTGATTTTTTTAAAACTAAACAAGTCAACAATAAAAGATTTCGACTTATTACCACATCAATTTCAACAATATAATAAATTTGGCCTTCTAACGCAAGACAACTAGTACTCATACCGACAAATAGTCAAATCAGCGCTTGTAAAGACATAAAAAACTTTTAACCTTAAATCCCCCCAAATTTTAGAACTTTTTACCCTGATTTAAAGACTTATTACTTAGAGGCCAAATTTTTATAGGGGGTAATCATGAAAAAACAAGCTAATACAGATGAAAAAGCTACTATCAGCAAAGGCAAAAAAGACAAAATACGTCTAAAAATTAGGGACCACTATTTTAACAATTTCGACCTGACGCTCAAAACGATTTTACCGCAATTATTTAAATCTAAACTAATAAATAAAATTACAAATCTCGACCTTAAATTTAATAAAATGCGTCAATTGTCTGAACTTCTAAAAAAGCCACACGAATTACGTTGTGATTACGTTCTTACCGACGACAAAATTATTGTATTAACCGAGATTCAAGCCCAAAACCTCGACAATTTTGCTTTGCGAAATTTAGAACATTTTGCAAGTGCGCTGCGACAATACAAAATGCCGGTGTATCAAATCATGTTTTATATTGGTCAAGAACCGCTTAAAATGCCAAACACTTATAAAGTTGAAGGGGTTTTAGAATACCAATTTCCCATTATTGATTTTGGTAAGCTCGATACCAAGTTATTTATAAATCAGTCGAATATTTATGTTAAATTACTATCAATTTTAACCAAAGATGGCAGAGCCAAACAATCCCTAACACAAATCTTAGAAGCCATAGCTCTAATACCAGGTCAAAAGGCCAGGTTAGAGGCCATTCACATCCTAACGACCTTGTCAAATTTACGCAAAGATAGTATATTAAGTATAAACGAGATAGTTGAGGAAAATAAAATGCCAATAATTATCAACCCAGAAGATACCGATTTTTACCAAATTGGTCTAAATAGAGGTAAAGCCGAAGGCAAGGCTGATACGCTTTTAAAACTGCTAACTGTTAAATTTGGCCTTCTTAATCCAAACATAGAAGCTAAAATCAAACAAGCTTCTAACGAAGAGTTAGACCATTATTTAACTAATTTTGTAAAAGCTGTTAATTTAGAAGATACGTTCAAAAGCCAATAATTATTGTTCAAAGTCGAACTATTAGACCCAAAAAGCTGACTATGCCTAACCAATACTCGTTTTGAGTACTACTTTAGTTACCCTTTCATGTTTCGTCGCCACCAACTTAAATAGCAACTAAGCTTTTACAAGCGAGAATAGTGATAATTTTCAAATAAGTTTTAACGATTAACAATTATTTTTTTAGAGACTTTTCCTTCAACCACGTATTTAGCTCTTGCTCGAGGTTATTGGCCATAACATATTTAACAATTAGTGGGCTTTTGGGCTCCCAGCCAATATTAAGCAAATGAATCAAGTGCTCACTTGGCGTTGAGCTATGTTTTTTTTGCT
>JAJYFO010000181.1 GCA_021785395.1 bacterium | reverse complement strand
GCTGTTTACGCCGTCTTCAATTACCATGACCGACAATGGCATTTTTATATCTGGACCGGCGTCTTTTGCCAGCCAGGCGATTAATGCCTGGGCTGCTTACAATAACCCGGCTAATTTTCTGCCAGCTACTAAAACTACTCCAGCTAAGCGTAACCCGGCTTTGTACCCACCTAATCTTGGTTATCCAGCTCCGGGCAGTTCAGTTTACCGCTTTGGCAGTGGTTATAATCAGTTGGCTACAATACAAGATTTGGAGAATATTCAAAGCGAATTAGTGTCTTGTACTTCGCAAGTTGATTATGGGCCAGGGGCTAGTGGTCCATGTATCTCTAATTTACCCACTTGGATTGGTAATTATGGCACCCATACGGTGGCAGCACAGGCTCCCAGTGGTAATTATACAGCCGTCGAATATATGAAGACTTCATTATTAGAACAATGGAATAATGATGGCGGAGAGCCTTCTGGACTTGGCGTAGTATCGGGAACTTTTAATTTCTTTATGAACAGTATTTTCGGTACTAGCCTTGGGCCAACAGCTAATGTAAGCCCACCACCAACGCCAACGGGAGTTAAATTGTTTAATCACAATGGCAATTTACCATCTAGTTACGCTTCTCAAAATCTACCA
Organism: bacterium; assembly: GCA_021785395.1. Lineage (GTDB taxonomy): Bacteria > Cyanobacteriota > Vampirovibrionia > Obscuribacterales > JAKAZS01 > JAKAZS01. Next base: position 4,852 of record JAJYFO010000181.1, on the reverse strand, counting down.
CCACAACAGTCGCCTCAATACGGAACAGATGGAACACCGTGGCAGCTTTTAGCCCATATTGGCAATATGAGCTATACTAACGGCAATAATAATTTTCAATCTGACAATAGCCCTCCTCCAGCTAATTTCATGCCACAACCTGGTACTGCCTTGTTTAACGTTTATCAGCGCTGCCAGGAAATTAAACCTGGAATTGGTATAAATGAGTTATATAATGCCTTAAACAGTCAGCCTATCGCCTTAGGACAGACTTTTTATCTTTATCTTAGCCCTAAAACTGGTTTGTTAACTATGGATAGTTCTGGACCAGCTCAATTTACTTCTGTTTATGGTAATGCTTACTTGGACCAAAACAGTATTACACCAGACGGAAATCCACCATCTGATATAACTAATCAAGGACCTAACCCTAATTTACTGGTTTATTCAGCCCAGGATACTTTGGTAAATACTCAAGATACTGGTTCAACCGGTGGCTTCTTTTCTGCTGCTATTTATGGTATTACGGGTGGAAGTGCGTCAGTGGGAAGTTCGTCAACGGATGGTGACGCAGTCACACAAATACAGCCTTTCGTTACAGAGCCAAGTGTAACTGGTTACGATGCCGCCAACTGGATACCCGCTAGTGGCTACCATAATCTTTTAGGTGTATTACAGTTTCAGAGCCAAGCCACTGGTGGTGGCCAATATTCGAGCATTAATTGATTTTCAAACCAGGTCGCTTTCGAGATAACTTTATGCAGCATTTACTAATAATTTTTATAGCTTTGTTAATTACTAGCAATTACGCTTTAGCCCAGAATAACTCAGTCAATAGTAATTCGGTTAATAATAATAATTCTAACAACAATAAAAAAAGAGGGTTTAGACCTCACCCACCGGTTGAATACACTCGAGCATCTTTAGATAAACCCGTTATAATTCCTAATCTACCTAAATACACTGGTTCTTTGATCTATAAATCGGGTGTTAGTTATCCTAAAGCTATTAATAGTGGCAGTTATCAGATGAATTTCTTGTCTAAGGATTCCGTCAGCGAAATTTATAACTGGTACAAAGTAGTTTTATCTTCTGGTGTTTGGACTATTAAAGCTCAGCGCAATGATGGTATGATTAAGGCAGAAGATAGCGATCAGAATAGTTGTATTATAACTATTAATCCTATTGATAAATTTACAAAAGGGTCAAAAGTAATAATATTTTATTCTAAAGCTTATAAACTACATTAGATTTGAAGTAACATTATAAATAATGAATAATTTATTTTCTGATAGTGAAATTCAAGATAATATTGAAAATAACTTAATTGATACCAGCGTTGATTTTAATATTATGTCGGGCAATTTTAACGCTTTAATTGGTCTTAAAATTGCCCAATATTATAATGTTGAAAAAGTTCTTGGCTCTGGTGGTATGAGCGTAGTATTACTGGCAACTCAGGAACTTTTACAAAAGCAATATGCTATAAAAATGCTTTTGCCACATTTATTATCTAACGAAATCACTTTGCAGCGTTTTCAAAATGAAGGGCGATCGCTTGTTGAATTAAGTCATCCAAATATAATTAATATCCATAACTTTGGTACTATTAATGATTCAATACCTTATTTAATTATGGATTATATAGAAGGTTATTCATTATCAGATTTAATTAGTCAAAATAAATACTTACCTCAAATTCGCGCTTTAAACATATTTAAGCAGATAGCTAGTGCATTAAGTCATGCGCACCATAAAAAAATCATCCATCGTGATTTGAAACCCAGTAATGTTATGGTTTTAACTAATGAAAACGATAAAGTTAAAATTTTGGACTTTGGCATAGCTAAAATGTTGACCGAAGTTGAAAACATCGGTAAATTGACTAAAACCGGTGATATATTTGGCTCGCCGTATTATATGTCGCCGGAGCAATGCCGTGGAGATAAACTTGACGAGCGCAGTGACATTTATTCTATGGGCTGCTTGATGTACGAAACGTTGGCTGGCAAACCGCCTCTAGTCGGCAATAATCTGCTGGAATCGCTACATATGCAATTAAATGAAATTCCTAAAAGCTTTAATAAGGTAAACCCAAGTTTAAAAATCAAGTCTAGTTTGGAAAGTATCGTGTTTAAAGCTTTGGCTAAGGACCCTAATAACCGATACCAAACCATGGATGCTTTATTAAACGATTTAAATAATATTAAAACAAGCCAAGAAAATATTTTCGATATTTTAATTAATAACTATATTTTATGGCGTTTACAACTAAAAAAAATATCCAGCCAGGAAATATTAATAATTGGAATATCTTTAATTATTTTGCTTAGCCTATGTGCTTTTGGCAGTTTCGAATACGGTAATTTAAATCAGATATATAAGAGTGTGGCCTGGCAAAAAGACATAAAATTAGTTAATTATCGTGTGATCACTAAAGTAAAACCTAGTGATGAAAATATATTTTCACTCGATAGTGAAATTAAAACTATCACCGATAAAGTAAAGTGTAATACTGAATTGGGTGAATCTGTTGAAAACGCTCATGACCTTATTAATTATGCAATTAACAGTAACCTGAATGATAAAGCTATTGAATTGTATATCGACTTATTAGCTGATACGATTAAAGATAAATATTCATTTAAAACTCAGTTTAATTCAGTACAATTTGCTTATAATTTTTTTCAATTAAGTCGACTGGTCGCTAAATATTATCCTGATGATTACGTAAAACCAATCGGTAAAATAGCTGGATTTCAAATTTTAACCGATAAACTTTCTGCTCTTGGCGATAAAAGTATTATAAATATGAGTTTACGTGATTTGGATATTAAGTTAATGATTATATTTTATCAAAGCACGAGGCGAGCTAATTTTACTATTACTAATAATTTGATTACGGATTTATATCTTACTATTGCCAATAGTTTCTATATTAACGGTCAGACCAATGAGTCCCTTAGATATTATGAGGGTATTACTAAATTTTTAGAATTAAATAAGTTGGATAGTTTCGATAAAATTAAGGCTTTGAGTCTTGCCTATAGTAGAATCGGTAATATAAACCTTAAAACATCTGAGAGAATGAAAACTATTCAATATAAGAATGTTTATATTTTTAATGGTATTAAAGCTTTAGAATTAGCTAATGGTAATTTAACTAAATTAAGTAAAGAATATAAAATTAACAACGACGAATTAAATAGCGATATAGCAAGATATAATATAGCTATTAATCATTATAGAATGGCAAAATTAAGTCTGGATAATTTAAAAGAAGCAATTAAATACTTCAATTTGAGTCTGATAGATCTAGATGATTTGATGAATAATACCAACAATAATGATTTAAAAAATAGAACATTTAAAACAATTTTACTTATTAAGCTTAAATTTGCACCATACTTTTTTAAAACTGGTGATATCGTTAAAGCTTGGTCTTATTACCAAGATGCCATATTTAAAACTAAGGAAATTATTAAATAAAGTATTTCAATTGTTTACTATGACAAAGGTTTTTATGATTAATCTGTTTTATGTTTTAGTCAAAATTTTTGCCTTATTTCTCGTCCCAAAGTATAGCTGCTAAACTATTTACTTTAGTATAGTCTTTGGGTGGTTTAAATGTGTTGTCGGTAAATTTCACTTTCGCTATATCACTGGTATAATAATGAATAAACGGCTTAGTCATAAGGCCATTACTAGTTTTATAGAAGGTGATTTCTTTACTTGGGAAATAAGGAATAGTATAGTTTAAAATAGCCTTTAAAGTTGCTGTCAAAGGTTTGGATATTTCAATGTCGGGCAAGGTATATATATAGGATACAAGTGTGATACCTTTATTTACCGTGTCTCTTTCATATTTATAAACATTAAAACCATGTTCTACCTGTTTTTTCACAAACATATAACTTCTTAAATTTTTATCTTCTATTTTATCGCGTCCAAAAACACTGTCTGCCAGTTCAACAGGTTTTAAAAAGGCAATTTTTTTTGTTTTGTCGTTATAAATCGTCACTAATTCATCGTTGGTTGATAATAACATATGGCCATATGAATTATCAATGCGAATTAAATTTTTGGTAATATTAAATCTTTGCGTACCATACCAGTGATTCGCTTGAACAACTTTATAACCAGGCAAATCACTGGCACAAGCTTTTAAATGAAGTAGACAGTATAAGACAATTAAATTAAGTATATAAAAATTATTTATTTTAATATTATCTATCAATTTTGGATTCATCGTTGTAAACTATAATTTCCATTCATGTTTAATAGCTGGCCTACTATTAAATTTACTTATCTGGTTAAATCTGTATTAGACCTGGACTTTAATAAATTGACCATATTGGAAATTATAACCGGTTCGCCGTGACCAGTGGCACCCCCAGCTAAAATTATGTTTTTATTGTCCATGGCTACCGATTGAATTTTACGTATAATATCATTAACCGATAATTTGGGGTAAATTTTTTGCAGACTAGCCAATTCACCAGTTGGACTGCCGTCATTGCGCGTTAGTAATTTATTCAAGTTGCTCGTGTCGAATAAATTAGATACACCTGAATTTAATACTTTTTCCAGCCTGGGACTTTGTAATATCGAATTATCCTGCATAATTATATTTATGACGCCTTGTTTGGGCTGGTATCTTACATCACTATTTAATCCATTGGGCTTAATTGCATTGGGCTCTTTGCCTAGTAACTTATCGACGCAGTATTTTAAAATAACTTTATCAGCTACACTTTGAACGCGTTGCCCAAAGGTTCTAGTCATAGTTGGGTCAGCTTCTTTGAGGCTAGCTTCAATTTTTAAGTGTTGACTAGCTTTGGACAGGGTTCTGGCGTAGTCTCTAAGTAAAAAG
>JAJYFO010000180.1 GCA_021785395.1 bacterium | reverse complement strand
CAAGTTTTCTGTTTATATTGATGTAACTCCAGTGCGTTTAAAAAAATGTTGAACTCTTAGGTTGGTTACTTTTTTAACCTATAAAAATGGAAAGGGTTAATATACCTAAAATTAAACACAATATAGTTACAGGAATGGAATAAATAAAATACGATTTCCAGCCCAGGCTATAGCCTTCTTCTTTAATCATGTCAAGCCATAACATTGTCGATAAAGACCCATAGGGCAGTAATTTAGAACCTATATTGGTTCCAAATATAGCTATATAGGAAACGTAGTCGAGTTCGTTTATGGGTAAATTCAGATGCTTTAAACTTATTATACTTACCAAACAGGCTGGTAAATTATTGAATAGGGAAGAAATAATACTCAGGAAAATTTCAATGCTAAATGAGTTTAAAATATTTTTTTTGTGATGATAATTTAAAAAACTTTTGATAAATTCAAGGTTACCACTATTATACAGCCCGACTATAATAATGAATAAACTTATAGCAAAAATTACTATTGACCAGTCAATTTTTCTTACCGTTGTAGTTAACGAAATTATTTTTTGATTAATATTAAAACTGGCTAGAATCAGTGAAATTGGTACTACTACAATGGCTGCTTGCAGTTTATAAAAAGAAGCTATAATAAACCCTAATATAAGACTTAGCAATATTAGTGAGCTTGTAATAATTATTTTTGTACTGCAAACATCATTGTATTTGGAATCTTTTAAATTAATATGTTGAGGAATATGGTGGTTAAATATAAATAGCATAAACGAAATAGTGGCTATTATAACTATTAATGTCGGAATTAGCATGTTTCTTGCATAATTTATATAATTAATGGAAAATGCGTCAGCAAATAATATATTGGTTAAGTTAGAAGCTAATAAAGGAGTGCTGGCTGCGTCGCACAAAAAACCTACTGTAAACAAATATGCAAAAGCCGTTTTATCTTTAAAATTTAGCATTTTGGTAATGGCAAATGTCAAAGGTGTCATTATTAATACCGCACCGTCATTGGCTAGTATCGCCGCAATAAATGATGTTAATACCGATAGTAATATCAGTAAAATGTAGCCATTTTGCCTTGACATTTTAAGTATAACGTAACTTACCCATTCAAAATATTTATTGGCCTGTAAATTTACCGATATAATCATTAATCCGATTAAAGTTATAATCGCATCCCAGCATGTGTTTATAACCATAATAAAATCTTGAGTTTTTACAAAGCCTAAGCTAAAAGTTAATAGAGCTCCAATCAAGCTCACTAAATATATTGGCATAGTTTTGGGCGGTTTTACGATAAAAAATAATACCAATAAAAAAATAACTGGCATTAAAAAATTAAAATTATCAGCTAAAATTGGCAAAGTAATGTTCCGAATAACTAATGATTTATATTATCTTCTTTGATAAAAATTTGAGCGTATATAATTCCAATTATACCAATTATAGCTAGATATACAAAATTTCTATTATATCCATATGACTTAATTAAGTATCCGCTAACAATGTTGCTGACTGTGGCACCAAGACCTATAATACTACTGGCACAGCCTAAAATAAAATTAAACCGCCCACTGCCAGCAATGGCATTAGCTATCATTACAGTGCTGGTGACCCCAAAAACACCAGCACTTATCCCGTCTAAACCTTGAAAGCATATTAACAAAATCGGTGAATTGGTAAGGCTGAATAATATTGCTCTAATTGGTAATGCAAAAAAGCCAATTATAAATAATTTTTTCAGGCCAATTCTTTGTATATATCTACTGGTTAGTATAGCGACAGGTATCATTACCAGCTGTGAAATTATAATGCAGCTTGACATATAGACAGACGACAGGTGCGATTTGCCGTCACTCAATTTTTGGCCAATATCAGGTAATAGAGCTGCATTAGCAAAATGAAATATGAAAAAGGTTACAAATAAATTTATTATATGTCTGTTTTTCAGAGAGTCTAATAATTTTATATCAACTTCTTTGTTATTAATATCTTTTTTTATTCCACCGCGCGATAATTCGTAATCGATATCTTGGTTTTTTATTCTATGTATAGAATATATGCTTGCAATGCTTAAGCAGGCTATAAAGTAAAATATTGACTGGTTGCCTAAATAAAAGGCAATAATAGCTGCTAATAAGGTAGCAACTACATTACCAATATGAAGCAAGGTTTCGTTGCGTCCTATGCGGTTGGCAAATTTTTCACTGCCGACAATACCAAGACTGATAGCCGAAACTGTAGGTGTTAAAATTCCGGTTGTGAAGCCTATTAAGCCATTGGCTAGAACTATAAAACTTAAAAACTTTTCTTTTAAAATAATTAATAAACTAAAAGCCGTAGTTAAAAGCGATAGTTGAACAATAATTTTTTTATTTTTGATTTTATCGATTAGAGCCCCAGCAGGAATTTGTGAAATAAGTCCAAAAAAATTACTGCTGGCAATCGCTATGCCAATACTCAATGAGTCATAATTATAGTTAGCTTTTAAGTAAACCGATAAAAATGGACCTATCGTGTCTCTAGCACTGGCCATTAGTAAAATAGCTAAATCCAGAGCCTTTTGACTTGATCGTTTGGGAGTCAATTCTTTAACCCGCGATATTGGATAAATATTTATTCTACATTAATATACCTATATTATCTGTAAATAATAAAATATTTTAAATTTTATGAATTTTTACTTTTAATTTAATATAGGAATCAGTTTTTGGCCAAATTCCAGTAGTAAATCAATTCGGTTGGTAATTTCTGCGTCTATGTTATCGTTCTCAAATAAATCCCTACTGGCGTAAACAAATCTAGGGACAATTAAGCATCTAAAATCTAGCATAAGGCTGTTAGCTAGACTCATGACTGACATGTAACTGGCTTTGCCACCGGCTGCGCACATAAAACCAATTATTTTTTCTTTAAAAACATTGCCGGTTAATTCGATAAGGTTTTTAGAACTGCTACCTGAGCCAAAATTATAAACAGGTATACACATTATTATAAATTTTGCTTCTTCTATTATGGGCTTTATTTTTATGACGTTAGGGTGGTTATAGCAGGTATCGCCGTCGCATAAAGGCAAATTATAGTCTTGCAGGTCAATATAATTGGCTTTATCGGCCAACTTGTCCTTTGCATATAGGGCTAGTTTGCGACTATTGCTGTTTACGTTTAATGACGTACTTACTATTAAGGTATTCATAATTTGATTATTTTACAGTTTCTAATTTAGCCTGACCGTTTAACTCGACTTTAACAGACTTAGTTGCTTTAACCGTGCTTTCACCGCTGGCTTCAACTTTTGTGTCGCCAGAGGCTATGATTACCGTTTTGTCATAGGCTTTAACACTAACATCATCAGTGGCGGTGACACAGGCTTTTCCCTGGGCTAGAACGTTGACTTTACCGCTAGCTTTGATGTCGCTATTTTGGGTAGCGACTACGTAACAATTATCACTGGCTATTACTTGTGAAGAATCATTGGCTGTAATTTGGCATGAGCCAGTGGCTTTTAGTTTAGCTGTATCTGATAGAATTACGGTTACTGACCCGTCAGCTACGACGTTTGCGTCGTTAGAAGCTATTACCCTAACATTTTCAAAGGCTTTTACCGTACTATTAGAATAAGCGTAGACTATTGCGTTCCCGTAGGCTTCGACAGAAACTTTATCGTGGGCTTTTATTACAGCGTTATCGTATGCTTTAATAATCGTACTTCCATAAGCTTCTACCTGTCCTGAATTTTTAACGATGGCTCTGCCTTCGCGTAAATCGGTGTGCCCGTAAGTTATTAACATTTCGCCGTCATTAGCTTGTGATAGGTTTGGCAAAGTACTTAAAATTATTAGTATGAAAACAGGTAATAATTTTTTTGAAAATCGCATTATATCTCCTTGCTTTGTAATGAAAAGTTATTTGTCGATTATTTTTTTTGTAGCATCGTCGTGTATTTCCACGTTGGTATCTTTGGTTGCCGTAATGGAACTATGGCCAAAACCTTCAATATTGGAATTGGGTACGGCAATAATAACGCTATGGTCATAGGCTTTTACAGTTGAATTGCCGGATGCGTTTACATGTGAATCACCTTCAGCAATCACGAGCGCATTGCCCTCAACTTTTATATCGCTATCACCTTGGGCTGTTACGGTAACATTATCACCAGCTTTGACTTTGACTTTATCAAACGACGTTACGCTGGTATTTCCATGTGCTTCAACACTAGTGTTTTGTTTGGCTTCAACGGTACAGCTTCCACTGGCTTCGATTTTGGCCAAATTAGTGGCAAACACCCTAACGTTGTCGTAAGCTTTTACAGTTGTATTAGCATTGGCGTATACAATTGTATTACCGTAGGCTTCAATTTTACAGTTGTCATAGGCTTTGATTATAGAATTGTCATAGGCGATAATCGTCGCACCGTTATAGGCATCTACCTGACCGCTTTGCCGAACAATGGCTTTACCTGCGTGCTGTTCGTGATGACCATAATTGTATAAAACAGTTTTGTCATCGTTGGTTTCAGCTGCCAGTATGGGTAAGTTACAGTAAGCAATTGTAAAGCAGACTAGAATCCTGTAAGAAAAGTTTAAGCTGGGCTTAAATATCGTCTTGCACACGTTTTTACAAACCATTTTAAAACCTCATAATAAAGTGTTTAGAATAACCATTATTTTAACAACAAAATTTTGGTTTTACGCAAAACAAGTCGCTCGATAATTCACGATATAATATTAAATAATTATAATGTAAAGTGCTAATTGGAGTTATTTGGTAATTTGGTAAGGTCAAGTTGGAGATGTTATTTAGCCTCGCATAAGCTTTATTTGGTCAAAAAATAAAATCATTGATGGTCCAAGAACGACTATCAACAAAGATGGCATAATAAAAAACCATAGCGGAAAAGCCATCAAAATTGGCAATTTATGTGCTTTAGCCTCAAGATTTTGGGCGGTTTTATTTATCAAATAATCACTTTGGTTGCGTAAAATGTTGGCTATACTAATACCAAGCCTATTTGATTGGCTCAAACTGGCAACTAAAGACCCTATTTCCGACACGTTAGTTCGATTGTAAAAATCGCTGTAAGCTTTGTCTTTATTGATTCCAAATAAAATATCTTTATTTAAATAACTCAGTTCTTCTTCTAGTGGTGTAAGTTTTACCCAGCTATCAGGTATGATTTTATTTAAACTTGTATCGAGGCTAAGACCTGAGTCAATGCATAATAATAAAAGGTCGATTTTTTTTGGTAACTCTTGTTTTATACTTTCCTGCCTTAATTTTATGTCATTCAATAAAACCAAATCCGGTATCATAAACATTACTAAGCTTAAAATTAAGGTCACTAAGTTAAAATTTAACGTACCTAAAATTAAACCACAACCAATTGCTTTAATTAATATAAATCTCTGAAAGTCTTTTTCTTCACGGTAATTAGCTATGTATAATTTGTGAATTAGATAGTGTTTATAGTTTCTTGGCAATACT
>JAJYFO010000032.1 GCA_021785395.1 bacterium | reverse complement strand
GCCAGCAGCGGCGGTAAGACGTAGGATGCAAGCGTTGTCCGGATTTATTGGGCGTAAAGAGTTCGTAGGCGGTTTATTAAGTTTGGTGTTAAATACTGAGGCTCAACCTCGGAACTGCATTGAATACTGGTAGACTCGAGTACAGTAGAGGTTAGTGGAATTCCCAGTGTAGCGGTGAAATGCGTAGATATTGGGAAGAACACCGGTGGCGTAAGCGACTTACTGGGCTGTAACTGACGCTGAGGAACGAAAGCCAGGGGAGCAAATGGGATTAGATACCCCAGTAGTCCTGGCTGTAAACGATGGATACTAGGCGTAGCGGGTATCAACCCCTGCTGTGCCGTAGCTAACGCGATAAGTATCCCGCCTGAGTAGTACGGCCGCAAGGTTGAAACTCAAAGGAATTGACGGGGGCCCGCACAAGCGGTGGAACATGTGGGTTAATTCGAAGCAACGCGAAGAACCTTACCAGGGCTTGACATGTGAGGAATCTGCCAGAAACGGTGGAGTGCTCGCAAGAGAGCCTCAACACAGGTGGTGCATGGCTGTCGTCAGCTCGTGTCGTGAGATGTTGGGTTAAGTCCCGCAACGAGCGCAACCCCCGTTGTTAGTTGCCATCAGGTAAAGCTGGGCACTCTAACGAGACTGCCGGTGACAAACCGGAGGAAGGTGGGGACGACGTCAAGTCATCATGCCCCTTATGCCCTGGGCTGCACACGTGTTACAATGGACAGGACAATGTGATGCAAACTTGCAAAAGTGAGCGAATCGCGAAACCTGTTCTCAGTTCGGATCGCAGGCTGCAACTCGCCTGCGTGAAGTCGGAATCGCTAGTAAACGCTAATCAGCACGTAGCGTTGAATATGTTCCCGGGCCTTGTACACACTGCCCGTCACGTCATGGGAGCTGGTCACGCCCGAAGTCAGTGAGCTAACCCGCAAGGGAAGCAGCTGCCTAAGGCAGGGCTGGTGACTGGGACGAAGTCGTAACAAGGTAGCCGTACCGGAAGGTGCGGCTGGATCACCTCCTTTCTAGGGAGAACCGACAGTTTATTTTTAAACTAGTCAGTAGATCATCTAGTTATACTAGATTTCTCCTAGGTTGATGCCAATGATAAATGTTTGGTTTATCTGCTTAATTTTCCCAAACATTTTGAGGCGACGGTCGCTCTTAATTGCTATTCAGTCATCAGGGTTTAAAAGCCAGGTTTTTAAAACCTGGCTTTTTTATTTAGCTTCACTTAAATCTAGACTCTTAGCGTAACTTCTTCAAAACCGGTTACGCAATAAAATATTAATGCTTATTATTTATACACAGCGAAAACAGCCTAATTACTTGGCTATTATTGCAATTAGAATAGGCTTGGCAGATTACTAGCCTTGCCTAAAATAAAATAATACCCAACCACTGTATTAAAGCCAAAAGTCAAAATACCTAGCATTATGTATATATAATTTATTTTCTTTGAGGTAACAATGGCTGTTTTACTAATAATGGCAACTAATGTATTGGATATTAATAGGCCAAGAACAAAAGTTAACAGTATAATTGCAGCTAAATTATTCTCCCTCACACCACGCACACTGCTTATAAGCAAAATTTGCGAACCGGTTTCAGCCCCCAAGCCATGTATAATCCCAAGAAAAAAACTGGCTTGTAAACCATATTTTATAAGAGCTGGTGACTTTTCCGATTTAATTTTAAAAAGTTTAAAATTAAGGTAGCTGTAGGCTTTTCCTAAAAACTCTAAAATAATCATCCAACGGCTTTGCAGGCGAATAGTTTCTTTATTAATTAAATTTTGACCAAGCGAATATAACACAACGAGGCCAAGAATAATTAAAGTAAAACCAACCACGCGCTCCATAACCGGGTCAATATTGTTGGGCAAATTAAAAGCAAAATATATAGCACCCAAACCTAAGATAATTACGATCAAAGCGTGACCCAAAGCGTACATTGAAGCGAAAATTAAAGATTTAATTCTCGAGGAATTGATGTTATTGACCCCGCTATTAATGTCCATTATAGCTGCAACATGGTCTAGGTCTAGGCCATGTCGTAAGCCTAAGATGAGGGCATTTGATAATAGTAAAATTGAAAAATCCATATTTTAGTAGAAATTGGCGTATTACCTAGGTTGACAAGAAAGGGCGGCGCTGGGAATATCAAGTATTTTTATGATCTCCGACATGTTTAAATTATTTTTTACACTGGCAGCAATTTTATTAATCTCGTTTAAAATATTTGATTTATAATCAAAATTTGATAGCTCGGTCAATCCTGCCCATTCCATGATTGACCGAAGGCTTGAATTTTCATCAAAAAGTCCATGTAAGTACGTGCCTAATATGAGATTATCATTAGATACAGCACCTTCATGTTGATTTTGCAATATTATAGCTGGAATATCCAAGGCTTTCCCCGTTGAAACACCCATGTGAATTTCATATCCACGCACAAAAGCTCTGTTATAAGTCAAGTAACCATCCACAATCTTTAATTGTTTATTTTTAGTTATGGTTGTTTCTAATTCTAATAATCCCAAGCCCTGCGAACTTCCGGCGGATCCTTCAATACCCGATGGGTCATGAATAGCTTTGCCTAATATTTGAAAGCCACCACAAATACCAATAAGCTTTCCTCCATAACGCAAATGACGCAATATTTCTTTGTCCCAAGATTTTTCAATAATGAATTTTAGAGCTTCGCGTACATTTTTACAGCCTGGTATAATTATTAAATCGCTTTTGGGAAAAACTTTATTCGACTCAGCGTAAAATACCTTAATATTAGGGTAGAGGAATAATGGTTCAAAGTCAGTTTCATTACTAATATATGGTATCTTTAATATTGTAACTGTAAATTTAGCTTGCCTGGTAACTAAATCAGAAGAAATCTCGTGTGACAAACTATCTTCGGCTTGTAAGTGTAAATCATTAATATAAGGTATCGTACCAATTAAAGGAACATTGGTCTGCTGAGACACATAATCAATACCTGAATTTAATAGTTCTTTGTCACCGCGGAACTTGTTAATTATAAACCCTTTAACCAATTTTCTTTCTTTTTCGTTTAATAAGGCCCATGTCCCATATAAGTGTGCAAATACACCACCACGTTCAATATCAGACACTATCAGTACAGGACATTCGACTTGTCTGGCAAAGCCCATATTGGCAATATCATTTTTAGCCAAATTAATTTCAGCCGGACTACCAGCCCCTTCAACTATAATAACGTCATATTTTTTTGCCAAGTTATAAAATGACTCTAAAACATAAGGTATTAATTGAGCCTTTAAATTGTGATAAGAACTAGCCTCTACCATCTGTGCGTATACCCTGCCCTGGACAATTAACTGTGAACCGGTATCACTTGATGGTTTTAAAAGCACCGGATTCATATCACTATGGGGTTCAATACCACAGGCCATCGCTTGCATAGCCTGTGCTCTTCCTAGTTCTTTACCACAAGGGGTGACCGCACTATTTAGCGACATATTTTGAGGCTTAAAAGGGGCGACACTTAGGCCAAGGTCAACTAAAGTTTTACATAAACCGGTTACTATAGCGCTTTTACCTGCGTTAGAGGTAGTACCTTGGACCATCAAAACTTTGCTTTTCATACTAGCATATATACATATTTTTGAACGACAAAATGCAAAATTTTGACCTTGTACGTGTGGCTAAAGACCTGTAAAAATCGTCTCTCGAAAATATAATTATATGCATAAAAAACACTTTTATGAGCAATAAAATCCAGGTAAATTTAATATTACTTAATATTGCTTAAAAAGCCAATATTTCATTTCTTGATTTTGTTAAATTATTGTATGAATCTTTGCGAATAAACCTTGATATTAAGATAAAAATTACTTTAATATGAAAATTACTTTAATATGTATATTGGCTTTTATCTTAGATTCGATACTGGGAGAGTGGCAAAGCTTTCACCCATTGGTTGGCTTTGGTAGCTTAGCTAATACACTTGAAAAATTATCCAATAAAGGTAATTTTTTAAAAATCAAAGGTCTACTAGCAGTACTAATTTTAGTTTTACCGTTGCCTTTACTCATATTTTTTAAATTGCCAAATAATTTTTTGGGCGATTGCATAAGCGTTTTTTGTCTTTATTTAACTATAGGTTCGAAAAGCTTAAAAGAACATAGTACAAAAATAGCCACAGCACTTGAACATAGCAATTTAAATCTAGCTAGGCAAAATCTAAGTTTAATTGTTAGTCGTGATACCACTAATTTAAACGAAACATCGATAGTTAAGGCAACTATTGAATCTGTCCTGGAAAATGGCAATGATGCAATTTTTGCACCACTATTTTGGTTTATTCTGGCAGGGCCAGCCGGCGCTATATTATACCGCGGCGTTAACACACTAGACGCAATGTGGGGATACAAGAATGCCAATTTTTATAATTTTGGATGGGCGGCAGCCAAATCTGACGATTTAATGAACCTAATACCAGCGCGTCTAACAGCCCTAAGTTATAGTATTCTAGGTGATTTTAAGCACGCTATATCCTGTTGGTTCACCCAAGGTAATAAATGGTACTCGCCCAATGCTGGTCCAGTTATGGCCAGTGGTGCTGGAGCCTTAAATATAACCTTAGGTGGTGATGCCGTTTACGACGGCGTCTTAAAAACAAGGCCACAACTAGGTCTTGGGCGAGAGCCGATTTATAACGATATTTCCTTAGCCAACAACTTGATTAATAAGACAATTTATCTATGGTTAGGAGCAACTCTAACATTTAATCTATTGAGAAAATTATGCTAGACCATGGTGGCGCTATAAGTAAAGCTTCATTAAAGTACAATATTCCTGTTAGTGAATGGCTGGATTTATCTACCGGAATCAACTTAAACGGTTATCCTGTAAACAATATTCCCCCTAAAGCATGGCTTAAATTGCCAGATAATGATAATGAACTAAATCAAGCCGCTAAGTTTTATTATGATACCGAATTTCTGCTGAGCTGTAATGGTTCTCAATCAATAATTCAATTATTGCCGCGTTTAAGAAACTTATCTAAAGTTGGTATTATATCGCCAAGTTACAATGAACATGAATACGCTTGGCGTAAACAAAAACATCAAATTGAATATATTGACCCCGATAACATAATACAGTCCGCTTGCGACAATGATATATTAGTAATTTGCAACCCTAACAATCCCAGTGGAAAATTTTACCAAGTCGAAGAGCTTATAAAATGTCGTGATATTTTAGCGTCCAAAAATGGCTGGTTAATCATTGATGAAGCCTTTATTGATACCAATAAAGACCATAGTTTAAGCAGTCTAACCGATAAAAGCGGTTTGATTGTACTAAGGTCAGTCGGGAAATTTTTCGGCTTAGCCGGAGCTAGAGTAGGTTTTGTCATCGCTGAGCCTAAATTATTAACGCTTATACAAAATGAGTTGGGTCCATGGTGCGTTACCGGTCCATCACAATATATTGTAACTAAAGCATTACTGGATACGAAATGGCAAAATGAAAATATTTTAGGCTTAAAACAGCGCAGTTTACGCCTAAAAAAAATACTCCGATCCAGCCAATTAAACATAAGCGGTAGTACGAACTTTTTCCATTGGCTTGTTAGTGACAAGGCGTATTTAATCCAAGCTATTTTGGCCCAACAAGCCATTTGGGTTAGACTTTTTGACAACCCGCCAAGCGTCCGTATAGGGATTCCGGCTTTAGAGAGTGAATGGGAAAGGTTACAAGCAGCCTTAAAAAAAATTAACCAACTTTAGATGCAGTTTAAATTTGGATTATGGCAGACTATAATAAGCTTTGATTAATTAAGAAATAAACAGACTTCTTTAACTAAGATTTAAAATGGCACAAAATTTACTATAATAAGGGTTTACATTCAAGTTTTTAAAATCAAATGACCGTTAAGCTAAAAAATAACGCCAATAGAATCGTCTTGTTAAGTCACAGTGACACAGATTTACTTACCCTTTCTAACGTCGTTAGTAAGCTACCTAATGACTTTCCTAAAGTCCATGGGTTTAATTTGCAATCGTTTCATGAGGATATAAACAAATTAAATGCAATATTAACAAACGCCGACCTTATTATCGTCCGCCTGCTTGGCAACCTTGAATCGATAGACAACTTTAAGACTTTACTAGAAAATTTAAAAAATGAAGGTAAATACCTAATTGTCCTAAGTGGATCTTTGGAATTTAATCCAGAATTTAACTATTTAAATACTGCCGATTATCCAATAGTTGAAGCGGCCAATAACTATTTCCAGTCTGGCGGCTTAAATAACATGATTCAGTTATTTAAGTTTTTAAGTGATAAATTATTCTTTACAAACTATGGTTATACCAAAGCAGAAAATATCCCGCTGCATGGATTCTACTCCCCACATTATAGTGGCAATGACTTTAATTTTGATATTTTTAAAAAAATAAAAAAATATAAATCTACCGCCTTAATAATTTTTTATCGAGCTCACTATGTCAGTGGTAATATCGATTTTATAAATAAACTGGTAGAGAAATTAAGTTTAATTGAATTAGATGCCTTACCAGTATTTACAGCTTCTCTAGGTGTCATTGACGAAATTTCTAAACTTCCGCTTGCTCTTAAATTTTTAGTTGAAAATCCAAATAACGAAGTTGATATTATAATTAATACTACAGCGTTTTCGGTAGCAAAATTAGGCACCAACGGCCTTGATACCAAGCAAGGTAATTACCATGAGCTTCTTAATGTACCAATTCTGCAGGCTATTATAAGCTCTATGGATTTTAAAGAATGGCAACGCTCTACTCGCGGGCTAAACCCTTTGGATACAGCCATGAACGTTGTGATACCAGAATTTGACGGAAGAATTATAACCAAGCCCATTGCCTTTAAAGAAAAACAACGAAATGCCAATTTCGAATTTTCTCTCCATAAAGGAATGGATGATAGAATTGAAGCAGTTTGTAACCTAGCTAAAAAATATTGCATCTTAAGGCAAAAAAATAACGCTAATAAAAAAATCGCCTTTATCTTTACCAACTCAAGCTCTAAGGCTGCACAAATCGGTAATGCTGTAGGATTGGATTCAGCGGCCTCGTTGATAAATATCCTAGACGCTATGGGAAAAGCTGGTTATAATGTAGGTCAATATCCCAAGACCGGAACCCAAATGTTGCACCGGCTTATCGAAGCGGGGTCATACGATACCCAAATTTTAACCCAAGAACAGTACAATAAAGCTTTAGGTAACGTAAGTTCGTCTTTGTACCATTCATGGTTTAAAGAATTACCTTTAAAATTACAGGATGCCATGGTTGAACAATGGGGTCCAGAGCCAGGTGAAGCCTATCTATACAATAATAGTTTAATGGTGGCTGGTCTTCGTTTTGGTAACATTGCAATTATGTTGCAGCCACCACGGGGTTACGGCCTAGACCAAGACGCCATTTATCACAAACCAGATTTGCCGCCAACCCATCATTATTTTGCTGTTTATCGCTGGATCAAAGAAATATTAGACGCTGACGCTATCATTCACATGGGGAAACACGGGACGCTTGAATGGTTACCAGGAAAAGGTGTGGGGCTGTCAAATGATTGTTTTCCCGACGCTATTTTGGCCGACTTACCATTATTCTATCCGTTCATTATTAATGACCCAGGCGAGGGTTGCCAGGCTAAAAGACGCAGCCATGCAGCTATTATTAATCATATGATGCCAGCTATGACCACGGCTGATACTTATGGTAATATGGCCGAGCTAGTTCAATTAATTGATGAATACTATCAGCTAGAATTACTTGACCCGTCTAAATTACCGATGCTTCAACAGCAAATTTATGACCTGATTCAAGAAGCCAATTTAGAATACGACTTAGAGGTACTGTTGCAGACAGAATTAAACGAGTTGAATGAAGATTCTATGACAAACAGTGATTCTAAGGTTCAAGAAATCGATACGGACATAAAAAACCAATTAAAGAAATTAAACAGCGTTAAGTTTTCACATTTAATACAAGAAATTGACGGATATTTATGTGAATTAGGCTTGGCTCAAATACGGAGCGGGCTGCATACATTGGGTATTGCCCCCCATGGCAATGACTTAGTCGATACACTATACTCTTTAACCAGGTTGCCAAATACGCAGATTCCAAGCTTACAAGCTAAACTTGCTCAATATTTTGATTTTGACCTCAACGAATTATTGACTAAAAAAGGTAATAAATTAGAGAACAAAGACAAGTATGTAACAAGCTTAGCCGGTAAAAATATCGTTACCTACGGCGATGCGCTTGAAGCTATTGATAAATTGGGGCACGATATAATATACGAATTAATGCTAAACAATTTTACGACCAGTAGTATCACTACCTCTCTAAATAAAATATTACCTGATAAAAACACTAAAAATGAGTCGATAAAAGACGAAATACACTCAATTTTAGATTATATCTGCGTCAGTATTTACCCCAATATTTTAAATTGCAGTTTGGAAATTGACAATTTGCTCAAAGGTTTAGATGGCCAATATATCCAACCCGGGCCCAGTGGTGCACCTACGCGTGGCATGGTTCATATTTTGCCCACAGGCCGAAATTTTTATTCGGTTGACCCAAACACGCTACCATCGATGTCTAGCTGGCAAACAGGCCAGTCTATGGCTCAAAAAGTTATTGAACGCTACTACAATGATACCGGGGAATACCCCAAAGCAATTAGTATAAGTATCTGGGGAACAAGTATAATGCGCACCCACGGAGATGATATTGCCCAGATCCTGGCTTTAATGGGTATTCGACCGGTATGGCAGAAAGAAAATCGTCGATTAACTGGCCTAGAAGTAATACCACTATCCGAGCTTAAGCGCCCGCGGATAGACGTAACGACTAGAATAAGCGGCTTTTTCCGCGATGCATTTGGTAATTTAATTTCTTTATTAGCACAAGCTATAAACGTCGCTATTGAGCAAGATGAACCATTGAGTTTAAATTACATTAGAGCCAACTATCTTAATGAATTGAGTAGTAATATAGCCATGGGTATGCCCGAAATTGAAGCCAAGACAAAGGCTAGCTATCGAATTTTTGGTTCTAAACCGGGTAGTTATGGAGCTGGGATCCTGCCAATGATTCAGGAAAAAAATTGGGAAACTTGTGACGATTTTGCTAAAGCCTATATTAACTGGGGTGGCTACGCATATAGCCATGAAGACTTTGGCAAAGAAGCTTTTGACAGTTACAGCTTAAGACTCAAAAATACCCAAATAGCCCTTCACAACCAAGATAATCGTGAACACGATATATTTGATAGCGACGATTACTTTCAGTACCATGGTGGCATGATTGCTACGATTAAAAGCTTAAGTGGAAAATCTCCTATAAGCTATTTTGGTGATAACCAAGACCCTCAAAACGTGCGAGTAAACGACTTAAAACATGAAGTTAATAAGGTTTTTCGCACTCGTGTCATCAATCCGAAGTGGATTGATAGCATTATCAAACATGGTTATCGTGGTGGCGTTGAACTTAACGCCACCGTTGACTATTTATTCGGTTATGACGCCACGGCTAGCGTTTTAGAAGACTGGATGTACGAAGCTGTGGCGCAAAACTATGCTAAATCAAAGGAAATGCAAGAGTTCTTTCACTCTAATAACCCTTGGGCTCTTATGGCCATATCAGAAAGACTACTTGAAGCAATTGACCGGGGTATGTGGGTTAACCCCAACCAGGAAACAGTCGAAGAATTAAAACAAATATACTTACACACAGAAAATCAATTAGAGGCTATAAATAACAAATGAGTAAAGTATACCCATTCTCAGCCATTGTTGGTCAGGAGCTGTTAAAACAGGCGTTGTTATTGTGTGCCATTAACCCTACAATTGGTGGCGTACTAATCGTAGGCGATAAAGGTACAGCTAAAAGTACGGCCGCCAGAGCCTTAGCCAATATATTACCGCTAATTAGAGCCAATCATAACTGCGCATACAATTGTGAACCGGACAATATTACGCCTGAATGCCATATTTGTCATGACAATTTTGATTTTAGCCCTATTCCCAGCCCATTTATTAACTTACCTATCGGTGCTACGGAAGATAAAATAATTGGGACAATTGACCTTGAAAGAACCATTAAAGAAGGGAAACGCGTTTTTCAGCCAGGCTTATTGGCAAACGCCAATCGAGGGGTTTTATACGTTGATGAAGTAAATTTGTTGCCTGACAATTTAGTCGATATCCTCCTCGACGTAGCGGCTATGGGCATAAATATAGTAGCCAGAGATGGTGTCACAATAAAACACAAAGCCGAATTTACGCTGATTGGCACCATGAACCCCGAAGAAGGTAATTTAAGGCCCCAGCTATTAGATAGATTTGGGCTTATGGTCGAAGTTCAAGCACCAGCCGAACCTGAAATCAGGACTGAAATAATTAGACGCAGACTAAAATACGAAAATTGTCCTAAAGATTTTTTTGATATGTGGAACAACCCAGAATCAGAATTAAAAGAAAAAATTCTCAAAGCTAAAAATATTTTATCAAACGTTCAGCTGTCTGATAGTTTATTGTCATTTATAAGCCAGATTTGTTGTAAATTAGGCGTTAAAAGTTTAAGGGCAGATATAACGATTTCTAAGGCGAGCAAAACTCTGGCTGCTTTAGACAACAGGCTAAATGTGAGTATTGATGATATTCATTTAGCCAGTAAACTTGTGTTGCCACATAGAAAACGCATAGGTATACACGATTCACACGGACTCAATAACGAGTTGCTAGACGATTTAATTAACAAAGAAAAAAGTCCATCATTAACATCTAGAACCGAATCCAACGAAGTACAACTTGACGATCAAACTATTAACGAAGAAAGTCAATGGGATAATAAAACAAATACAGTACGACAAACTGCTAACAATGGTCAAAACAATCATTTACCAAAAACTGTAAATACAGACTTAAGGCTCAACTTAAGCGGTAAAAATAATATTGGATTAACCGGCACAACCAGTAAAATTAGCGACCATAAACGCGGGCATTTTATCAAAGCTATTCCCGATGAGAATCCCACTAAGTTAGCTGTTAATGAAACTATTAATCATAGCTTACTTAGGCTGGGAAATAAGTTACAGGTTGAAAAGCAAGACTTCCATAGACAGGAACTGATAAACAAAAAGGCAAATTTAATTATATTTGTGGTCGATGCATCTGGTTCAATGGCAGCCTTAAAAAGGATGGAAACAGTAAAAGGTACAGTGATATCTCTTTTGGCTAATGCCTATCAAAGAAGAGACAAAGTTGCCGTTATTAGCTTTAAGGACAATGACGCTAAACTAATTCTACGCCCAACTAAATCAGTAGATTTAGCCAAACAACAGCTAAATGTCTTAGAAACTGGTGGCACCACTCCGTTGTCAGCAGCCATTAATTTTAGTGCTTCGTTAGCGCAATGCTCGTCACATGAGAAATTAGACCCTCTTGTCATTTTTGTGACAGACGGTAAAGGTAATGTTACTTTTAGCGACAATACTTCGATTGAGGCTGACCTTGCGCAAGAAGCGTCAAAATTTAGTTCGTTGAACCTGAGGTCTATAGTTATTGATACTGAAGACGGGCCGATTTGTTTTAATAAAAGTGCCAACTTGGCCCAGTTACTAAAGGCTCAATACCTTAAGTTAACCAAGCTTACCAGTCAAAGTTTAACCTTGGCCATTAACAATTATTGCCAGCAAAGTAACTTTTAAGTGTAGGTATTAAAATGAAAGATTTTCAGCAAAATTTACAAAAAAATGACCCTAACACTGACCACGGAATAGTCTATTTGATTGGGGCTGGACCCGGTGACGTAGAACTTTTGACCTTACAGGCTGTAAGAATTTTAAAACTTGTAGATTTAATTTTAATCGATTGTTTGGTTAACCCAGAAATACTACAATTTGCTAGACCAGACACCCAAATAATCAATGTTGGTAAAAGCCATGGCAAAGAATCAACACCACAATCACTTATTAACGACCTAATGGTAAATAATGCCAAATTAGGAAAAAAGATTGCCCGACTAAAAGGTGGTGACCCTTTTATTTTTGGCCGTGGTGGTGAGGAAATTGAGTATCTTAATAGTCATTCAGTTAAAACGCAAATTGTTAGCGGTATCACTTCAGGTATCAATGTTCCTGCCTGCTTAGGAATACCATTAACACATCGAGATTATGCTAGATCAGTTACTTTTATCACAGGTACTTCTAAAGACCATACTTTTAACACAGATTGGGAAAGTTTAGCCAAATCTGACAATACCATTGTTATATTCATGGGTTTATATAAAATCAAAGAAATTATAACCAGCATTATTGAAGCCGGAATACCTGCCCTAACACCCTCTGCAGCAATCGAAAACGGCAGCCGGAAAAATCAAAGGCAGATATTAGCTACTTTAAAAGATCTGCCACAATTAGTCAATGAGGCTCAATTTAAAAGTCCTACATTGATTATTATTGGCAAAGTAGTTACCCTATCGCCATTGTGGAAGGCTAAAATTTTATCCTTGCCTTCTACTATTTACTCTTAATCAATCTTTAGTGTGGTAAGTTTATGATTACTTGCGTTGGTGTCGGTCCTGGTGATAAAAAGCATATAACCAATTATGCCATAGAATTAGTTAGTGACGCAGACGTAGCTGTCGGATTCGAATATGTCTTAAAAATTGTTCAAACTTATCTAAAACCCAATACTAAAACCTGCATCCTAACATACAAAAATCAGGTTACTATACTTGAAGAAATAGCAAAACTCCATCATCAAGGTTTAAAAGTGGTCGTTGTTTTTATGGGTGACATTCATTTTAGCGGATTCCAATTATTAGAACGGGTTGAACTGGCGTGCGGTCATAACGTTGAAACGATACCCGGTATTTCTTCCAGCCAAATTTTGGCCTCCAGGACACGGGTTTGTTTTGACGAAACCAGTTTTATAACATTCCACCGACGCGGCAATATTGAACCATTTAAAAAGCATCTAATTAGTATCTTAAATGATAATCGCAATGCTATAATTATACCAAGACCATTTGATTTCATGCCTAAAGATATTGCCAGTTTTTTGTTAGAAAATGGTATTAATAGTACACATAAAGTTGAGGTATGGGAAAATCTGACTCAGGCTGAAAGCTGTTGGTCTGGTTTGCTTAAAGACTTAAATCAAGATTTTAGCGACCTAAGCATTATGCTAATTCGTTGTTTAGTACCACTTACAAGTCAATTATAAAAAAAATGCAACAAGATTTGACTACTTTAATTATAATGGGGCACGGGACTAAAGACAGTGACGGTATTAGGCAATTTGAAAATCTTGTAGATATTATAATCAAGCTAGCTCCAAATAAAATCATCAAAAAAGCCTACCTTGAATTTCAATCGCCCACTTTAAAAGAAACAGTTTTAGAAAGTCTGGAAAATGGTATCAAAAATATTATAGTACAGCCAGCATTGCTGATTAATGCAATGCATTCAAAAATCGATATACCAAAAGAGATAATAGCTTTACGCCAAATACATCCACAGGCCAATATAGTTTATGGAAAAGCCGTAGGTATCCATTATGTAATTCTAAAACTATGTAGACAAATACTTATAGAAGCTATGGCTAGGTCAAAGTATGAAATTAAGCCAAGTCAAACTTGCTTAGTTTTGGTTGGCCGTGGAACGACTGACCCTGATTCTAATTCTGAAATTTATAAATTATCTAGATTACTCGAAGAAGGCATGCATTTTCAAAGTTCAGTAATTTGCTATTCAGGGACCGCCAAACCATCCGTAGCTGAAGGCCTTAAACGAGCGATTAAATTAAATAATAAAAGTATTATTGTGTTTCCCTTTATGCTGTTTGACGGTGTATTAGTTAAAAGAATTTATGATGCCTGTGACGTCGCAATTAAGTCAAATACAGATATGCACATAATTAAAGCTGATTATCTAAACGCCAGTATTGAACTAGCTTCGGTTATACTAGAACGAGCCAATGAGGCTATTAATGGTGAAGCGTTTATGAATTGCAGCCTATGCAAGTATAATGTGCCATTGATCGGCTTTGAAAATCAAAGTAATTATAAGCAAGATGAAAGTAGACTAAATAAAGATAGTCAAAATGATATTGAACCTTATGTAATGAATGATATAGAACGTAAGAGTTTTGAAATTATCAATGCGTCTTTTGACTGGTCAAAAATTAACAAGGAAAATCTGCCTGTGGTCCAAAGGCTAGTGCATACCAGTGGAGATTTTAGCAATGTACATGATTTATTCATTTCTGATGGAGCTATTGAAATTGGTTTCAGAAATTTAATGCGCTGCAAACAGATAGTTACCGATGTAAGTATGGTTCAAAGTGGCATAAAAAGAGATTTGCTAGCCAAATTAAAGATCAATGTATGGTGCGGTGTACACGATGAAGAAACTTATATCATGGCCAAGGCTTTTAATATAACCAGGTCAGCAGCTGGAATACGCCGAGCTTATGATTTGTTTGGGAATAACGTTATTTTAGCTATTGGGGACGCGCCTACGGCTTTATTCGAATGCTTGAGATTAATCAAAAACAATAACTGGCGTCCGCAATTAATAATCGGTTTACCAGTGGGCTTTGTTGGCACTGTCGAATCTAAAAATGAACTGATAAATTGCCTACAAATTCCACGCATTACCAATTCAGGTAATAAGGGCGGCTCACCTTGGGCCGCTAGTGTTATAAACGCACTTTTAATAGAATGTATTAATTACGCCTGGCAAAATAAAATTTCAAGTGCTAAAGGAGCCAAATAATTGATGAAAGAATTTGACCTAAATAAAATAGCCCTAAATGGACTAAGGCGCGGATTTACTACTGGTAGTTGTGCTACAGCAGCCGTTAAAGCTGGTCTAATTTATCATTATCATAATATATCACCCAGTTCTGTAGACATAACTTTACCAGACAACGAACATTTCTTAACCATAAATATTAATAGATTAGTAAAACTGCCAGAGGACAATGGTATTAAAACGACAGTTATAAAATATGCCGGTGATGATCCAGATCAAACCGATGGAGCAAGTATTTCAGCCATTGTAAAAATTAATAATAGTGGTATCAACAAGTTTTTTGCCGGAGTTGGAGTTGGAACAGTAACAGGTCCTGGCATTAACTTACCTATAGGTGAGCCAGCTATAAATCCAGTTCCTCGCTTGATGATAAACAATGCTATAAGCGAAGTATTAGAAGGAGCTATTAACCCAGGTTTTGATATCACTATTGGCTGCGTAAATGGTGAAAATATTGCCAAGAAAACATTTAATTTAAAACTAGGAATCGTTGGCGGCATTTCTATTCTAGGCACCACTGGTATAGTTGAGCCGATGTCACTTGAAGCCTATAAAGCCGCTATTGAAGTCTATTTAAAAGTTGCCCTAGCCAGTGCCGCAGATAATTGTAACAAAAGCACTGTAGCGATTTTACCAGGTAATATTGGTATTAACTATGCAAAGAATATTTTAAAATTGAACTCAAAGCAAATTGTCCATATCTCAAATTTTATAGGATTTTCACTCAAATCTATTGAAAAAAACTTAGCTAATGCCACCCTCGAAAACCTCTATTTATTAGGGCATCCTGGTAAAATAGCCAAGGTTCTTACCAATAATTTTGATACACATTCAGCTAAAAGCCCTATGGCTATGTCAATTTTAGCACAGCTGGCCCATGATGTTTTTACCGACCTAAATATAATCAAACAAATTGAGTCTTGTCCAACCGTTGAGGCAGTCACTATCTTATTAAAGGACTACCCTGGGTCTAGTCTTTTCTGGCAATATATAGAAAATCAAATTGCTCAAAAACTACAAATTAAAAAAGTGGTTAACTTTAAAGTTAAATTGCTTGATTTACGCGGAAATCTTTTAGGAGAAACGAAATGAATAAACGAAGTTTTTTTTATGGCATAGGGGTTGGACCAGGTGGGTATGGATTGATACCTTATACTGCGTATGAAGCTTTAAAAGAAGCTGATATAATTTTATCGCCTAAAGGCAAGGATGCGTCTGAGTCTATTGCAAAATTATGTTTAAAAGGTCTAGCTATCCCTGAAACGAAGTTTCAAACCATAATATATAACATGGATACAGAACCCGATTCGCTTAAAGAACATTATAATTCGTTGGCACAAAACATACTAAAAGAATTGGACCAAAATAAAATTGTAGCTTATTTGACGCTTGGTGATTCACTTACGTATTCAACCTACAGCTATACTTTGCAATCTTTATTAAAATTCCGCCCCAATATGCTTTTTAAAACATTCCCAGGAATAACCAGCTATAATGCAATAGCCTCTTATTTTAATTTTCCCATAGGGCAGGGCAAAGAGCGGGTACTTATCTTGCCCTGCCCTGATGACAAAATAAACCTTCAAGTCGATATAGAATCTCATGATCTAGTGATACTAATGAAAATTGGTTTTCGCATGCCCATGGTGATTGATTTGTTAAAAGAAATGAATATTGCCAAACATTGTGTCTTTGCCAGTCGATTAGGGCTACCAGACGAGTTTACATGTGATGACGTAAGCAAAATTGACTCAAGTAAAAACTTAGACTACTTTAGCACAATGCTAATTAGAAAAAACAAGCCAAGATTTACCGAGGATTAACTTATGCGCGTTTATTTTATTGGAGCCGGGCCTGGAGCGGCCGACCTGATTACATTAAGAGGAGTAAGAATTCTAAATAATACTCTAATGGTTATGTATGCTGGATCTCTAGTACCAGCAGAGATTTTAACCCATTGTCATAAAGACGCTACGCTTATCAATACAGCATCATTATCGTTGCCGCAGCAAATTGATTTATTTAAAGAAGCCAGAGATAAAGATATTAACGTAGCCAGGCTTCATTCTGGCGATCCTGCTATATACGGAGCCATAAATGAACAGATGAACCAATTACAGGATCTTGGTATCGCCTTTGAAATTGTACCGGGTGTTTCATCATTTACAGCTGCAGCAGCCAGTATTAACTGTGAGTTAACTAAGCCCAATGTCAGTCAAAGCATTATTTTAACGAGAGTTTCAGGTAGAGCATCAAAGATAAAGGAAAAAGAATCTTTAGAAAACCTGGCCAAGCACCAGGCTACGATGTGCATATTCTTATCTGGGGCGCATTTACCAAACATTATTCCAATCCTGCTAAAAAATTATGCCAGCGACACGCCAATTGCCCTGGTCTATAAAGCAAGCACTAGTGAAGAAAGGAAACATATCTCTACTTTAGAAAATGTCCTTAATGAAATTAACGTTGCCAATTGGGTTTTAACGACAATGCTCTTGGTGGGGGATGTTTTGAGACCCGACCTTAATTTTAATTCATGCCTTTATAGTATCAATTATAGCCACAAATATCGCAAGGCTAAAGGTAAAAGCAGTGAGTGACGTAGGTATTTTTCCAGTCCGTGAGCGCGGACTAACTATTGCCAAATTAATAAATGCCAAGCTAGATTCAACGATGTACGAGCCATGGCTAGATACCGATAGTACGAAAAATCAATTCGCAAAACTTTACTTTAACCATAAGCAGTGGGTCTTTATCGGTGCAAACGGCATAGCATTACGATTTCTTGATGGAATTATTAACAATAAAAAAACCGACCCGGCCGTAGTTGTCGTGGATGAAGCTGCCAGATACTCAATTAGCTTGCTAAGTGGGCATGAAGGGGGAGGCAACAATTTAGCTTACACAATAGCCAATATTATAAATGCCCTACCCATTATAACTACCGCCTCAGAAACGCTCAAGCCTCTGGTTATTGGCATCGGATGCCGTCAGGGTATCAACGCTGATACCATTGAACAAGCTTGTTTTAAAGCGTACCCAAGCTTAAACTTCAACGAAGTAAGGCTAGTAGCCACTATAGATTTAAAACGCAATGAATTAGGACTACAAGATTTTTGTTTTAAGCACAATTTAAACTTATTGATATTTTCAAAATTAGCCATCGCCAACAGGCAATGGCATACAACCAAGTCAGAATTTGTCAAAAAAATTACCGGGTCCTACTGTATTTGTGAGCCATGTGCTTTAATGGCAGGCAACCAAAGCCAATTAATAGTTCCCAAATCGATTTACAAAGGTGTTGCAATAGCTATAGCCAAAGACCTCGATATATCATTTACCAATCTTTAAAGGAAGTTATGAACGGCGTATTATATTTAGTATCAGTCGGCCCAGGCAGGATAAAACAGATGACGGTAGCTTCTAAAGAAGCTTTAAAAAAATCTAATATAATTATCGGCTACGGTTTATATTTTAAATGGATAAAACCACTTTTAACTAAACAAGAAATTATTGATTTACCTTTAACCCAGGAAAAACAAAGAGCCAAACTGGCTATTGATAGAGCCAGACGTGGTGAAACGGTGTCAGTTATATCTAGCGGCGATATTGGTATCTATGGCATGGCCACTTTAATTTTTGAAACTATGTCTGAGAGCGACACCTTTAAAGTTAAAGTTTACCCCGGGGTAAGCGCAGCCAACGCTACTGCTTCGTTATTAGGGGCACCATTATCGCACGATTTTGCTTGCTTAAGTCTATCAGATTTGCTTTGCCCTTGGCAATGGATAGAGGAGCGAGCCATAAACCTAGCTAAATGTGACATGGTTATAGCCTTATATAACGTACAAAGCAAATCTAGAATCGATGGTATTTATAAAATAATAAATTTATTACTTAAATTTAAATCTAAGGATACAATTTGTGGTATTGTATCCAACGCCTATCGCGAAGAGCAAAGTATCTACAAATGTACACTAGTTGAGTTATTGGACAAAACTTTTGACATGTATACAACGATAATTATAGGTAATAAGTATACAACGCTAAAACAGAATTTTATTTATACTCCTAGAGGATACAATAACTTTAAGATTAATACGACCAAAAATATTCCTAAAAATTCAATTTGGCTGTTTGCCGGTACGAGCGACGGCAATGAATTGGCCAATAAATTGGCTAATTTAAACTATTCAGTTGTAATTTCAACAGCTACATCATATGGTATAACTAACGCCAAATTGAATTGTCCCAATTCGGTTGTACTGAATAATTTATTAACACAGACTGAACGTTTTGATTATATAAAAGATAGCGCCAAATACATTATTGATGCAACGCACCCGTTTGCCGTAAATATATCACAAAAACTCATGGATATAAGTCATAGCTTGAGTATTCCTTACTTAAGATACGAAAGACCCACAGTTACCGATTATAAAAAGTCTCTACTGGTTGATTCATACGGAGATGCAATAGCTATGGCTAAGACCTTTGGAAAAAATATTTTTTTGGCGATAGGAGTTAAAAATCTGGAAAATTTTCTTAAACATACCGATGTTGATAGACAAAATCTAAATCTATTTTTAAGATGTTTGCCATTTGCTGATTCACTAGAAAAAGCCTTAAACCTTGGTATTTTACCAGAAAATATAATCGCCATGCAAGGGCCTTTCAGTACTTCACTTAATATGGTATTATGGAAAAACTGGAAAATAAATTGCGTAATAACTAAAGAATCTGGCCTTAAAGGTGGTTTATCAGAAAAGATAGAAGCTTGCGAAAATTTAAAAATACCGCTTATCATAATTAAAAGACCAAACCTCGCTTATATAAATAAATATAATTCTTTGGCTGAAATAATATCAGCTATCAACCAACTGGAGGCAGCACCATGAGTATAAAAATTCCAATAACAATTTTTACAGGTATTTTAGGTTCAGGCAAAACAACCATTATTTCAAATTTAG
>JAJYFO010000179.1 GCA_021785395.1 bacterium | reverse complement strand
AATGCATTAAAGCAAACAAATTTTCTGCCAGTATTATAAGACTCATTTAAATCAATCGTTTTAGCCGTAAAATAACCCTTAAAAATACTGCTTATATAATTTGGGAAAGCCAAAGAAGGCATTAAACTATTAGTTACTAACGATAAAATAAAACACAGCAAAACAATAAAAAACCAACTAGTCAAATAATTCATAATTTCGTTTTTAAGAATAGACTTAGAAAAAAAAATATTCAAACAGTAATAATAAACTGGAAAAGTTAACGGTATGGTAAATAAAAATGCGTAAAAATAATTCTCTGGTGAAATATTATCACTGTTTATCGTAACGTATAAAAAATCCATATTGAAGATAGCCATCATCCTAACCAATATAAAATAGATTATTAGGCTAACTAAATAATAAACCAGCCAGGACCGTGTATAGATATCTAATTTATCGGTTAAATTAAAGCGCAAAACAAATCTTTCATAAAACTTTCTAACTATATCAATATACACTGATTTCAGTCTAAAAAATCATAAATGTTTAAAGTCTAGACTATAAAATTCTTGCATGAGATAAAATGCAGTGGCCAGTCAGTTAAAATATTTTTAATCTAACCATCGTTTTATTTTATCATTTTTGTTTACAAGAAATTTTAAAATTTCAGGATACCTGTATATAATGATCGTATATTGACCTACCATAAGAGGTTTGAGTATCGTTATGAAAACCGTTTTTATCGAAACATTCGGGTGTCAGATGAATAAATCGGACACTGAGCATATGCTAGGTCTTTTAGCCGAAATCAGCTATAAAACGACCGATAGCGCCAAAGATGCCGATTTATTAATTTTAAATACCTGTGCTATACGCCAAGCTAGCGTAGATAAGCTTTACAGCTATCTGGGCTACTTTGGCAAAATTAAAACAAAAAAACCCGATACGATTATTGCCATTGGCGGTTGTGTTGCCCAGGACGCAGGCTCTGACTTAATTAAACGATTCCCCTACGTCGATATAGTTTTCGGTACGCATAATCTTAACCGCCTGCCCGAACTAGTTCTTGAGTCGCAAAGTAATCGCCAACCGATTGTTGAAATTGAACAAGCATTGCCAGAAGATTTACCAGAATTGCCGATAATTCGCCAAAGTGACATAAGTGCTTATGTTTCAATAATTTATGGCTGTGACTACAATTGCACGTATTGCATTGTACCCTATGTGCGCGGAAGAGAAAGAAGTCGTCCTATTCCGCAAATAATTGACGAAGTAAGATCGCTAGCCGATAGCAACTACAAAGAAGTCACCTTACTGGGTCAGAACGTTACGGCTTACGGACACGAATTAGACCCCAAAGTTCATTTAGGGAATTTAATTGAATGCATTGGCAAAGAGTCGGCGATTCCAAGGATAAGGTTTTTAACCGGACATCCGCGTGATTTGAACGAAGAAATTATAAAATCAGTTAAAGCAACACCTAACGCTTGTGAATATTTTCACATACCCATTCAAGCTGGCGATAACCGCACCCTTAGACGCATGGCTAGAGGCTATAATGTCGATTTCTACCGCCAAAAAGTTGATCTTATTCGTAAACACATTCCTAACGCTTCTATAACTACTGATTTGATCGTTGGCTTTCCAGGTGAAACAGAAGCCGAATTTTTGAATACGATTAAACTAGTTTATGAAATAGGTTTTGACTCATGCAATACAGCCAGCTACTCACCAAGGCCGCATACGCCAAGTGCTAACTGGGAAGACCAAATTCCCTTTGAAGAAAAAATGGAGCGCTTACGCTACCTCAACAATGTAGTCACCGAAGTTTCGTTTACTTGTAATAAACCTTATTTAAACCAAAAAGTCGAAATTCTAGTCGAAGGACCAAGCGCAAGAAACCCATCGAGAATGACCGGACGTACCAGAACCAACAAAGTGGTTAACTTTGACAGTGACCTTAATTTAAAAGGACAGATTGTCGAAGTTATGATTGACGAAGTTCACCCATGGGCGCTTAAAGGTAGCTTGGTTAAAGCTTAATATGTCACGTGCCAAAATAGTCAAAGCCAGCCAAGAATCAATTGAGCTAGCCGCCAAGTATTTAAGAGAAGGAAAACTGGTAGCTTTTCCTAGCGAGACCGTTTATGGTCTTGGTGCGTCGGCCAACGATATAAACGCCATAAACTTGCTTTATAAAGCCAAGGGTCGACCACAAACCCATCCTTTAATCTTGCATATAGCTGACATTAACGATGTTTACAAATATGTTATAGAATTTTCTCCGATAGCCCAAAAACTGGCCAAAAGCTTTTGGCCTGGACCAATGACTCTCATTTTACCCAAATCAGACAATGTCCTAAATGACATTACCGGTAATCAAGACAGTGTAGCCATCCGTATTCCAAACAACCCGATCGCTTTAGAATTAATAAGACAAACTGGCAATGGAATTGTAGCTCCTTCAGCTAACCGCTTTGGTCGCATCAGTGCAACTTCAGCTGAAGCTGTTTATAAAGAATTGGGAGATAATATTGACTTGATTTTGGATAATGGACCGTCAAAAATTGGTATTGAGTCAACTATAATTAATCTTTACCATAAGCCCTATTTCATTGCCAGGCCTGGAATGCTTTTACTGTCGCAGATTTTAAGTGTTTTAAGCGACGTCGAGAAAAAAGAATTTTCAGATATAAAAAACAATACATCAATAAAGGTATCAGGAAACCTTGAATCACACTATCAGCCGTTCACGCCAGTTTTAATAATGACTGAAAAAGAAATTAGAGATTTTACCCAATCAAAACCAGATATGAAATTTGGTCTAATTTCTTTTTCTCGAATTGAAAGTAACAACATTGTACATTCTATAATAGCCACTAAAGACTCTAACGACTACGCCATGAATTTGTACAATCGACTAAGAACCATTGATGAATCAGGTTTAAATTTTATTTTAATTCAATCTTTACCTGATAGTGAAAAGTGGCTTGCTATTAAGGATAGACTTAATAAAGCCAGCTACAAATCTATCTAGCTTGATCCAACAATGATACCACCAAACAAAACGCAAAAAATCCCAACCCAACGCCTTAAGCATACCTGTTCTTTTAAATAAAATTTTGACATTAACGTAATTACAATAAGACCAAAACTGCTTAAAGGATAGGCTATACTCAAATCGAGGATTTGCATAACATAATTCCAGATAAAAACCTCTATCAGCATTAAGGTTAATCCAAAAACCATAACAATTCTTTTCTTTATAGGGTGCCTAATTAAAGTTGATTTTTTCAAATTAACTTGACCAATTGTTTCGGTAACAATTGAAGCAATAACACATAAAATACCCAATAACTTTTGATTCATGATTTCGACCTAACTCTTATAGTATTGTGAGTAGTACCAGATATAAGCCATACACCCATAATAATAATAAGTGTCCCAATAATCCTTTTTATGGTTATATCTTCATGAAAGACGAAATAAGAATAAATATCGACAAAAATATAGCTAATTGTCATAATTGGCTCTATAAAGCTTAAATCAGCCAATTTTAAAACATATAGCCAATTGGCAAATTGGCAGCCCAAAATAATCACCAAAATCAATATAGCCACTATATCATGAATATTTATTAGCTGCCCAAATGATTTATTGGCTATAATATTGCAAGCTAGATATTTCCAGTAAATTTCCAAAAGACTTATAAGAAAAATGCCGAGCGTTAACCTGAAAATTACCTTCAGAGGGAGTTTTTGTTGCATAATAAGAGAGCTAATTTCAATAAAACAATTTAGTCATTTTGATTATTTTGACTACTCGCAACAGCGGCTGTTAAATTAACAACGCTTGCTTGCTTGCCAGACTGTGAAGTATTACCACCGTTCAAACTAAAAATAGCAGATTTGTGGAGATTTGGCAATACTTTATTAAATTTGTAATCTACAGCACTGCGTTTACTGTTTACACTGCCATAACTGGCTGCACTTGATAATTTTATATTTTTCCAACTCGTTTCAAGCATCGAAGAGTATTTTGTTTGTTCACTTAGACCCATACTAGATGTACTTAGGAATTTAGTTTTATTTTGAGGAAATTTAGTTTGAGCTATACGATAAAAATCATTAAAATTCAATGGTCTATTTACATTGATTGGGTTAAATTGAAAGACTGTCGGTTTATTATCATCTTCAGGCTTTTCATCAGGTGCTTTAAACAGCTGAAATTGTCCCCATACAGTACCATAGGTAACTAGGTTTTTCAATTTCCATAGTCCTTGTGGGTCGTCACCAAATAAATAATTGGCTTCAATTTCTTGCCTAGATAAAACTGGTTTATCAACGCCAAACGATGGATCAAATCTATCATTTAAATTAAGTGTCACATCATTAGATGATTCAGAAAATAAACTAACCGGTGCTTGAGATACTTTAGCGGGAATTGCAGAATCTTGGGATGGAGATTTTTCAGAATTATCATTTTTTAAATCGTTAACAGACGAATCAAGAACTGTTTTATTCAAAAAGTCATTATTGTTTTTTTGGACAATATCATTCAACAAATTATTCAAATCAGCACCAATTAAGACACCACCACCAAGAGCCATAGCCGAATGTTTAAAGGCACTAATAATACTTCTGGACTCAATATTGGCGATACTTCGATTTAAAATCTGATTTTCAGCCGGTGCTTCAAACGCCGTTCTCAAACCTTGGTCAGCTACAGCGGGAGCAGAAGAATCAGATCTAAAGTATAATGCCAGTTTTTGCGAAGCTAAATCATTTCCGCTATCGGCCATTTTATATAGGTCGGCTACCGAAGAGCGACTTACATAAGGGTCTTTTAAGATATCAGCAATTGTTGAGATCTTATTGACTGCCAACTTAAACTGATTTACAGCTTCGCTTAAAGCTGGATCGTTTAATGGTATCATTGCTAATGAATCAGCCGAGGCTTTGAGATTGGCAATTACAAGGCCTTGATCATAAGTATTTTTTTGATCTAGTATTTTAGCTAAATTTTCCTTGGCTGCGTCTAACTGCTGACTGAATATTTTTTGAATCGGTTGCGGTACACTATTTGCTAAAGCTGGGTCAATCGCTTGCGCGTTTAAAGTTTCAGGACTAGCTATTCTATCGACAGCCGAATCAAGAGTTTGACCCTGCCCCATAAATGGTGTTACGGATGGTGCGGTTGAATTTGTCGCAGCTTGTATATTTTGACCTTGTAAACTTGGAGCTTGAGCAGAAGTTGAAACTGTATTGGGACCTATTTTTGCCATGACAGTTTCTGGGTTGGCTTGAGCCAAAGCAGCTTCAGGACTGCCTGTCAAACCTGCTACTGATACGTCAGAAGGAGTTACAGGGATTACGTCTACGGGTCTATTAGCGGCTAAAGCCGAATTTCTTAAAACCGAATCTCCTAAAGCCGCATCGGGATTGCCTGATACGGGAAGATCTGAGGCTGTTACTGGATTTATGTCTGCTGGTCTGGCTGCTAAGGCTGGATCATTCAATACTGGTACTTCTG
>JAJYFO010000178.1 GCA_021785395.1 bacterium | reverse complement strand
AGAATTTAAATAACGAACTTTTAATTTCTAATAAACACCTCGAACAATTCGCTATGGTGGCAGCCCATGACCTTAAACAGCCGCTAAGGACAATTACCTGTTACGCCCAACTGCTTCAGGACGACTTAAAAGATAAGTTGAATACCGACCAGGCCGAAAATTTCGAATTTTTAATCCATAGCGCTAACCAGTTGCAGAGCCTTGTCAATGATTTGCTCGAATTTTGTAAAATCGAGAATTTAAAACTTAATATAACAGAATTTTCGCTAGACGAACTGGTGCATGAAATAATCAAATCTAATGAAAATTTTATAAAAGACCATAAGGCTAAAATAAATTTTCATAATTTACCCAATATTACGGCTGATAAATTAAAAATTAATTCATTATTAACTAATTTTATAATTAACGGTATTAAATTTAATAAATCACCTAAACCCATAGTTGAAATTAGTTGTTTAGAAACACCGACGCATTATTCTTTAACAGTCAGTGATAATGGTATAGGCATAAATGAAAAATATTTGAGTAAAATCTTTAATTTGTTTTATCGTCTCAACCCTGATATAGCAGGTTCTGGTATCGGTTTGAGTGTCTGTCAACGCATAGCTGTAATCCATGGAGGTAATATTACGGTTGAATCAAAAGAAGGGGTCGGGTCAAGTTTTACAGCAACTTTGTCAAAAAATCTTAAGGTGGATATAAATGTCTAAAGAAATAAAAATATTGGTTGTAGAAGACAATTTAGCTGATGCTAAGCTAATTCTAAAAGGCTTGAGCAATTTTCGCTTTACAAATCAAGCGTACCATGTTCCTACGGCCAATGACGCGATTAAACTTTTAACTAATAAAACCCCTTATGAAGTATCGCAAATTCCCGACTTGATTTTTTTAGACTTGAATCTACCGGATATGCATGGACTTGATTTACTTGCGTTTATAAAGAACAACGATAAATTAAAACAAATTCCAGTAATTATACTTTCGCATTGCGATAATCAAAGTGACATATTTCAATGCTATCAAAATTACGCTAATTGTTTTATCAATAAATCCAACGATTTAAATGGTTTAATTGAAATTTTTAATAAATTAGAAAATTTCTGGTTTACTATAGTTAAACTGCCAAGTCAACAAAATTCGCGTTAACATAACGAGTATTTTGTTAAAGGAGAATTTATGAAGGAGATTCAAGTTATTAAAGTTAATATTTTGCTGGTAGAAGATAACTTGGCCGACGCTAAATTATTTAAAAAAGCTATTGTTGACGCTAACGATATTAAATACAATATTGTCAACGCTAGATCGCTAGACCAGGCTTTAGACTTATTAAACAAAGATCGTTTTGATATCATTGTTTTAGATTTGTTCTTACCCGACGAACAGGGTCTAGATACATTTAAAAGTATTTATCTTAATTATTCACATATCCCGATTATAATTTTAAGCGGTTTAACTTCAGAAAATATTGCTATTGAAGCAATTAAACTAGGCGCTCAGGATTATTTAATTAAAGGACCGCACTTTTTTGCGGTTTTAGAAAGAAGTATTAAATACGCTATTTTTAGAAAAAAACAGGAGCAGGAAATTAAAGACCTTAATTCCACTCTAGAAAATCGATTACTAGAATTAGCCCAGGCTAATTATGCTTTAGAATCTACGCATAAAAAATTGCACGAATATAAGGATGAAAATATTTTTGCCTATCAGTCTAAACTCGAATTGACATCACAAATGCTTAGCCTTATTCAGGCTACTTCAAAATCTTCTTGTGAAGCAATAAAATTATTGTACAAAACTAACTTGACCGGTGAGCAAAAGGAATTGTTAAATATCATCGAGTTATCGTGTAAGAATATTTACGATAAAACTATTAAATCAATGTTTTATCCTAATTTAAGAGAATCGGTTTTAGCGCTCCAGAACAGCACTTTTAACCTCGAACAGTCTATAAACAATACCGTTGAATTATTTATTCCATTTTTAAAGGAAAAAAATATTTCTTATAGCATTTATATTGACCCCAATTTACCTGATACTTTTGACAGTGATGAATTTAAAATT
This sequence comes from bacterium, assembly GCA_021785395.1. Lineage (GTDB taxonomy): Bacteria > Cyanobacteriota > Vampirovibrionia > Obscuribacterales > JAKAZS01 > JAKAZS01. The sequence goes on along the minus strand of JAJYFO010000178.1, from coordinate 3,451 downwards.
AAGCAGATCCTGATGGCTTTAATGCATAATACTATAAAATCAGCCAATAATGGCAGTATATATATAAGAGTAGAGCTGGCTAATAGTTTTAAACAGGATAATTACGAGGTTAGTGTAACTATTAACAGCTCTAATAATACTATTGACCAGAATTTTTTGAAACTGCTTTTAGACGACCCAAATAAGTTTAATACTTTGGAGAATTATGAAGAAAACGTTTTGAATATTGTTTTATGCAGGACTTATGTGAATTTATTTAAAGGAAAAATAGATGTTGTAAGTAATAATGCTAATGAATTAACGATTAGGTGTTCTTTACCACTACACGCAGTTAATCTAAAAACTAGTCCTGAAATAAAACCTTTTAAGAGTGATACTAAAATTATAGTCGTTTGTGATAACATTGTCGAATCTAAACATATTAACGAGTATTTGAATTACATTAGCTGTGAGGCTAAATTCGTGACTAATATCGACAGTTGTCTTGAAGAACTGTTATTGGCTAGACAGGTTAACAATAGCTATAATCTTTGTATTATTGATTTGGAATCCGATTTTATAACCTTGCAGTTGATTAATAAAATTGTTTATAATTCGCAGCTTAAAAAAGTCAAGCTGATTGTAATTGGCAATAATAAACTAGACGAATTGAGTAATGATTTAAACGTTTACGCGCATTTGCCTAAACCTTTCAATAAAGATGAGTTATTTATAGCAATTTCTAATCTTAATAAACCGATACTTGATAACAGTTTAGCCAACGAGATTAAACCTGGCGAATCTGTTACCGTTACTAAAAAAACGTTTAGGCCTCAAATTCTTGTGGCTGAAGATAATTTGACACTTCAAAAAATGATCGTAAAACAATTAGAAAAATTAAATATAAACTGCGATGTCGTGAGTGATGGCAGGCAGGCTTGTAATCTTGCCATTCAAAAACACTATGACTTAATTATTCTTGATTATCAAATGCCTATTATGAATGGTAGCCAAGCTTGTAAGATAATTAGAAGCGTTGAAAAATATAACAATACAATTTGCCCTATTGTGATGATGAGTAGTTGCGCTAGTTTTGATGAGATTCAAGGAGCCATTAAAAATGGTGCCAATGAATTTATTTTTAAACCCATAGGTTTGACAGACATTAATAGTATATTGAATAGATATGTGTTTTCGGGTAATAATTTGGACCAATTTCCAAATAAGCCAGTCCTGACCAAGGCTAGTGAAAACACTTTAAATAAACCAAATTTAAGAGTAAAAGGAACGACCGGTGTTTTGTGCGATATTAATAAATTATCTGTTGCCAAAATTATTGAATGTATAGAAACTAAAATTTTAGAAAACGAAACGCTTGGTCTGTTAGCTAATCATAATAACCCTGATATAAGGGCAGCTCTGGCCTTGTCTCCGTACACGCCAGATTATATTTTGGCATTTTTGCAATACGATAGTGATGTTAATGTTCGCTTTAACTTAGCTGAAAATCATTTATTACCAACTGAAATTTTAGAAAATTTGTGTAATGATGAGAACGCTTATGTTGCTCATCGGGCCAAAAAAACGATCGATAATATTAAGCCTTAGTTATTTTGTATTTAATTATGTAGTTGGCTTTTCGAATGTTTGATTACTACTAAAACTTTTAATATTTATTTTTGACGATATATATTATTTTTTTATAAAAAAAAATAATTAATTAAAATTTAACTTAGCTAAATATGTTAGAATAATATATATATGAACTTGGTTATTCAATAACTGAAATTCAACCTGATATTCATGCCTTCTTTTTTGCGCTTTCCTTTCACTCTCTATTTCAAGGATTACCAGTGAACGATAACAATCAATTTAATAATTCTGGCTCGTCTAATAATTCTAATTGGGACGACCAAAAAAGGCCGCCAAACATTAATAATAATTATTTGAATTCGTTAAAACCTAGTATTGGGTCGGAAACGAATAAATGGATGCTAAATTTAAAAGAAGATTTATCTAATCAATTACCTGATTTAATACCCAATTCTAGTAATGAGCTCAACATCTCGCACGATAAGATTTCTAATAAGCTTTATGACCAGTTGTCCAAGTATGCCTTTGAATTTAGCAAAGACGTAGCCAGTCAAGAGCTTAAAATAAGCACAGAATTGCCGTCCAAAGTAAATATTCCGTCTACCAGCCTTATACCCAACGGTAAAAGTAATTATGGCCTGCAAGGCCATTTATATACGCGCAAGTGGTCGCTTGTCTTAAGAAGCGAACCAGCCATGATTAAGGTTTTTGTCATCCCAACGCAGTTTTTAATCAGACTGTCGACTTCACCAGCTGAGTTTAACCCTTACCTAGAATTTAAATTAAACTTAAACCAAGGGGTCTGGCAAATTGAAAATGAAGAAATTAGCCTTGATACTTTATCCACAATAGGTAAGCGCTTGTTTGCTTATTATATTCAGGTTTTGCAAGGCGTTTGCGACGGGTCGGAAAAGTTTTATTTAAAAGGTCAAAAACCAGAGCCAGTTGTCTTAAACCGTCAAATTGCTGATAGTGGTCCGGCTTTACTATCGTCATCGGACAACAGCGCCCAGATGACTAGTAATCTGCCGCCTAATATCAATCAAGCGAGCCATCCAGCCAATTTTCAAACCAATAGTGGAAGTTTTAATCCTGTTTTACCCCCACAAGCTCCTTTACAACCTCAAAATATGAGTCCGTCAGGTTTTGGCCAAGGTTTTAATCAGGCACCAGCTCAAGGTTTTAATCAGGCACCAGCTCAAGGTTTTAATCAGGCACCAGTTCAAGGTTTTAATCAGGCTCCGGCTCAAGGTGTCAATTCGGTCAATTTTAATCAAGGGCAGAACAACGATAGTCTACAAAACCCCAGTTTATACGATAAGGTAACACCGGTTAAATTTAACGAAGGTAGTACAGTACAGGCTGAATTATCCAGATTACAAGAAAATAGTCAGATGGTTGTAATCGTCATTGAATCTATGAACCGTGAATTTGACCTGGTTTTAAATACTTTAACGCAAATAAGTGCCCAGGCGATGACTAATCAAGATATGGTTACTGCTTTAAAAAGCCTTAAAGCGATAAATGCCTTAAAGACTCAGAAAGAAAATTTAGGCAAATTTTTAAATGAGTGGAAGGAAATTATAAATTCTTAAGTTTTGGCATGAATTACCAAGAAAGTATTGAATATATCGAGAGTCTTAATAAATTTGGCAACCATTCCTTGGCCAATATAGAATTATTCTTGGCTTATACTGGTAAGCCCCAGAACAATTTTAAGTCAATTCATGTTGGTGGAACTAATGGAAAAGGCTCAAGTTCTAAAATCGTAGCTTCTCTAGCTACCACATTTCAGCTAAAAACTGGCCTTTATACAGGGCCGCATATTTATGATTGGGTAGAGCGGTATGAAATTGACGCAGTCTGTATTAGTAAGGAT
>JAJYFO010000031.1 GCA_021785395.1 bacterium | reverse complement strand
TTATTAAAAAAAAATTATCCAAAACAGATATTTCTTTTAATTTCCCCCAAAAAAAATTAAGATAATTTTATCTGATTACTCATAGAATATCTAAACTAGGTTCTTAACAGCTAAAAGATAAAAAAAAACTACCAAAGCGACGTTTAGCTTGGCTGTTAAGTTTAAAAGCATTCTAGATTTGGCAAAAACACTAGTATAGACATTTTTAAATGTATCACACGTAAGTTCCAGCAAGCATAGACAAAAAAAAATTCATTCAAAAATTAAACATACCCATTATCACAGGCGAATTTAACCAAAGACGTTCGATTTTTTAATGCCAGTTTTTTCTTTAAACGTGATGAGTGAAGTTCAATTGTAGATTCGGTAAGAAATAATTTTTGGGCTATTTCTTTGTTGCCATAGCCTTGGGCTATCATGGTCAAAACTTCAATTTCACGTTGCGATAGAGGAATTTGGCTAGACTGGATGCCTGCTAAAAGACTAGATTTGTTATTATTTAAAATATTGCCAGGCGTTGATACGTTAGAATTGATTATGCTTTCCTGTAAAACATTAACCAAATTTTGAATTAGATCTAAATTCAAAATTTGATTTTTTAATTTTTGATGTTCTGAGTAAAAATGATAAAGCAAGCTAAAATTTTTAGCTAATAATTCAAATTTTTTTTGATTATTTAACTCTAAATATGACTTATTTGGTGTTAAGCTTACAGCTAGAATAGTACCACTATTTTTTCCGTTTATAAATATAGGCTGTCCATAAATGGCGTTTATACAATTATTTTTGACCCATAGTTTAGATTTTTTCCTAATATCGGCAATATTTTCGAAATTATCGATGACTTTAAAGGAGTCACTGAAGCAAATTAATATATCATCTGGTATTAAGGTATCTTGAATACTTCCAGCCAACTCATTTATCTGCCAAGGCAAATCTTTCTCAAGGCCCAACACAGCCGTAAAATTCATATTGGTTATTTTTTTTACTAATTTAACCGTATGAATAGTTAATAATTGCCTATTAAACATCTGCGACAACTGCAGGATAGATTCTAAACTACTAACATCATCTTCTATACCGTTATAAGGACTTAAATGTTGATTTTCAATAATACTGGTACCATTTTTATTTAACTCATAATTTATAAGTTTATTGACAAATTGTAAGCACGTAAGCTTTTCATCAAAATCCGTAACTAAAACCAAAACAGCTTTAGTTTTGATTTTATCAAGTATGGGTGTGAAAATTAATTTATCATCTAACTCAAAAAAACTACAAAATTTCTTGAATTCAAAATTTTTTAATAATTCATTAATCGAAATTATGGTACCAAATTTAAATCCGAGTATTTTAATAGAATCAGAATTTAACGATAGGGTATTATCTACCATGCTCAAATTATTACTTTGGTATTGACTAGTCAATACCAAAGTATCGTCCAATTCAGACATTGTAAAAATCATACAACGCTTTAATATTCCTAAATTAGTCAATTTAGGACAAACGCAATTTAAATAATCAATTTCGTCCCGACAAGATAGCCGGCTTACATATAAATTATTAAATAAATTTAATATTAAATCTATCGAACGGTCGTTTCCTACAAATTCAGTTTCCAGCATATAAAACCATCTGTTTTTAACAGGTTAGCAACTTTTTTAAGATTAATTGACAAAATTTAAAATTTAATTTGATTATTTAGACAATTAGTTATATTATAAGAATATAATGAAATTGGTTTAATTTGTGGAAAATTTAATCTCAATTTCATTAATTTTTTAATCTAAACAAGTTAATATTAAATTATTTTAATATTAACTTAAATTTCGGGTAATTTAACATGGCTGAAGAATCTTTAAAAAAAACAAAATTAACCAAAAAATTCGGCAAGTCAGTCACCGATATCGCTTTAAAATTACCTACGCTTATGGACGATATAGACAAAATAGAGGCGGCTGGAATAAAGATAAAATTCATCGACGGTCCATGCAAAGCCTATTACGACAAACGCAAACGGACTATTTATATCGGCAAATGGTGCCCCAGGAACTATAAACTAATAAGCATCGCCCATGAATTTGTCCACGCCATCTTAAACCCGACCCAAGACCCGGTTCCAGGCAAGACTGGTCGACAGGAATTTATCGACCGTTGCCTGGAAGAAGAAACGATGGCTATAATTCACGAAATTAATATCGTTAAAGAACTGGTCAAAGCTAACGTAAAAGTAGACCAAAACGAATTGGAATGGTTGAAACGCTACCAACGTGGCGGGAAAAGGGCCATTTATAGAGCCTTAAAAACTACTATCACGTCTACGACGGGTGAAGATTACCCTGAATATTACGGCGGCTGGTACGACGAATCGATCCCAGCCAGCAAAAGGTTACCATAAAAAAAATTGCCCTAAAACTGCCGCTAATTTGCAAGCGACCAGTATAAAACCAGATAATTATATTCTTAGTTTACATCGTACAAGTAACTTGGCATTTTATCGTAGATATCTATCTCGTAGGGTTCAAAGGCTAAACCGCTAATATTAGGGATTGCCTGTCTTAAATGGTCAGCGATTTCAACTGCGTCTGGCAACTGTGAGCTCAAATGAATGGTCTGAAAATTAATAGGTAAATAACCGCCTTCGACGACTTTAATTTCTGATTTACTCAGTAAGTGGTTGGCCTGGCTAATAATTTCTGTCGTTGACTTGATTTTAGCCTTAGGGTGGCTATCCGGTAAAGGATTAAGGCTACTGTCATAAACCCTGTCCAGTATAACTTCACCGGCTACCCTTATATCAGCTCTTTCGCCAGCTGTAGCCAGGTTATCGCCACATGGGCCGATTAATATCAACCATTTGTCAAATTCGCTAACAGCCTTGGCTATGGCCGTAGCTATGCGTAAATCTTGAGTCATCTGGCGGTACAAATAACCAACGGGTCGCACTTGCGTAATTTCGATATTACTAGCTTTAGCCAAACTGTATAAAGAGCCTAGCTGGAATAAAATATAAGAGCGAATCTCACTAATCGGCAGATTAATTTCCCGATTGCCCAGGTTTAATTTGTCTGGCAAGCCAATCAAAGCACCCAAACTCAAACCATACTGTTTAACCTCTTCGATGCACGTTTCGATTAATACAGGGTCACCAGCGTGCATTCCACAGGCTACATTGACCGAACTGACATAAGGCAAAAGGTCTAACTCGCCAGGCAGCCTAAATGGACCGTAGCCCTGACCTGAATTAGTGTTCAAATCAATACCCAAAGTATAACAGAACTGACTTTTAACGGTACTGGTTGGGTTGACATTGGGCTTGGGTTTAAAATTCGAGTATTTACTTCGCTTCATGGTTGACCTGGTTGAGTCGGTACTGACATTATTTTAAGTTACGTATGAACATATCTTACCAATTTTTAGTCAAAGTTTAAGCAATCGATAACAATATTAATTTGCTAATTTGCCCCACTAAAGTCATAATAATATTAAACAGATTAAATATACAACCTTAATTATCATTAATTATTACCCAAAATGAAAATCACAAACCGCCGCAATAAAATTGCTGTTTTGCTTATAAGCATAATTACTCTTGGCTTTGTTACTTCTTTAAATGTCGAAGCGCAATTTGGCAAAATTAACAACTCACCAAGTTACTTGCGCAATCAAGGTTTAAATTTTTATTTTAAAGGTGATTTAGACAGCGCCTTTGATTATTTTCAACAGGCCATAAAACAATCGGTCAAAGAATTCGGTGAAAACTCTATTTACACAGCCGATTTGTATTTTGAATTAGGTCAACTGGCTCTAAAATCAAGCAAATTCCAAACTGCCGAAACAAATTTAAGAAATGCGGTTAGAATCAACCCTAATTCTATCGAATATCACTTAAAACTTGCCAATGTTCTACAACTAAGGCAAAAACCTGAAGACGCTTTCAAACAAATTTCGCTAGCTTTGGCCAAGAACAAATCTTCGCTAGAAGCTCACGCGGCTATGATCAATTTTTTATCGCAACAGGGAATGCATGTCACCGCCAGCCAGGAAAGCATTGTCTATAATTATCTTAAGAGCAAGAACCGCGACGAAAATCTTCTAATATCTAGTATTGTGCCTCAAGCACCGATAATTAGTAAAACCAGTCAACCTATCCAAAAGCCAGTCATTAACGATAGCAAGCCAGATCTTACTAAGCCCAAAATTACTAAGCCAGACAGTGTAAATGACAAGCAATCAAGCAAAGATAAAAACATAGAAAAGAAAGAAAAAATCGACAAAGACCATAAAAAAATCAAAGAGTCAGCCAATAAAGCCAAGCTTGAAAGCAAACTTGAAGCTAAGCCAGCTGATAATCATCCTGTAAAACCAGTTAAAAAGAATAGAAAGACAAGCCAAATCAACAAAATGCTACCACCGCCGCCAAATATTCCCTCTATAGCACCAGTAAATATACCGGTTAAAATAGAGCCAAGTACCAGTAAAGGCATTAAACTCAATACCAATGTTAAGATTAAGCCTAGCAAAGATACGAGTAAACCTAAAACCTCAGTTAACGAAGTAAATGATAAGAAACCAGTATCATCGCCATCCAATAATACTAGCGAGCAACCGGCTAGTAAACCAAACACAACCCCTTCTAATAAAGAAACCGACACTGACAGTAAAAATAGTCCAGATTCAGATTTTATGCTAGATTGGGGCTCGGTCAAGAAAAAGCATTGATAAAGTTATTTGGTTATTTGGCTTAATTGCTTATTTAATTGATTTTTTTGATTTGCGGTCAAGATGTCTCGTATGCTTAGAAAATCAGCTAAAATCAGGCCTTCCATTTGATTCTTTATTTTTAATAAGTCACTAAAAGCCAAATTAATCTGTGCGTTGTTAGCATTTGGGTCAAATAGCAATTTTTTCACATTTTCTTTTTGGAATTTCAAATTGCCCCTTAAAACTTTCATCTGATCTTTATTTTTAATGCGTTGGGCTATAATTTTATTTTTTTGCTCAGTATTTAAGTTTAATTTAGATAAGTCGATTTCGATTTTACTCAATAAATACTGGCCATTAATAATTTCCGCTTTATTTTTAGCCGAAATTTTATTACTGGCTACTACCATGGTGCTATTTAGCGATAAAACGACTATAATAAGCACACAAAAAATTTCATAAATTCTACATTTTAATTTCATAAAAGCCATCCTTATCAGAATTAATTCCCATATTATCGATAGTCAAACCGTTATTTTCATCTAGCGGTGACTTAATGATTAATAACGACTCGTTATTTGACGTCATTTCTGACTTATTATTATTTCTTATAGCCGACAATTGAATAAAAAACATAATTATGACTCCAATCATTACAATGCCTGCCAAAGAGTACTTAATATTATTTAAGTTAACAATTCTAGCAAATTTTATTCTTGTTATTGAATGTTTCACATCAGTAAACTGGTCTATCGGTATATTCTTAATCAAACCAATTATATTGCGAATTTCAGACTCTTCTTGCCTACATTCAAGACAATTTTTTAGGTGACTGGAAATTTTAAATTTCATCCGGATAGAAATATTACCGTCAACAAATTGATGCAAGTCTTCTTTAATTTGTGTACAATTAGACATTTTTAACCCTCATAGTATTTTGTATGTTTCTTTTTTACAGATTTTCGAAGCATATTGCGAGCATAAGCTAATCTAGCTTTAATAGTCGTAATTTCAATATTTAATAATTTAGAGATATCTTTATAAGTATAGTCCTCGATATCACATAAATACAAAACTTGTCTGTATTTGAGTGGTAATGACTTTAAGTTTTCACTTATCAAAATATATTTCTCGTCGACTTCAAGGCTCGACTGATCGTAATAGAAGCTATTATCTTGGTCTATAGGATATCTATCACCTAATTCATCCAGAGAAACGAATTTATCAAGAACTTTATAGTTGTTAGAGCGATATATATCAGAACAGAGATTTTTGACGATAGTTTTTATCCATGAAAGAAAGGAAAGTTTATTTTTTAAATTATGAAAATTTTTATATACTATAATAAAAACTTCCTGTAAAATTTCTTCGGTATAATCGTTGTCACTTAGATATTGGCGTATAATCTTTAAAACAATGTTTTTATACTTAGAATAAATCAGATTAAACTCATTTTCAGAATTAATTTTGTCAATGTCTGGTTTGACGTCAGACTTTAATACTTCTTTTAATTTAGGCATGGAAAATCCTGGATTTATCAGTAAAGATAAATATGTAAACTAATAAAAAATTGTTTTAAGGATACCTATTACTTATCTAGCAATTTTTTGGCTAATTTTGACCAGGGATAGAAAAAAATTATAGAATTTAATGTTTGCGTGGCTAATAATTGATCGTGCTTTAAACTAGCAATCTTGTAATTAAACCACAATCCCTGCCAGTTACTTGGGTCAAAAAACAAAACCTTGTTTAAATTCTGGCTAGCTTCATTGATCTTATTCAACTTAATCTCACACAAACTAGCATTTACTAACACGTTATTATTATTCGGTGCCAATTTAAGACTTGTTATAACCAGAGGTAATACGCTATTTAATTGTCCGTCATAAGCGTAGAGTACAGCCAAGTCAGAATATATTAGACCTGTAAGCTCTATTTCTTGGTAAAATTTGGCTAGACTTAAGGCCTTTTTTAAAATAATATAACTTGTTTTATAATGACTTGGCCTATTCAAATCATGACCCATTACCCGTCGCAAATTACCGAGTCTCTCTAAAGCAATTATATTGTTATGATTATTCTTACCAGCTTTAATCAGAGCCAGCTGATAATAGTTTTCACTTGCTCGATAGTCTCTATCGAATAACAAAGACTTATTACCGGCATTTATTAATTTAGTAAATTCATCCAGAATCAACTCATTTTTTTCTAAAGCAATTTTTTTATTTTTTTGGTCTAAAACCAACAAGTAATCTTTGAAAAACTGATTACTTAAAATTCCCTGGTAAGAATTAATATTTTTAGAATTTTCGCAAGGATAGCGAAAACTAACGATATTGGCTTTAGAATTACCCACCATCGCATCCTTAAAATTAACTATACTTAGAAGCTTAAGTTGATTGTCTGGAGTTAAAGCCGTAATTTGACTGCTATATTGCAAAACCGAATCATTGTCAATAGAAATTTTATTAAACAAATAATTAAAAGAAGCACCAGTATCAACTAATAAATCTAACTTTAAGGGGTTGTGGTTTTTGTCATATAAAGTCATAAAAATTTGCGGCGAATCACAAGACCAGTTAAAAGTATTAGTAAATTTACCATAATCATAATTAAAAGATATTAGTTTATTGTTGTAGTCAATACAAATATTGGTGTTAGTAAAAATATCAAGTCCAAAAATCATATCGCAATGTTGCGATGAGGCTAAAGAATCTAGATTAGCGAGTTTAAAAGAAAAATTATCAATCGAAAAATCACTGATTTTTAAATTGTCGACTTTAATTTGACTAATAACAAAACCGGTTGTACTAGGATCGCTCATTTTCATTAAATTATTTGCATAGGCAAATTTAGTATCAATAACCGAATTTTTAAAAGCTGAAGAAAACACCGCTTTTACTTTTACCGAATTATTTAAAATGCAGTCAATTACAATATTATTATCAATAAATTTGAAGGGAATATTAACAATTTTGGTGGCGTTATCGCAAGCCATAACAGTGTCTGAAATTTTATACGTCAAGTTAAAATCATTATTGTTAATACTTATTTCCTGAGGTAAATTATTATTGTTTAAATTATTAAATTCAACGACATCAGTATTGTTGTCATTATTATTAAATAAAATACTATTAATTTTAAAATTGCTATGATTTAAAATTAATGTCGCCGAAGAATCATTATTAAACGCATCTTTAACCAGGTAAACTTTATTTTCATTATGCTTAGAATCACCTAAAAATAGTAAATTTTGCGTATTATTAAAACCTTGCATGACGATAGCCTGCGCTTTAATAATCTGTCCAATAGAATTTATAAATTTTTGCGTTTGGACATCTAAAGGAATTGATGATTTAAAAGTATTATTTGTAAAATTTAACTGTAATGGTAAATCGCTTAAAAATTTAGCTGGATTAGAATTATCCTGTGGGATTAAATTTATAGATATGTCATTATTGCATTTAGTAATTTTAACATTGTACCTATAACTTTTTTGGTCTTTAACGACAACTAAATAACCGGTCTGAACAAAATTTCGGTAACTAAAATCAACGTAATTAGACTTCAACTTACCTAAAATATCTAAATTAGTATTTTCAATATTATTGTTAAGATTTTGACTGTAACAATAACTAAAATTAACGTTAATAAAATTAACCAGGATAAAAATAATTAAGAAACGCAAATTATTTCTTACAAAGTGAATTTTCATAATTGGGAATTTTAATTTCACTTAAACTATTTTCTAATTTATAAACTTTATCCAACTGGTCTACCAATTCAGCCACAAAACGCATTGGTATCTGTGTAGCAGAATCGCTCAAAGCTTTATCCGGATTTTCATGTACTTCCATAAAAATACCCGAACTGCCAGCAACGATGGCGGCCTTAGCTAAAGTTGGAATAAATTCACGTCGGCCACCAGTTTGATTACCATTAGTTCCAGGCATCTGCAAGCTATGGGTGGCGTCAAAAATAACCGGATAGCCAAATTCTTTCATAATAGGAATAGACCGAAAGTCAACTACTAAATTATTATAACCAAACGAACTGCCCCTTTCCGTAACCATTATATTCTTATTGCCGGCGTCTAAAGCTTTTTTTACAGAATGCTCCATTTCTTGCGGAGATAAAAACTGGCCTTTTTTTATATTTATAGCTTTACCAAATTTACTAGCAGCTATGATTAAGTCGGTCTGGCGGCATAAAAATGCCGGTATTTGAAGAACGTCAACAACGCTACCAGCAAGCTTACATTCACTTGTCTCATGAACATCTGTAAGCGTTCTAACGTTAAGTTTCTGCTTAATTAGCCCCATCATTTCAAGGCCTTTTTCAATACCTGGCCCTCGGTAAGAGTTGATTGAAGTTCGATTAGCCTTATCAAACGAACATTTGAAAATAAAGTCTAAATTATAGCGCTGGCTCAAATCCTTTAAAAATGACGCCGTGTTGTACATTAAGTCATACGATTCCATAACACAGGGTCCAGCTATCAAAATCATTCGCTCTGGACTTGACAAATTATCCTTAACCAATTTTAAAAACTCCTTCAAAAATAAAGTGTTCATACATCTAAATAAGTTTACACCTTGTTAACTGGCTGATTCTAACAAATATTATCTTCAAATACAAGCATTCTCGCTTGACAAGAAGCAAAAATTAGTACCTTGAATTCAAGTATTTAACGAGCTTATAAACCGTATATCCAGCCCTTTGGCTCACCGGCATAACCAAGCCTTCTTTAATGGCGATCGTCAAATGACTTCGCAGTGCCTTGATTTTTTTTATTTGCCGAGGTCCTCCAGCCATTTCTGGTAAAGTAAGACCTAATGGCGATTTCTCGAGCAATTTAACAATTTTATTGTCAGGTGTCTTGTCCAAGTTTGCTTTCTTAATGCTGTCTAATTCCATGATTGACTAATTTTGTGATTTGTTAAAATATAAGTAACAGTTATTCATATACTATAGATTATACCATTTTTTTTGTTTATACTGTTGTCTATATCAGCGGTGTCCCAAAACGGTTAAATTTATCACCTTTGCCCTGGCAAAACTGGCCAATAAATAACCTGCTTAATTCTGCAACTCCTACATAACATAACGGTGAAAAATGAGTGTTGGTTCTTTTGTTTTTATGTTACACAGTCACTTACCCTACTATCGCAAGGCGGGAATGTGGCCATTTGGTGAAGAAAGCCTGTACGAATGCATGGCTGAAACTTACATACCATTGCTAGACGCTATTGATGAATTATGGCAAGAAGGCATAGCCAGCAAGTTGACTATTGGTATCACTCCAATTTTAGCCGAACAGCTTTGCGACGAACATTTAATCGCTGGTTTCGAAAGTTACGTAAGCAACCGAATTACCCAGGCTAAACTTGATGAAAAACGTTTCAGCGTCACCGGTGAAGAGCCCAATCCTAAGTTTCATCACTTGGCAAAATTTTATTTAGATTGGTGGACAAAAATCCAGTCTAACTTTAGAGACAAATGGCAAAAAAATATCTTGGGCGGATTTAAGAAATTTCAGGACTTAAACGTAATTGAAATTACAACTAGTGCAGCCACCCATTGTTTCTCACCGTTAATTGGTCTAGATGAGTCACTGGCAGCCCAATTTAAAACTGGCGTAGAATCATATAAGCGCCATTTTGGGCGCAGTCCCAAAGGTATCTGGTTGCCTGAATGTGCCTACCGTCCGGCTGAAAATGGCAGGCCCAGTATTGATAAATGGCTGCATGAAAATGGATTAAAGTATTTCTTTACCGAATCAACGGTTATTAAAGGTGGCAAGGGTACGCAAATGCGCAGGGTCTTTGGTCCATATGGTACTATTGAATACAAACCAGTTTTGAATCAAAAAGAAACCGGTCACGATACATATGAAGCCTATTGGTTAAAAGACTATCCTGTAGCTGTAATGGGGCGTAATGAAGTTTGTGGATATCAGGTTTGGTCGGCCGACCATGGTTATCCTGGTGACGGAAATTATCGTGAATTTCACAAAAAAGATGATAAATCGGGTATGCATTACTGGAAATTGACTTCTACTAAGACCGATTTAGGTGACAAGGAAATCTATAATCCCGAAGCAGCCTTATCAAGACTTTCGGAGAACTGTGATCATTATGTTGGCCTAATCCAACAAACGCTTACCGAATACTTTAAGGCTAATTCTAAGCCAGGTTTGGTTATGGTTAGTTTCGATACCGAATTATTTGGACACTGGTGGTTCGAAGGTATTAGCTTTATAAAGGATGTTATCAGAAAGCTAAAAGCCTATACCGCCGTCGATATGTTAACAGCCTCAGAGTACCTAGAAACCAACCAGCCCACTAAGGCTATAGAACTGCCGGAGTCTTCGTGGGGTGCTGGCGGCCATTATCAAGTATGGCTGAACGACGATACTCAGTGGATGTGGCCAGTTATTCATGAATGTGAAAATATAATGAAAAAAATTATGGAAAACTACCACGAAAATAATAATGCTTTACGAAATCGAGCCTATTGTCAGTTATTGCGCGAGTTATTACTTGTCCAGTCAAGCGACTGGCCGTTTTTAGTAACTACCGGTCAAGCCAAGCAGTACGCCATAGAAAGGTTTAACGGTCATTATGAAAGATTTAAAAAAATCGCCCAAATGATCGAAAACAATTCCATTAATGAGGCTAGTCTGGCTAAAATTGAAAGTATTGACAATTGTTTCCAAGAAATCAAGCCAAATTACTTTACCTTGGCGTGAGCCAATATTTGGCCGCTTAAAGAACCTATCATGCTATCTTCAACGCTGGCTGCCTTTATAGACTGATTAGCCATTCGAGAATGGTCATTGTAGATACTATATATCCTATTTCTTAGTGATATAAGTGTGTTGGGCAGTTCGAACCTTATACCCTGCCTTACAATAAAAGCTGGGATAGGTATACCAGGGTCAATATACATAGAAAAGGTAACTTGCGTTTCTTTACCCAAATTTAAAGGTGTGATTTGCCACAGACCCTCAAAATCTTTTAAAGTACCGCTTATACTCTTAAAAGAAACGCTAGACAAAGGTATATACTTAGACTCTACGACGTAGGAAATTTTTGGCAAGATAAAACAGTATTCAAGCACACATTTTAAAACTGACCTATCCTGACGATCTAACTTAACTTCGACCTCTTTTAGATGTTCGTTAATTTGTTCTTTGTACTCAAAAGGATTAACAAGTATGGGCCAGACCAATTTAGGCGGTTTATCAATTATAATTCTACCTGTAACAAATTTTTTCTTACCATAATCAACTAAACTAACAATTACATCATTTTCATTGCTACATGCTAAACTATCATTATTAACCTGATTATCTTTAGAATAAGAACTGTTATTAATGGTTGCAAATATAAAAACAAAAGAAATGACTCCCAGTTTAAAACTGGAATTTGTTAGTTTCATAAACGGCCTCTTTTTTGGATTTAAGACTTAGATTATAGTCTCTAATTCAATAATACTTTATATCTTGAAAACTGTCTAGTACTCTTAATTATAAAATTCAAAAAAAATTCTCCATAAATTATGACCAAAACTAAAATCATAGCTACAATAGGGCCAGCCTGCCGGAATCCCAAAACTATAGAAAAAATGATCCTAGCCGGAATGGATATTGTTAGGATCAACTGTTCTCATGCCAGTCACGATGACATAAGAGACATAATAAACGATGTAAGAAGTGTAAGTCAAAAATTTGATAATCCAATTGGTATCTTATTAGATTTATCAGGTCCCAAAATTAGAACCGGCAATTTAGTGGATAATGAGCCTGTAGAACTTATTTCAGGGTCTCAATTCACTCTAACAGGCTTAGATATTTTAGGGAATAAAGACATCGTTGGCACCAATTATACTAATTTGGCGCAAGAAGTAAAAGTAAACGATAAAATACTCCTAGACGATGGTTTAATCGAATTAAAAGTAACCCAAATTGAAAATTTAGACGTAATCTGTGAGATTATAACCGGTGGCATTTTAAAAAATCACCAAGGAATTAATCTGCCTGGCGTTAAATTACAAATCCCCGCTCTTACTGACAAAGACAAAGAAGACTTACTATTTGCCCTTAATTATGAAATCGATTTTGTGGCTCTATCTTTTGTGCGTGATTCAGCCGATATCACATATTTAAAAAATATTATCGGGAATCATTATCCTCCCATTATGGTTATAGCGAAACTAGAAAAACCCGAAGCTATTGAATGTCTTGATGACATCATGGACGTGAGCGACGGCGTTATGGTCGCTCGCGGCGATTTGGGCGTTGAATTGCCGCCCGAAAAAGTACCACCGGTTCAAAAACTTATTATTCAAAAAGCCAATCAAAAAGGCATACCGGTTATAACCGCTACACAAATGTTAGATTCCATGGCTAATAATCCCAGACCCACACGAGCCGAAGCCTCTGACGTAGCCAATGCAATTTTCGACGGTACCGACGCCGTCATGCTTTCCGAAGAAACCGCAACTGGTCATTATCCAGTTGAGGCTGTAGCTATGATGGACAGGATCGCCCACGAAGCTGAATCAACTATTAATTTTAACCAACTTCAGGTACACGAATTACCAACCCAAGCTCACGCCATAGCCCATGCCGCCTGTAATATGGCAGTAGATATGCAGGCCAAACTCATCGCTACATTCACGAAAACAGGGTCAACGGCCAGGCTTATTTCCAAATTTCGACCGCCTAATACTATTATCGCCCTAACGCAGCATTTGCATGTCTTTCGTCAATTATCGATTTTATGGGGCGTAAATCCCTTAATGTTAACCCAAGTATCCGACTCAGAAACGACTCTGGCTATGGTCGAGCATACTTTACTTAAACGAGGTTTAGTCGTAAGTGGTGACGCTATCGTAATTACCGGTGGTCTACCGATTGCCGCACGAGGACCAGCTAATTTTGTAAAAGTTTCAACTATTACCAACCGACCAGTTGCTAGCCATATTGAGTTCAAAGGCATTTGACATATATATTAAGCCTAAAACATATTGATTATATCGATACCAGCTATTAAACATTAAAAAAATTTGAGATTTTATTCTAAGTAAGGAATATTATAACTTACTTAATTTTAATGTTAAAATAATAAACTGGAGGTCTATTTTGCATCTTAAGCGACTGATTTATTTATTTTTTTTAATAATTTTCATCAATCCGGTTTGGTCGCAAGAGGCTAAATTAAGTATTAATCAGGAAGCAAAATATACAATAGAAAATACCGATATTGAAAAAAATACCGAACTTATTATTTTAAAGGCTATCGAACTAGAAAAGTTAAATTTATATTTTCGTCTAAACGCTGGCTATCAGGGCAGGTGGAAAGGACTTAGGTATTTTATATCGCAAGAGCTAAATTTTGGCTTGACCGAAGCCGGCGTTATTGATAGTGCCTATGAAAGAATTAAAAATCTGCATTTGCCACATCATCCCAACCGAGCAATTTTAAAACAAGCGGCTGTACCACAGATGATTGGTCCTATGATAGCTAGTTTAGGGTCTGGTATTGAATTAAGCATAAACCTATATCATCAGTATAAGGCATACAAACTCAACATTTCACCAGGTTTAGCCAAAATGCGAATTTATAAACTGCGCGACGAAATAAATGATTTATTTAAATTGCAGGATAAATTAATTTCAAACCAAAGTCAATTCCCTGAAAACAATGCCTATTTAGACGTATCCAAAGCTGAAACAAGGGTTCTAAAAGACATAGTCAACCTGTCTATTATAGAATACCATTATTTTCATATGGACACAAGGAAAGCACTGGCACTTCAACAACCATTGCATTTACGTGATATTGCCAAAAACACTCTATCCAGCGTGGCTAACTATGTATCGTACCGGTCCGAACTCCATAATATTAGCGCCTTGAACCAACCGCTCGGAATACTCACTATTGCTAGTGGCGGCCTTATTGTAGCTACACCTTTTTTATCAAGGTTGGTTGGTCAAATTGCCTATAGATACCACGAAAATCACCTAGATTTACCTCACACCAACGAACTTGATTTTTCCAATATGGTCGAAAAATTGAATAAAGACCGCAAATATTTGATTTATCTTTTGTCGCACATAAATGAAAGTCAGTTGCATAACGTAAGTAAACCCCTTTCCAGGATGTATTTTTATTCAAGCATTAAAGGTAAGTTTCGCACCGAGTTAAATAATGTATTAAAAGAAGAACAGCGTGGCGTTCTAGCTGCCACCGAAACGGTATTCTCTGGTAGTTTTACTGGTGGTACAAAAGTCGCTAACGGGTGTTTATTAACAGTAGCTGGAACATTATACAATTCAAAGCCAACCGTAACCAATTCATTATTAGCCAGTGGTGCTACGACTTATTTAGTGGGTAACAGCCTGGCATTAATAGACAATGCCAGGATCCAGTTTGAAAGAGAATGGAATTACCAAAAACAAAAAAGAATACATAATTTGCCCAGCGACCAAATTCATGACCGACTGGACGAATTAGACAGAACCGAAAATTTAATTAAATCACAAAGATAAAAAATTTATTTTTTTATCATATCAATAAAATATTGATGAATTCTATAATCGCTAGTTAATTCTGGGTGAAAAGCCGTGGCTAGAAAATTCTTTTCTCTAACCATAACAGCTTTTGTGATAAATTCTTGTTTAGTTTCAACATAATTAGGAAGATTAGCTAAAATTTCGACGTTTTCACCCACATCGATTATCAATGGAGCTCGGATAAAAATCGCTTTAAAAGGCTGTCTACCTAAAAAATCTATATTCAAATTTGTTTCAAAACTATTTTTTTGAGGGCCAAAGGCATTGCGTGAAACCTTGATGTCCATTAACTGCATACTGAACTGATTGATATTATTTTCAATATGTTTAGCCAAAAATATAGACCCCATACAAGTTCCATAGATAGGCATTCCACCAAGACCCAAACCCTTGATTTTATTGATCAAATTTTCCTCGGGTATTAACTTTTCATTTTTATCCACAACAACGCTAATTTTGGAATTACTGCCCGTTAAAGAGTTCGAAATTTTCTGGACTAGATTCTGGTCTTTTGTTGTCACGTTAGCGGTACTAGCTTCAATTCTGCCAAAGCTTAATTTAGCTATCGTTGTAGATTCTCCGCCAGGAATTATAAGGCCATCTACTAAAGACAATTCCTTTTCGTACTTAATGGCGATCGACTTAATACCGCAAGCGTTTAAAGCTCGACAATGCTCACTAACGTCGCCTTGTAAGGCTAAAACACCAACCGTCAAACTCAAAATATACCAACCTCACGCTAACTTTTGAATTAGTATTATATTTCCCAAGCAAATTTTATAAATAAAAATACTAACTACCATCCCCTAGTAGCCAGTTTTTCTTTTACATCTAAAGACTGAACACTACTGCCTGACATAGGTTCACCTAAATTGCGACTCACCGTAGCCAATAGTCCAGCGTCCGTATAATAGGTAGTTGCTTTAACGATCGCTTCAGCTCTCTTAACAGGATTACTGGACTTAAAAATTCCCGACCCGACAAAAACACCGTCGACGCCAAGCTGCATCAACAAAGCCGCATCGGCTGGTGTAGCAATACCACCGGCGGCAAAATTGACTACCGGCAAACGGCCTTCTTGAGCTATTTGCAAAAGTAACTCGTAGGGTGCACCTATATTTTTAGCATAAGTCATAAGCTCTTCGTGTGGCATGACAGTAAGCTTTTTAATTTCACCCAATATGGTTCTGGCGTGCCGCACAGCTTCGACTACATCACCTGTTCCAGCCTCACCTTTGGTACGTATCATAGAAGCTCCTTCGCCAATTCTACGCAAGGCCTCACCCAGATTTCTAGCCCCACAGACAAAAGGTATACCAAATTTATTTTTGTCAATATGGTATTCTTCGTCAGCCGGAGTTAAGACTTCACTTTCGTCGATACAATCTACACCCAGAGCCTCAAGAATTTGAGCTTCAACAAAATGCCCAATTCTGACCTTAGCCATAACAGGTATGGAAACGGTGCTAATAATTTGACTAATCAATTCAGGGTCACTCATTCTAGCAACACCGCCATTTAGGCGAATATCAGCTGGAACTCGCTCTAAAGCCATAACAGCTACAGCGCCAGCTTCTTCAGCTATTTTAGCCTGTTCAGCGTTTACCACGTCCATTATAACTCCACCCTTTAACATCTGCGGCAGAGCTTTTTTAACTATATGTGTACCTTTGTCTACTTTATTATTATCATTAACTGGACTCATAAAATTTCCTTAATACTACTAAGTACAATAATGACTATTTTCTTACAAAAGCGGTTAATTTTCAAGCGTTTGTAAACCTTTCATAAAAACAGCACGAGCTGAAAACTGCGACAAAAATTATTAATTATAGTTAATGCTCAATTAAAAAAAAACTGGTTAAAGCAATTAATTACAAGGAATTTTTTAAACTATCCAGCGTATCTATGGCTTCGGAATAAAATTTTAAGGCATATTTGTATTCACCCATTAGAAAATAATCCTTAGCCATATTGATTTTAATCCTGGCAATATCGATTTTATATTCATCAGCTTCTTCTGTAGTCGTTTTAGGGGAATTAAGCTTTAGTTTTAAAATATTGCTTATTTGACTATAGTCAATTATCGATTCTTCATACAACTTGTATGACTCGAATCTTTTAGCCGATACTATTGCGTTCACCATTATATTATGCAAGAAAATTTTAGCCTTATCAACGCTGTCACTGCGATACTTATATTTCGTATATAAAGTAGACCAAGCCGTACTTCCACATTGAATATAATCACTAAGTGGATCATAACCTAAAGCCAGGTTGTACGAATTTTGCGGTGGCAATATTTTTGCTAAATTATAAATAATTGCTACCTGAGTATAAGCATAGGCTTTACAATAAACAATGGTATTATCTAAAAAATCGTAGTTACTAAAATTTATTATTTTTTCATAAATATCATCAGCTTTTTTGTATTGATGATTATCAAAATAATTTTTGGCTATATATAAATAAGATTGAATCACAAAATCGTTATAAGGACTATTTTTATCTATCTGCGCTTTTATATTATCGAGAAAATAAACAGTCAAATCATTAATATTATCTGATTCCAGCTTTAAATTATACCTACCTAACAAATCGGCAATCGGGTCTAAATTGTGATATGAATTTACTGGCATAGTATTGACAAATTCTCTAAAATTTTTCAACTGTGCTCTAGTTTTTGGTTCTATTAAAGTTGGTGATTGATTTAAGGCATAGTCTATATTTAGTAATAATTTTGCACTTGGGGGATTAATTATAGAGTCTAATGGATATAAATTATTCTTTTTAAATTTGTTATTATTCAGTACTAATTTATTACTTAAACCATAATGTGGTTCGTTTAAAATCAAAAAGAGATCTCGACTTTGACTTAAAATATCAGAATAATATTTATTATCAATTGAATTATCAATTTTTTGTCTTAACGATTTAGTACTTTCTATGTAGTTATCTAAAAGTTTAGGGTTATTTTTAGTTATTTTTTTTAAATCAATTTCACTATCGGACAATTTAAATGGCACTATATATGGTAGTGACATTAATTTAAAATCTTCATTATTAAAACATAATTTATTTATACGATTATATTGTAGTAGCGCATAAACCGAAAACCCAGTTAAAATAACAGTTAAAATAAGGAAAAAAATCGTTAAAGTTGACAAGCTTAATTGATGTCTAAATTTAAGCTTTAACTGAAGTATTTTAAAAAAATCGTAAATTTTGTTTTGATTTTTTTTATCAATTTCATCCAAGACTTTATATAGGTCTGTCATAGACTCAAACCTTTGCTTAGGATTTTTTTCTAGGGCTTTAAAAACGATATATTCAATATTAGACGGTAATTTAATATTACGGCAAGCAATACCAAAAGGCTTTGGAGTCTCAGAAATCTGCAAATTAAATGTATCGATTAAATTGCTACCTTTAAACGGTAATTGTCCAGTTAAAGTTTCATACATTAAGCAACCAAAAGAATAAATATCCGATCTAGCGTCTAACTTAGACCCTTTGCACTGTTCAGGCGACATATAATACGGCGATCCAAATACTTCACCAGTAGAAGTTAATTTTGCTACATTATCATTTTCACTAATAATTTTGGCAATACCAAAATCCAGAATTTTCACCGTGATATTATCGTCGTAATCTTTAACAAGCATGATATTACTTGGTTTTAAATCTCGATGAATTATATTTTTACTGTGGGCAAACGCTAGAGCCTTGGCAATCTGTTTAAAAATTAATAAGGCCTGATTAACCGGTACGAAACCGTGTTCTTCTATGTACTGACTAAGCGTCACACCTTCTAGATAATCCATTACAAGGTAAGGTTGACTATCGTTGTAGGTTCCAAAACTATGAATCGTTATAATATTGGGATGGTTTAATTCACAAATTGCCTTGCCTTCGTTTTGAAAACGCTGAACGGTAATTTCGTTGTTTACTAAGTGAGAGTGCAACATTTTAATCGCGTACTTTTTTTGCAATAAAACTTGCGTTGCCAAGTACACGATACTCATCCCACCCTGGCCAATAATTTTATCAATATGATAGTAGTCACCAATAGTCTTGCCAACAAGGTCTGACTTTAGATTTAAGATATTAGGGTCTTCGTAACCAGGCATAATTAGTTAAAATTTAAGTGTAATTTGTAGGATAAATAAGTATTAAAAATCTATTATAAAGTAAAATAGCTGTTTAAAACAACTTCAGCAATCTTCTTTACATCTAAATGGGTTCAATATGGACGATAATAATTTAACCGATAATTTTGGACATAAAATTGCCGATAATCAAAATTCTCTAACAGCCAGCCCATGAGGTCCAGTCCTACTAATCATTACGGTTTAAGGTTAGTCGAAAAATTAAAACTTAGTGCTAAATTTAAAGAATCGATCAAAAACAAAAAATGAACGACCTGATTTATGAAAATTTCTTAAAACCACTACTGTTCAATCTAGAACCAGAATTAGCTCATAGCCTAAGCCTTAAGGCTTTTAAAGCAATAGCGCCAATACATAAGTCTTTAAATTTAACTTATAAAAATCCGTTGCTAGAAACCAAGCTGGCCGG
>JAJYFO010000177.1 GCA_021785395.1 bacterium | reverse complement strand
GTGTTTGAAAGTTATTAAAAAAAAATCGACAAAATCTTTTAAGGATTAGTCAAAATTTTTTTCCTCATAGTATAATATAATATTATGAGGGTAACTTTGCAGATCTTTAACGCTTGAAATCCACAATAGATAGTCATGATACTTGTCCCAGCTGCGGTCGTCAGACAGCATCTAGGTCAAAGTGCGTTTATTGTTCGACGGTGACCGACTTGGATGTTAAGAGCCTTCAGTTTGAAAATTTTAAGGCCTGTGACGAAGAAAACGCCTATTCGGAATTTCCTGAAAATATGAGTTTGCTTAATCCGAAAACCAATACCGAGTTTAAAATCAACGTAAAAAAGGTGAAAATTGGGCGTGACGCTTCAAATCAGTTCGTTATATCTGACGATACGTTCACTTCTCGTCACCACGCTTGGATAACTTTTGAAAATGGTAGATTCTGGCTTGAAGACTTGAGCTCAACCAATGGCACATTCTTAAACGGTCACCCGTTGCTGAAAAGACAGGAAATTAAAGCTGGTGATAGGATTAGGGTAGGTCATACCGAATTGTCTTTGATTCAAAAAGACGATGACTAGATTTTTGTTCACATTATTAAATACAAGGATACATTATAGATGAAAGCTTCCCAAGCTGCTGCCAACCGAATTGAATTAGAAAGTCAGATTCTCTCAGCAGCCTTACGTCAAAGCTGGGAATTGAATGATGTTCAAGGGGTTTCGTTAGCTTCGGGTGAGTTGTCGCAAATATTTCCTGATTTGCTGCCACCATTAAAGCACAATAATGAAGATATAATAGCCGACTATTACCAATGTCTTGGTCTTATGTATAGCGATTCACCTACACTAGTTGTTGCCCAATTCTTGAAAGTTATCCGTAATTTCCTTAAGTCTAACGACCCTATGCAGCTCAAAGACGAGTATTTAACAATTCTTAACGCCGGTTTTACTTTGCGAAAGCCCCGTTTGCGCTTAAGTCACGATTTGGTTGGTACGCGCAGTTTCATACTTTATGAAGGTAAACCCAAAGTATTCGAGCAAAGTGCAAGTAGTCAGATTAAAGACGCCTACCAAGCTGTTTCGCCATCACAAGCCCAGGCTGAGATCTCCGGCCCAGCCCCGAGTGTCCCTGAATACATTGCCCCAAGTCAGAATATCGAGCCAACGGTTGACTCGTTTAAAGAGCCAAGTATTCCTAAGGTAGATTTAACAAGAAGCGATATTCCCAACCCCCAAGTTGTGCCTGAAACCATCGTCAATGTGCCACAGGCTCATTATGGCGACCAAAAAAAAGCCAAGCGACAGGATCCACCTCCAGTTCCTAAACTCATTGAACTTTTAGAATACGCCCAGATTATTTCTGGCTCTGAAGTTCAGGCCTTAAAGAATCAGATGGCTTTTGCCCCTGAAATACCCTTGAAAGACTTGATTTTAGGCGCTGGCTACGTCACTCAAAATGAAATGAATTCCTTATTGCTGGCTGAAACCCTCATTACGCAAGGTAAAATCACCTTGCCTCAGTTCGCTGTAGCTATGTACGATGAGCGTTATAACGGTACAAGAATGGCTGAATCGCTTCAGAATAGAGGCTGGTTGGAAACTAATGTCAGTCGGTACTCAGGTTAACGGTTATGTTGGGTACCACTTTAAAACGGCATAAATACCGTGGAAACAGGTTTGATTATAGCGTCCAAACTTCTAAACCCAGTTTGGACATACCTAAAATCAAGGTAAACAGGGTAAGTTTAAACGACACTAGTTTATTGTGTGTTTACAGTGGTCTAGAATTGGTACAGTTATTGGCCTTTAATAAAAATAAAAAACTACTCTATAGAATTAAAAAAAGCCAACAAGGCCATTTCTCTCTTATTTGGGCAGATAAAACGACTTTAAATCTTAACGTCGAACAACTTAAATTGACAACAACTGGTTTTGCTTTTGGTTTTTCTTACGATGAAACTTTAGGCATAAATCTCAAAGAAAAATTTATTTTTCAGGAAAAAAATAAATCCTATCCGGCTGGCTTAAATATAACCAGGACAAACCTTTATCTGTTTTCTGGTCTTAAAATATTGAGCTTTTATCGCCTTAAAACCCATAAACAAGACTTGGGTTATATAAATGAATTTAAAGGACTGCTTAATAGCCAGCTTAAAAAAAATCCTAAGGATTTACCAGCTACTTTTAAAATTAAGGAAATATATAGATTCTGGGGGGATTCAGGTCGTTACATAGATTACAGTAATTTAGCTAATTTGCACCTACCTTTAAAATTTGGTAGGCTGCCAAACACCTTAAAATATAATAAAAACTTTCGATACAGTCCTTGGGATTCGCTTAGATTCTGTATAATTAAGAACATATTTAAAAAAAATAAATTATCATTGGGAGGTTTTTAAATGTCGATTGAATTTGGTACCGATGGATGGCGCGCTATTATTGCTTGGGATTTTACTTTTAGCAATGTACAGAAGGTAACTTTGGCGATTGCCAAATACATTAAGGCCAATTATTATCAAGGCGGTCAAAAACCTCCGGTATTAATTGGCTACGACACGCGTTTTTTGGCCGATGAATTTGCCCTTTTCGCCGCTAGAGTACTTAAATCAGAAGGTATTGAAGTTAAAATTTCAATAGAAGACTTGCCCACTCCAGCTGTTGCCTATGCTGCCTGTACAACCGAAACAGCCGGAGCTTTGCAGTTTACCGCTTCACATAACCCGCCTGAATACTGTGGCATAAAATATATTCCGTCTTACGGTGGGCCGGCTACGACTTCGATAACAAAAGAAATAGTTAGTTATATGGATGAAATCTCTGATAAAGAGCTGATTTATAGTACCGATGAAATACCTAAATTCGACATTAGAAAACAGTATTTGCAAGCTTTGAAAAAAATGGTCAACGCCGATTTGATTCAAAAGCATAATTTTAATATCGGCTACGACGCATTGTTTAGCACGAG
This sequence comes from bacterium, assembly GCA_021785395.1. Taxonomy (GTDB): domain Bacteria; phylum Cyanobacteriota; class Vampirovibrionia; order Obscuribacterales; family JAKAZS01; genus JAKAZS01. The sequence continues at coordinate 2,654 of JAJYFO010000177.1, read as the reverse complement.
TCGAATTTTCTTGAGCGAGATATTGGCTGATTTAAATATCAAAGCTGATACTTTACATAAAATGAGAGACCCATTGTTTGGCGGTGGTATGCCCGAACCTAAGCCACAGTATTTAAAAGAATTGATGCAGTTGGTCAAGGACAAAAAACTAGATTTAGGCATAGCTACCGACGGAGACGCCGATAGATTCGCTATTATTGACGAAAACGGCAACTTCTTAACACCCAATCAGGTATTATGTTTACTCGCGTACCACCTGGTCAAGCACCGTAAATTATCGGGCAGTATTGTTAGAACCGTCGCTACAACGCATTTGCTCGACAAGCTCGCCAAACATTTTAACCTCGATATTATTGAAACACCGGTTGGCTTTAAATACGTGGGTGAAGCCATGCGCCATGGCAATGTCCTTATCGGTGGAGAAGAGTCCGGTGGCTTATCGGTCAAAGGCCATATCCCTGAAAAAGACGGATTATTGGCTGATCTACTCATAATTGAATTGGTCGCTTGTGAAAATAGACCACTATCAAAAATCTGGCAAGAGCTTTTAGGTGACCTTGGACTAGAGCTATTCCAGGCCAGAGAAGACTTTAAGTTGAATAATATGAGTCCTAAAACAATCATGGAAAAACTAAAAGAAAACCCGCCTAAAACTATAGGTGATTTGACCGTTAGTAAAGTAAGCGATAAAGACGGTCTTAAATTTTATATGGGCGAACATAGTTGGCTTTTGGTCAGACCAAGCGGTACTGAACCTTTATTGAGGCTTTACGCTGAATCAGACGATAAAGAATCTTTGCGCAATATAATTAGTAGTTTTAGCCCGATCGTTACAGAAATAATGAATAATTTAAAAATTCTTAGTGCAAAAAAGTAAATTTAATGTTATCTTAATAGTTAACGAATTTACACCTATTTATTAATCATATAATTATGCCTGGTTCAGATCAAACTTCTAATAATAATCTACGGTATTTAGTCAAACAGGTCGGTTATTCTATCGCTTTAATAGTATGCCTTGGCTATGCTTGTCGAGCCGTAGTGGAAAACGGCCACCGTCAAATACTTTTGCGCGAACGCAGTTATGCCCTTCATAAGAATCTTGAGTCAGCAACTGATTTAAACGGTGAGCTAAAACAGGGTTTGAATAATTATTTGTCCAGTTACGGTATGGAAAGGCTGGCTCGTGAAAGGTTAAACCTGGCTGGTAAAGATGAAGTTATAATTAGGCTCGTTCATTAGTATGTCGGTCCATTAAAATAATACCAGGCAGGTTTTTTTGACAAGCCCGACATTGCATTTAGATTCTTAAGCATTTTAATTTATGACTAAATCCCGATAATTTGTCCAGGGTACTGGTTGGCTATTTTTGTCGGCTTGGCATATAGGGCAATTGGCTGGTGTAAACGATTCCAGTTCGAGTTCGAGCGTCCGGTATAGCTTGGGACCAAAGCTGTGGATGGCTTCTTTAACGCCAGCGCCATTGCCTGTGGCAAATACACTGGCAGCCTCGACGCTAGCTTTAAAATTCTTAACTATAGACGGCAACCTTAGGCCTACACAGCGACCTTGCTGACTTACTCCGTTTAGAACGAGGACTTTGTCACCCGGTTTAATGCTGCCGTAGACGATATTATCACCAAACCAGCCCGTGGGAAGGTATTCTAATAAGGCATAGTCAACGTTTAGGGATTTGGCTAGTTTTTTTACGAGATGCACAACGCTGGCTTGATTGGGGGCAAAGATTAAATTAAAGTTGAGGTTTTGATTCGTACAAAACAATTCTATATCTTTAGTAATCCAATCTAGAGCTTGGGCTTGTTTGGCTATAGGTTCAAATAAAAACAAAGAATTAAGATGATTGCCGACTTTTTCATTATTTAAAGAGACAGGGTATTCAAAATGGCCGTTGGGAAAATAAACGTTAGGAATATTTAAAATATCCGCCAAGAGTTTTTCGTCAAAACTAGTCGATATTTTTTTTATTTTGGGGAATTTTAAATCAATAGGCATGAATCTATACCTCAAGAAGCAAGAGTGAAGTCAGTACGCTAAGGGATAAATAGATTAAATATTAAAGACCTATCGCTTATTTGCAGGCAGCAACCCCAGCTAGTGACTTGGCGTAATTGGGAGACTCTACAAATTTAACTGTATTAGCCAATTCACCGATATGGTCTACTTCAATTACGACCTTGTCGCCATCTTGTAACCAAGGGTATTTGGCTGGCTCAATTTCTTTACCTGTGCTTGGGTCAATTTTAGCCGAGAACTCAGCTATGCAACCGTCACCGACCGTTCCTGAACCAAGCAGATAACCCGGTTCAACCGCAATATTTAAATTGCCCAAGAAGGTTAAAAGCTTAGGGAAACTCCAGGCTGATTTGGTTTTAGTACTTGGATGGGTGTGATATATCGTGTTGTAATTGCTATCTGTTCTAAGCTTACCATTTACCGACAATTTAACTGGCATATCGAATACACCGTTTTCATCGATTTTAAATTGGCTGGCTTTAACGAATTTTGGACCGATACTTTTGCCAATTATAAATTTACTGTTAGCCGGCCCCAAACCTTCCATGTCTTTCTTTTGAATGTCTCTGGCGGACCAGTCGTTCAAAATTGTTAATAGGCAGTTTTCCTGGAAAAATTCG
>JAJYFO010000030.1 GCA_021785395.1 bacterium | reverse complement strand
ATAATTTAACATTAATTCAGCCCCGAATTTAGAACTTTTTCCCCCTTTTTTCCGTTCTTATATTTAAAGGGGTAATTTCTATTTTTCAACAAATTATTGGTTATTAAATAACTTCTCCTTTTCTAGCTAATTTCTTGGATACATTCTTGGGAAATCGTCCAGCCACACAAACAATTAGGACAGCCACAAAAAATAAGATTGTCACTCAAACAATTAGGATAGTCACCAGAACAATTAGGTTAGTCACGAAAACAACCAAGATAGACCAATTAACTTGTTTTCTCATTATTCCAGAATTTCATAAAGGATATTTTATGTCTAAAAACAATAATTTTGATGCCCTTTTAAAAGAATTATTTAGTTTATTGGTTAAAAATGGCATTTTAGGGGATATTCTAAAAGAAAACATCGACCCTACCAGCTCTATAAAAGTCGATTCGAATGTCCAGATTGCGACCGAACTTAAACTCGATTTTATGATTCAAAACCACAAAGCTTCTATTCACATTGAAATTCAAGCGACTAACGATTCAGCCATGCACTATAGAATGCTCCAGTATTTTCTATCCATTATAAAAAAATTTAGTGTAATACCACACCAATACGTTATTTACGTAGGGAAAAACAGAATAAATATGCCATCTAGCTTTAAAATCGATGGCATTATCGACTTTAGCTACACTATTATTGACTTGTCAACACTACAGGCCAAGCTATTTTTAAATTGCAGCGATGTAAAAGTTAAGCTGCTTAGCATTTTATGTAGCGATGGCCTGGAGCAAGAGAATTTAATAAATTTATTAAATTCTCTAAATTCAATTACCGACGAGAACTACCAGGGTGAATTGATTAAGATGCTAACGACCTTGTCAAGTTTACGGAAAAATGCTATAATTAAAATTAATGAAATAATCGAGGTAAAAAATATGCCGGTTCATATTAATGCTCAAGATACAGACCTCTACCAAATGGGTAAGGCTGAAGGTAAGACTGAAGGTATATCGTTAGGTAAAGCTGAAGGTGAATTGAAGGGTATGTTAAAAGGTGAAAAATTACCCATTGACCAAATAGCTGATTTATTAGACATCGACGAATCGCTTATCCAGTCTATAATCGACGCTCAAAATAAATAGCCTATAAAATCGGCATATATTGTAATTTGCCAAAAACGAACACAGCATTTTATCGTTAAAATTTAGCTTAGTTTTTCAGCGTCAACTTATCAGTCTCACAATTTTATCGTCGTCGACCCAAAATACAGACCTATAAACGCAAACAAAGCGTAAACGTTCCACCGGCAAACAAAGCCATATTATCAGGCGACGACTAAACTAACTTTAAATACTGCGGTAAACTTTACTATTTTGCTTTTTGGATAAATTCGGCAAAATTGCGCAAATAGTTTTTAATTTCCTGTTTAATCGGCTTAATATTTCTTTGTTTCATTACACATGTTCGGCTAGGATTGGTTACCTGACTATGCTTCGTGCGCTGCAATAATTCCATCATAGCCCAGGCACCGTATTCTTTTTGCGACTTTAAATACTTCATCTCATTACTAGTGATACCAATGCAGCAAAATATACCAAAGCCACCACTAGGTAATTCATACCAGGCGTCTTTAGCTTCGTCTAAGTACCATATGAAAATATTGTCTAAGTCGGATTTACTATAGATATCAATCGACTCGTGTAAGTCTAGTGTAGCGCCAGGGGTAAATACACCAGAATGATTTAAAACGTGCAAAGACAGACTGCGCAAAAGTCCCACCGGCCATTTAGCGTCGATTGGCGATTTAATGGCTAATTCGAGCCCATAGCCAGAAACCTCCTCAGCTTGTGTTGCTAGCCACGGCATAGACAAACCCGACGTTACATAAAGCCAATAGGGTCGCAAAGGGTCTGGACCGTAGGCAAGAATATTGAGTTCCTGCGCTTTGAAAATAGACTTATTATTTTCGTTGATTACAGCTTCGATTTTAGCTTCATTAGCTTCGTCGTTTAAATCGTTCAAGTCGAATATCAATTCTGGCTCGGCGTAATTATCTGGTACGGCGTAAGCTGGTTGGCCAAATAATTCCTGATAAATCTCGTCGCGCTTATGCCAGGCTGATTTTACAAAGTTTAAGTTGTTTTCAATTTCACTTAATTTATCCATAGCTAAAATTCTTTCATTAAAAACTAGCCTTTAATCTAACTTAACGATTCATCTAACCAGTTATTCGTCTTCGAGTTTCAATAAAGCCATAAAGGCTTCTTGTGGAATATCGACGCGGCCAACCGATTTCATGCGTTTCTTACCTTCTTTTTGCTTTTCTAATAATTTTCGTTTACGCGATATATCGCCACCATAACATTTGGACAATACGTTTTTGCGCTGCGCCGAAATCGTTTCACGGGCTATTATTTTACCGCCAATGGCTGCCTGGATAGGTACTTCGAACATTTGTTTAGGAATTAGTTTTTTCAGCTTTTCGGTTAATTTGCGTCCAGAAAAGAAAGCATTGTCGTAGTGAACAATGGCCGATAGTGCGTCAACGCTTTGACCGCCGATTAAAATATCTAGTTTAACGAGTTTTGACTGACGATAGTCTTTAACATGGTAGTCTAATGAGGCGTATCCTTTTGACCTTGACTTTAATTCATTAAAAAAATCGGTGATAATTTCGGCCAAAGGCAATTCGTAATGTAATACCACCCTATTTTTAGCTGGATAAGTCATATCAATAAATATGCCGCGCCTAGACTGGCACAACTCCATAACCTGACCGACAAAGTCATTGGGTAGCATTATAGTGGCCTCAACGTAAGGTTCTTCGATTTTAAGACGGTAATTGGCCTCAGGCAAATTGGCGGGGTTTTCGATCATTTCTATCTCGCCGGTAGTTTTATATACTTTGTATACAACCGACGGCGACGTCACGATTAAGGTTAAATTATACTCTCGCTCGAGCCTTTCCTGGATTATTTCTAAGTGTAAAAGCCCTAAAAAACCGCAGCGAAAGCCAAAGCCCAAGGCTTCAGACGTTTCTGGCTCGTAAAACAAAGATGCGTCATTAAGTTTAAGTTTTTCTAAAGCATCGCGCAAGTCTGGGTATTGGTCGTTGTCGGTTGGATATATTCCAGCAAAAACCATAGGTTTGGCGTCGCGGTAACCTGGTAAGTTAGAAGCAGCTGGGTTATCGGCGTTAGTTATGGTATCACCGACTAAATTAGCCACGTCTTTAATAGCAGCAGCTAAATAGCCAACTTCGCCAGGCCCCAGCCGATTAACCTTAACCGGACCAGGTTTTAAAACACCCAGCTCGGTTACCTCGAAATCTTTATTATTAGCCATAAAGCGAATTTTATCGCCCAGGCTAATTTCGCCGTCTTTAACTCGAAAATAGACGATAATACCGCGATAGCTATCGAAAAAGCTATCGAAGACAAGCGCCCTTAAAGGGTTATTAATAGTATTTTCGGGCGGCTGAATACGCTGTACAATAGCTTCTAATACGTCTTCGATACCAATATTATTTTTGGCGCTTACGTTGATAGCTTCTTTACGGCTTAAGCCGATTAAGTCTTCGATCTGAATGGCTATAGCCTCTGGTTCGGCCGACGGCAAATCGATTTTATTTACTACCGGAATCAATTCTAAATCGTTTTCTAAAGCCAAGTGAACGTTAGCCAAAGTCTGCGCCTGGACGCCTTGCGTTGAGTCGACTACAAGCAGAGCCCCTTCACAGGCAGCCAAAGATCTGGATACTTCATAGACGAAGTCGACATGGCCAGGTGTATCGATTAGATTTAAGACGTATTCTTGTCCGTCGCGAGCTACGTAATTCATCCTAGCTGGCTGCGATTTAATAGTTATGCCACGTTCGCGTTCAAGGTCCATGCTATCAAGTATCTGGTCGCGGCTTTGCCTTTTGGTTATAGTATTGGTAACTTCTAGCAGTCTATCAGCCAAAGTGGATTTACCGTGGTCGATGTGGGCGATAATACAGAAGTTACGAATTAATTTGGTGTCTAACATATGTTAAGAAGTTTGAGGGGTTGCTATATTTGTGGGCAAAAAAAAGTTAAAGATAAAAATTCATCTTAAATTAATAGTCAATTTAAAATGAAGCAATCATAATATAGGATACAATACCTAAAGAATAAATTCTTTTAAGTTAACAAAATTGTGAGTTTAATCCTTAAAAATATTAATAAAATGATTAATTTTTACCCTAAAAAAGATTAAATTTTCTAAAAACATAAGAAAACCCTAAAAATTATATAAGAACTTATAAAAAAAAATATTCAGTTTAAGGTAATATTAAAAGTAATTCATGATATTATAAGTATAGAACGTATATGAAAAAATTAATTTTTTAACATTACTTTCAGAAACTATTTAAAGAGGCCGTTAGAAATGCGAAATTTTCTAAATAAAATTGTTCAATTTTTACACGAAAAATTGAACCAAACAAGTAAGACTAATTCTGTCGAGACCTTTCGTAAAAGCATCATAACCGACTTTGAAGTTGAAGAGAATTTTGAGCCGAACCAAAAGCAGATTTTTGATGAATCCATAAGCAACGGCGTTGACAGTATCGACGACGAAGAAAGCGTTTATGTTCGCTCAACCATTTCGAATAAACTCGTAAAACGCAATACTTTATTGGACAAAGCCCAGGAACATATTAAAAATTCGTATCTATTTAATAAGGATGAATCGTCTAACCAAACTAAACAAACCGTCCAGGATTTGTCCAACGTTTACTTCAGTGACACTTTGGTCGAAGACGTAAATACTGCTCCTCTAGGCTTGGCTAGCGATACCCAGCTAGCTTTAGAGTGGGATTGCAACCCAAATTTAACCCTAACCCCGTCGAGCGCTCTATCTTCACTGATTAGATCATCGACTTCGCAGTCTAAGTTAAAATCTTCAAAAATAAGTCAAAGTAAAATAATCGAGACCCAGGAAATTATTCCTGAAAGTACTAGCGCTAACGCTTTAACCGATGGCAACAGGGCGTCCCACCCTTACCGGCATTTTTCTCAAGAAGCCTTAGAAAAACTTGGCCAGAACTTAAGTACACCGCCATCCACTCTCGAATGGCTAGCCAACCATGGCAATACTGCTATCAAAGTAGCCGTAGCCAAAAACCCTAACTGCCCGATTAATATAATTAATTTATTGACCCGCGACCAAGACCCTCTGGTGCGACTATCGATAGCTGAAAGGGTCAATAATGCGCCAGAGACGCTACAAGTCTTGCTCAACGACCCCAATTACCTGGTCGCCTGGCAGGCGCAAGAAGCCCTCAATAAGCTTAAAAGCGTACCTAAATCGGCTTTACCCAAAGTACTCAAAAACACCTACCCGATTAATACCAATTTAAGCCCGGGCAATTCTTTTAACCCGACCATAAATGAAGTCAACGCCAAAAACAACTTAACCGAGGCCGAAGTATCTAACCTGGTTTTTGTCGCCAGCAATAAAAACAGTGCCCAAACCGACCTTATGGAACTGACTAATTATCCTTATCGGTCCATTCACCTGGCTTTGTCCCGCAACGAAAATATTCCGATAAGCACGTTCTGGTTTTTGGCTAAACTTGGCGACTTACAGATTAAACGCTTCTTGCTGAGTAACCCTGGTTGTCCGCTGGAGATTTTAAAATTCCTAAAAGACGACGAAGACGTAATTATCGCCAAACAAGCCAATTCAGTTCTGACAAGTATATTTGGCAAACAATGACGACGATGGCTCGTTTAATAGGAAAATAAAAATTCCAAATCGTCTTTGGTTAGTTCTTTAGCCATACCTTCGTCCGAATTAATTATTAAATCGGCTAAGTCCTTTTTCTTCTGCTGTAAAGTAATAATTTTTTCTTCGACGGTTCCTTTGGTAATTAATTTATAATTAAAGACATGTTTAGTCTGTCCAATTCTGTGCGCCCTATCGGTGGCCTGGTTCTCTACGGCCGGGTTCCACCATGGGTCATAATGTATTACATAATCAGCACCAGTTAAATTCAACCCGGTGCCACCAGCTTTTAAACTTATCAAAAATACCGGGATGTTTTTATCTGAGTTAAATTTATTCACCCTTTCCAGCCTTTCCTTAGCTGGGACCTGTCCGTCTAGATATTCATAAATCCAGCCTTTTTTGGCAAACTCAGCCTTAATCAACGACAGCATTTCCACGAACTGGCTAAAAACAAGTATCTTATGGCCTTCAGCGGTAATTTCTTCGATCATATCGATAAGGTGAGATAGTTTAACCGAAGAAACCAATTCAGTCCCGGTTTTGGCATTTTTAAGGAGTCTGGGGTCGCAACACGCCTGACGCAGTCGTAATAAAGCCGCCAGAACCGATAAATTACTGGCACCCATTCCGCGGCTGGCTATTTCACTAAATAGTTTCTGCTTACATTCGCCCAAAATATCGAGGTATAAAGACCTTTGGTCGTCGTCCATTTCACACAAATTAATGATATCGGTTTTGTCTGGCAATTCTGTTTCCACCTGACTCTTTAGACGTCTCATGACAAAAGGATGGACCTGTTTTCTTAACCTTAACGAAGCGGCTTCTAGACCAAGCTCAATCGGACGCTCGTACTGCTCGTTAAATTCTTTATAAGTACCCAAAAAGTCAGGCATTAAAAAGTCAAATAGAGACCATAATTCCTTTAACCGGTTTTCAACCGGTGTGCCCGACAAGGCCAGTTTATGATTGGACTTTATCGTTTTAGCCGCAATTGCTCCCAAAGATTCAGGGTTTTTTATATTTTGCGCTTCGTCTAAAACCAGGTAATCAAAGCCAAACTCTTTTAATATTTCATAATCACGCCTGATTATTCCATAAGTCGTAAAAATGAGGTCGGGCTTACCGTTATTGCGTTTTTTGATACGGTTTAAAATTTCCATCCTATCTCGGCCGATAAACATCTCCGTCGACAGGTTGGGCGTAAATTTGGCCGCTTCGTTCAGCCAATTATAAATTACCGAAGTAGGACAGACGATTAAAGACGGCTGGCGTTTCTGCGATTCATGGTGAATCTGCAGCATAGCTAGCGTTTGAATCGTTTTACCCAAACCCATATCGTCAGCCAATATTCCCGACAATCCGTACTGGCGCAAGAAATTTAACCAGTTACAGCCACTACTTTGATATTCGCGTAAAGTGCCGACAAAATTCTTAGATAATTCGATTTTTTGCTGACTGGTGAAGCTTTGTAATTTATTTAAAAATTCTTTAAACATATTATCGGTCTCGTACTCAACTTCATTAGACTCCAAAGCATATATTATTAGTGGTGCCTGGTATAAAGGCCTTAAATTATCGCCTTTTTGACCGATAAGTTTCAATAAACTCATTAAATTATTGATGGGGAGTCTAACAAAATCGGTAGACGAAATTTTGAGGTATTTTTTATTGCGAAATACAGCTTCTAAAATAGAAGATAACGGCAATTCGTCTATTCCAGATTTACAGAAGACTTCAAAATCAAACTTATACTGCCCTTCTTTAAGGCTGATTTTACTTTTGATACTAGCCTCATCCTTGCGCAAACGATAGTATTCTAATTTATCAAGGCCAAATATCTCCCAACCCTGGCACTGTTCTCCATTCAAGTAAAATAAAACGTCAAAAGCCTGTTCACCGGTATAGATAAATCTATCGGCCATAATGTCTTTAGGCTGCATATTAGATAAAAATCGCCGAACCTGGGTCTCTAATTCCCAGTGTCGCTTAACCCACACACTGCGACCGTTGTCAGCTATTGTTCGAGTATACGAGTCGGTTTCGCTAGCCACCGTTTCGTCTTTAGAAATCAGTACAACGTCGTTGTATTTAAAGGAAAGACTTACGTCGAGGCATTTTTTAACGTCGTTTATATTGGCCGAAACGGTGTTATTTTTTTCACTTAATTTTACTATAACGTTGGGGTTTTCGCTGACTGCTCGAGGGAAAGGTGCTTGTGACTCATCGTAAATAATCTCGATTTTCTTTTCAAAACTGGGTAAGTCTTGCAGCAAAAATTTTGGAACCAGGTCAAGCCTTACGTTTAAATGACCAAAAGCGTCTATAAACGGGAAGAGTTTCTGTAATACGCTGTAATCAGCCTGATAAAAAACCGAATCGCACAATATATAGGTAATACTGCCAAGCAAATAAATGACGTTATTGAGCTCTATTTCACTACCATTTTCATCCTTGGTATAGGCTTTTAAATTGACGGCGATTTCGCCGTTTTCATTTTCCGCTACGGTAATTTTAGGAATAATGGCCTTATCGCTAAAAGAATACTTCTGGCCATTATTGATATTGGTAAGGCTGGTGCAATGCCTGGCAAAATTCAAAACAAAGCCCTCGTCAAACCTGGGTATTCTATGCCCACCGGCATTGCCTTTAGTAGTTTGGGGCAAAGCTAATAAGTAATCGATAAGCTTTTGGCATAATTTATTATGGCTATACGTTTGCGACAACTCCTGGGGAAGTTTCAAAATATTTATCTTGCCGACCGTTTCGGCAGGTATTATGCCAACTATAAAGGCCAATGGCTTTTCCAAAATCAAAACGCCAAGGTCTAAATGTTCAGAATCAACCAAGTCTGTTTGAAGTATATTTTCGTCCAAAAAATCCTTGGCCTTAGGCGTTTTTTCGGATTGACTGTCGCTGTTTAACTCGCTTAACTCAAACCGTAGGTTGGGATTTATTTTGCTCAAATAATGCAGAACAGCCGCCACAGAATGCTTGCAGACGGCTTCAAAATAGGGACAGGAACAATTTACGTCAAAGTCACCCAAGTCCTTAAAAACAAGTTCGACCTTATAAGGCTGTGGCTCTGAGCCTATAACTAAAGCCTCTAGTCCGTTTTTATCCTTAAGTTCTTCATAACGCAAAACCTTACGCCGGCGATAATACTGCAGACCACGTTTATAAACAGGTTCAGAACTTTTTTCCTGCAGGAATTTTAAAATTTGCGCCGGATTATTTTCGGTAGAAGTTTCTTTGCTAAAACCCATAAAAAATATAAAAAAAACAAAAATACTTACTTAAATACTTAATAAGTAAAATAAAATGCGTCTGTTACCTTAACGGCCAAAACTCATTTCACATAGTCTAACACTTAATAGGCAATAAAGTATAAAATTAACCTAAATTGAAGTTTAATTTTTTATTAATTTAGTTCTTTCAAAATTTTGAAAACCGTTACTGAACGCTTTGTCGACCATTTTTTCCATTTCCAGGCGTTTGTTTTCTAGGTCTAAGCATTGTTCCTGAAGGTTATAAGCCTGACTAGACAAATTACTAGCCAAATCGTTGAGTTGGGGGATAATTTCTAAGGCTTCTTCTAATATTTGGTTAGGCTGGCTCGATTCTTCGAGTCTAGCTAAGTCGCTTTGGCTTAAATTTAATTTATTTTTATAGGCTATTCCATTCAACTTGGCAAAATAGTCTTTTAGTTGAGCTAGAGAGTGTTTCAATCTTTTGGCTCTTATAGTCATTTCTTTAGCTTCACGTTCTAACCAGAGCTTACGCGATTTATTAGCCGAAAGCTGGCTGGCTAAATTTTCGATGGCTCTGCGTTTAATTTCCAGTTCGCGGCAAATAATTTTAAATTCTTTCTGTTTATAGGCCAAAGCCTGTTTACGCAGATAAATAAAAGTCATAAGGCTTAGCATTAATATAATTACGCAGTAGGTAATGATTAAATAACCGCGTTTAGCCTGGGAAATATCGAATACGCCAGTAGTTAAGAAATTAACGATGTCACGGCTAAAACTGGGCGGAACTTCTCTTAAATAATAAACGCGCCCTATCGTAACGGGTTTGGCGTTATCGATAGGTTGGGCGTTTTCACCAATTTCAATCGGTTCAGTGGTATCACGCGGGCTTAAGTGTTCGATAAAAGCACCCATAGGAGGAGGATTAGTTAAATAGTCAAACCTTTCAATTTTAGCCGCTTCGTTTAAATTATTTAGGCTCAAAAACTTTTGCCACGAACGTCTGTGGTAGACGGCGTTAGTTTTATAGAGAATTGTATCACCGGAACTATTAGTCACAACCAGGCCAAACAAGCCATAATTTGCGTCAAGAACCTTTTGGATAAGGTCGGGTCTATTAGCCGAAATTAGCTGCGAAAGGGTGATTGGCAGCGTATGGTGGAGCAGATTAAAGTCGACTGTCTGGACCCTATATATCGTGTCGAACCAAAAACTCTTGTAATGGCTGTAACACATGACAAGCCATACGCTTAAGCCTAGAATAAGGGCTAAAGGTATTAAATGCTTGTTTTTTAAGTTGATTAATAATTCGTCCATGACTTACAAGTATATACATTAAATATTTATCGTCATATTAAATCATTATAAGCTAAATTAAAATACGTAAATCTAGCATTTCGGACAATAATTAATTGAATTTAATTCTTACGACCAGTTCAAACGGTAACCGACCCCCCTAACCGTTTGAATATGTTTGGGTTGGCTGGGGTTTTCTTCTAGTTTTTCGCGCAAATAGCGAATATGAACGTCGACTGTTCTACTTTCACCCAAAAAATCCGACCCCCACACACTGGCAAACAATTCGTCACGCGTAAATACGCGGTTTGGGTTTTTGGCCAGGGTAGCTAAAAGTTCAAATTCTTTAAATGTCAATTCTTTTTCGACGTTATTAACGGCAACGATACGCGTTTCAAGGTCGATAAATAAATCGCCGACGTTGATTTTAGGGTTGGATTTGGCTTCACCTTTCAAATCGCGCAACTGCTTTTTGACCCTGGCGACCAATTCTCTAAGACGAACCGGTTTGGCCATATAGTCGTTAGCGCCCAGTTCAAGGCCAACCACTGTATCGATTTCGCTGGACCTGGCAGTAAGCATTAAAATAGGTATTTTAGCGTCCTGGAGCCTGATTTTGCGACAGACTTCGTATCCATCAAGACCCGGCATCATAACGTCAAGGATGACTAAATCGGGCTTATTGTTCTCGTAGAGGTTAATAGCCTCGTTGCCGTCATGCGCCAATAGAGTACTAAAGCCTTCCTGCTGAAGTACGTATTGAATGGACCTGGCAATATCAATTTCATCATCGACAATTAGAAGTTTTTTCATTTACCCTATTTTTAAGCCTCAGTTAAAATAATCAACTTAAGTATACTATAAGCAGGCTAAAATTTTTAATACACAAAGCACTGGTTCTAAAATTTAAAAATTTATGTGGTCAATTTTTTAAAGCAAAATTGGCTCCGTTAAAATCTTAATGTTCAATACATAAAAATTCAAAACCCCGTACAAGCAAGCACTGCCATCTATTAAACTAGCCCAAAGGGTTGATTTTTTGACCGATTACTTTGGTCTTATTTATAACACCTTTTAAACCACCCCTTATATAAACCGATTTAAGCCTGTCGACCAAGCCTGGCTTAATTACCGGTTTTGCCTTAGGTAGTTTATAAGGGTTATTACAGTAATCGATTAAAGGCGCGCTAACAACTGACCAGTAAAACTTGGTTTTAAGAAGGGCTGAATTTTTAGCGTATTGCTCCTTTAAATCTTTGTTTATCATTAGCTGTTTAATAGCATCTATCCAGTCTTCTACACTCTCAACTTTAAGAGCCCGCCCCGCCCTATGACTGTCTATAAGATCGGCCAAGTCGTCGCCGGCACTCGTTAAAATGGGTAGATTGGCCCAGAGATAGTCAAGAATTCTGGTACGAAACGAAAACCTCGTTTCAATAAGGTCAAAATGGCTGCTCACAGCTACATCCGCTTCGAGAAGGTAGCAGCCACGCTTGGCGTAAGGGATCCATGTGTCGCTAAAGAAAACGTTTTTTTGGTAGACGTCTAAACTTTTAGCCAAATCAAGCGCCTTATCAGACATCGACATAATTTCGACCTGGGGGTTGGGGCTGTTTTTACCCATAAAAAATAATTTCAAGTCAGGATAGTCATGACTTAAAGCGCCAACCGCCTTAATTATGGTTAAAGGGTCAAACCAGTCCCAGATACCACCGCCCCAAACCAGAATAGTATCGTTGGCAAAAAATCCAGGCACAACACCTCTTAGTACGTTGGTATCGTGGCTGGCCTCAATATCTGGAAGACCGAAAGGGATAATGTCGATTAATTTTTTGAAACTATTATCCTGATTGTAAATTTGCGGCACAAGACGACCCAAAGCACAATAACGACCTAAATAGTAGTCGCGCTGCCGGTTATTGGCACAAACGCTAAAATCACAAGCTAACATGTGCGTATCGAGGATACTATGCATAAGGTTGTAACTGGTATTAAGCAGATAATCGTTATTCTGGTACTGGGCCAAAACGCTAAACAGATAAGGGTCGTATAAGTCAACGACAAGATATTTTTCGCAATTGGCCAATTTAGGGTATTCTTTTAAAACGTTGGCCTGTATGAAAAAAATATCGTGCTTAAAAGCCTCTTCATAAAACTTATTGTGACTAGGCAAATCGCTTATTATATTAACACTAGTATCTATACTAGAATCGGTTAAATTGGGCGTAAACACAGTGACCTTAAAATCAGCTAAAGCTAGCTGTTTAGCTAGTTCAAGGCAGCGAATGGCTGGACCAGCCATTTTTTCGCCAATCGGTTCTAGGGTTACACAAAAAACTTTTAATTTACTCATTTAGTTAATTTAATATTTAAGTATGGTAATTATAAGCTTAAATTTTAACACTTATAGTTTTAAAAGGATTATATTATCCTTGTTAGTTTAAAATTTAAGCTTAAATTAAAATTTTATGCCGCAGATACCTAGCTCTAACCTTGTAAGCATTGTCATCCCTAACTGGAACGGCAAAGAATACCTGGACCCATGCCTTACTTCGATTTACCAGCAAACATATAAAAATTTTGAGGCAATAGTTATTGACAACGGGTCAAAAGACGATTCGGTCGATTTTCTCAAAACCCATTACAATACCGTCAAAATTATAGAGTTACCTGTTAACACTGGTTTTAGCCACGCTGTAAACCTTGGTATTAAAGCATCGATGGGTGAATACATAGCCTTAATCAATAACGATACGGTATTAGACGCAGACTGGGTCAAAATTATGGTCGAAACGATCGAAAAACACCCAGAAACAGGGTCAGTCGCTTGTAAAATGCTTATGTATAATGACCCATCATACCTAGATGGAGCCGGCGACGGGTATAGACGAGGTGGCTTGCCTGGCAGAATAGGGCACAGAGAAAGGGATTTAGGTCAATTCAATAAAACGCGCTACGTTATGGGTGCTTGTGGCGGAGCGGCTCTTTACCGTAAATCGGCTTTAGATAAAGTCGGTCTATTTGACGAAGACTATTTTGCCTACCTAGAAGACGTCGATTTGGGTCTGCGCTTACAAAGTGCTGGTTACAAGTGTTTATACACGCCACAGGCCATAATTTATCATGTTGGCTGTGGTACCACCGGCAGTGGTTATTCACCTATGGTCGTTGCTTTATCAAGCCAGAATAATATTAACACCATCGTTAAAAATTTACCATTTATATTAATAGTCAAATTCTTACCCCAGATTTTTTATTTTCAGCTATATTATTTTCTGGCCGTAACCATAATAGGTAAACAGCCTATAGCCTGGTTCAAAGGGTCTTTTAAGGCTTTACTTATGCTACCCAAAATGCTAAAAAAACGCTATGAAAATTTTAAGATACGCAAGATTACTGTATCTCAACTAGAAAAAATTATTATTGATTCGGAAAACGAATTAAAAGAGTCTAAAATGAGGCTTAACAACCAGCATTTAAGACAAAATAGTTTAAAAATGAAAGTCCCCCATAACAATTAGTCAATAATTTTGCTGCAGTAAATGCAGAAACTAAAGTTTAAATCCAATTCTTTGCCACAATTTGAGCATAATTTGTTTGGGTTATTTACGGATTCTTCATTGCCGCCGTTGTTTTCATTAGAATAACCTAGGGTTGAATCTATGGTTGCCAGTGAATCTTGACTAGACTTAAATTCAAATACATTCGCATCAAACTGATTCACCAAATTTTCTTTAACAAAAGAATCAGGCTTTGCTTCAAAATTATCGCCATTTAAAAATGTATTGCTAACATTTGCGGTAAAATTTTTACCCAAATTTATCTTGCTTTCGTTACCATCGGTAACCGTAGGCAAGCTAGTGTCAGTAGTTGCATAGCTTGCTTCTATAACAGGGTTATCTAAAGCTGTATTTTGTTTGGGGTTATCATTAATGTGTTCATATTCGTTATTATTAATAACCGATTGCGGCATAGTATCGTCAGCTGAAACGTTAACCGATTTGTTTATATTAAGGTCCTTGCCAGAATGACTTTCTAGAACATAAGGGTCGATATGGGGGGCAAGGTTATTTTCAGCAGATTTATTAATGCCGCCGAGACTTTGGATATTAGTCTTAGTAATTCTGACGTTCGATTCATCTATTGAATGTGAACTACTATGACTGATGTACTTGTTTTCGATATGTGGGTCTAAATTATGGCCGACTGGAACGTGGTAACCAGATTCAACTTCCATCTTGGTATGAATCTGGTCGAGAAAATCGTGTCTTAGCATAGGTTCGGTTTGGTTATTATGCTCTAAGTTAGTACCATTGACACTTTCATAAGACGTCAATACATCCTTACCCGGGTGCGCTTGCGTTGTATTATATCCAGCTGAATATTTTCTTTTCTTTAAGTTCAAAATAACAAATATCAACCAAAACATCCCTATAAAATAACATAAGAAAAGCAGATTTGTTTGCTCCATCGATTTATTAATTTGCCTATCATGAGCAAAATATTTAGACATCTGTTTTTCACAGGCACGGATTTCGCCATAATCCTTATATTTATTGGCTAGGCTAAGCCTAGCGTCATAAATTTTGTGGTCTTTAGGATTAATAGAACTAGCTTTTCGAAAGACATCAATGCTACTATCATATTTACCTAATTTAGCGTATTCTTGACCTATAGCATAATATCCGTCACTAGTCGGATTGATTAAATTCATATTTTGAAACGCCTTTAAAGCCATATTATAATGACCTGTTTTATCATAGTCGAGGCCAAGATAATAAAGAGCTTCAGAGCCTTTGGATTTAACTAGCAAATATTTATTTAAACAGCCAATCGATTTATTATAATCATGATTTTTATAATACAATTTACCAAGGAGAAAATTAATTTGCGGCTCGTCTAATTTTAGCTGTTGGGCTTCTTGTAAATATTTAATCTTGGTCGTAGTATCTTTAGAATATCTAGATAGTGCGTAGTAAAAAGTTCCATCATAGGGGTATATGGCAATAGCCTGTTTGATTTTGGGCACGGCTATATCAGGATTATAACTATTTATATTTTTATAAATCGAATATGCATTCTGCCAATTAGCAATATTTCCCACACCAGGAAATTCAGCGTTTTTATAAGCATAAGCGTTTACAGTATACAGAATGAGAAAAAACAAAAAAACTAGTTTAAATCCATTCTTCATTTTCATCTATTAACTATTACACTCTTTTTTAAAGGCTATAATATATATAGTATAGTCTAGCATATTAGGAATGACCACTTGACAATCAGAATAATTTCTTAGTAATTTAGGCTGAATAGATTAAATTTTAAATTTTTTCTGGACAAATACCATACATATGTATATAATAATTTTATGGATAAAAAGTGAGCGAAAGAGATTTTATGAAAGAAGTATTTAATATCGATCCAGACTATAAATTTTCAGCCAACGCTCAGATAGTTTTAGCTAAACGATATCTTTTACGCGATAGTGAAAATAATATATGTGAAAGTATCGACGATTTGTTTAGGCGCGTAGCTAACTACGTTGCCCAAGCCGAAGCTTTATATTCACAAGACGGAACGAATAAAATAGAATATTACGCTAAAGCATTTTACGAGTTAATGATAAATAAAGAGTTTTTACCAAATTCGCCCACCTTAATGAATGCCGGTAAAAAAAATGGACAATTGGCAGCTTGTTTTGTCTTGCCTGTACCTAATAATATTTCAGGAATATTTGATAGTTTAAAACAAGCTGCTATTATCCATCAAACTGGAGGTGGAACAGGTTTTTCCTTCAATAATATCAACCCTAAGTCAGACTGTTATCAATATAACAATAGTGAATTACTAACAGGTCCGATTGAAATTATGAAAATTTTTGACGCGGCAACCAACGCCATTCGCCAAGGAGGAGTCAGGCGCGGAGCCAATATGGGAATATTGTCGGTTCACCACCCTGATATTATGGAATTTATCGAATGTAAGAATAATTTGGCCAACCTTAATAACTTCAATATTTCAGTAGCCATAACTAATGAATTCATCGACGCTTTAAAAACGGATTCCAATTTTAATTTAATTCATCCCCAAACAAAAAAAATAATAGGCCAGCTAAAAGCTAGCTTTGTTTTTCAGAAATTGACCGATAACGCTTATTTAACCGGCGAGCCTGGCTTGATTTTTATCGACCGTATAAATGAATTAGACCCACTAGAAAAAGATATAAATGAAAATAACGATATAATTTTGGGCACGCAGACGATTGAAGCAACCAATCCTTGTGGAGAACAACCATTAGGTCCCTACGACGCGTGTAACCTTGGTTCTATAAATCTGACTAAATTTTTAGATAATAATTTCAATATTGATTACCCAAAACTTGAAAACGCAATAAATTTAGCCGTTCGTTTTTTAGATAACGTTATCGACCAAAATACCTACCCGCTCGAAATTATAAAGACAACGACTAAAAATAATCGCCGAATTGGCCTGGGTATTATGGGTTTTGCCGAAGTTCTATTATTAAAAAACATACCTTATAACTCTCAAACAGCCCTCAACCTAGCCCACAAGTTTATGCAATTCTTTCAAACCAAGGCTCATTTAGCCAGTTCTAACCTAGCTAAATCCCGGGGTGTGTTTCCTAACTGGTCATACAGTAAATGGGCGAAAGTGGACAAACCCATGCGAAACGCTACAGTTACGACCATAGCACCAACTGGTACTATATCTATAATAGCTGATACCACATCTGGTATCGAACCGTTATACGCTTTATCGTACACCAGACGGGTATTAAACGGACAAGAATTAACCGAAGTAAACAAATATTTTATCGACTACGCCAAACGGCATGATTTTTACAGTGAAGAATTAATAGAATCAGTCGAACTCGAAGGCAGTTTAGCTAACATTAACAGCGTTCCTAAAAACGCCAAAGATTTATTTGTCTGTGCCCACGACATTGCTTACGACTGGCATATTAAAATGCAGTCGGTTTTCCAGACCTATACCGACAACGCTGTCTCTAAGACCATAAATATAAGCCATGACGCCAGCCCAAATACTGTTTATAATGCTTACATGATGGCCATAGACAGCAATTTAAAAGGTATTACTGTCTATAGAGATTCAGCCAGATACAGCCAAGTTTTAAACATAGCTAAAACTGATAAGCTTAAAAACAATGTAAGCTCAATTTCTTATAGCCCTCAATCTATCAACGCCTGTTTTGACTGCCACCCCTAAGAATTGCGAACTTTTTGATAACAAGACTGTCTTAACTTAAAAAAAAAACTTAGATTAGCTTAATTAAACGAGTTCTTTGACCGACGCTAAAAGATAATCAACGACGTCGCTAGCTTTATAAGAATATTTTTTTCCTTTAACGTACCTAGCTATGCTGAGTAATTCGTCTCCAGAAGTTACCAAATGTTGTTCTTCATATCCATCAGGACGAACCTGACCCAAGCCGACATCAGCTAACAAAGCGTTGCATATGCATTTGCGGCCAACCGTATCGGCAATATCGCCATCTTTTTTCAAATAATTATCGACAGGCTCACCAGGACACCTTAAACCAACGCTGCCATCAGCCTTTTTGTAAGCTTTACGCAAATAACCAAGGTCGCATAAACGTTGACGATTCTGGTACACAGCGTCATCAGATAACGAATCTTCCATTTGAACAACTTTAAAAGGAAAATTGGTCGGCGACGCTAACGCATCAGTGCAAACTTCGACATTGCCGTTAACGGCTTTTTCGATAATTGTTCTTTTAACTTCGTCTTCAAAACCCGACTCTTCACAAAAGGCAAACGGCGTTCCCACCTGAATGCCGCTAGCTCCCAAGGCCAGGGCCTCATTAAGTTTTTGCGGAGTATTAAAAGACCCAGCCAGCCAAAATGGCAGGTTAAGCTTTTTAACCTCTTCAAGATTAGCCTCATCTTTTTCGCCATAAAGCGGGTTACCTTTAGCGTCCAAATTAAGGGTACCGCGTGGCGGAGCGTTATGACCTCCAGCTGTATGATTTTCGATGACAAAGCCATCAACGTGACCGGTAGATTTTTTAGCCAAGGTTGTGGCTAAAACGTGTGAAGAAATAATAGCCAAAAATTTCGGTCGCTTTAATTGGCCGATGGCCTCTGGGTTAACCAACTTAGGGTCAAAAGTTAACCTATAGTTATCATCTGGCATGGCATCGTCAAGGTTGAGTTTCAGACTAACAGCTTTGTGCATGGCCAAATCATCAAGGATGCCTGGTATTGATTTAGGAATACCGGCTCCCATAAGAACATAGTCGACGTTGGCGAGCATCGCTCCATAAAGCGACGGTAGAGTAGGAATTTGAATCTTTTCTAAATAATTAATTCCGACAACCCCGTTATGCCCTTCTTTAGCTAAATAGACCTCAACAAAATTAGCAGCCACTATATAATTTAGCTGTTGGAGCGATGCTTCATATTTGTGCATCGGTAAAAGACGGTATGGCTCGTCGGCCTTTTTGCCACCAGGGATATAATACTTGTCAATTAGTTCATCAGCTATGTGAGGCAAAGGCAATTGCTTTAAAGCCCGTCGCATATGACCTTGCAAGTCACCATCCTGGAGTCTACGTACCAATATTGTATCCATCGCTGTTCCCGATACAACGCCAAGCTGGCCTCGGACAGATACAGCTTTAGCTAATTGCCAGTTTGAAACACCAATACCCATTCCACCTTGGATAAGGACCGGTTCGCTCATCATAATTCCCTCACATTTTTAAGTTAAATTTTATTTTAGATATATATATTAGCAAATCAGGTTTATTTAATCTACAAGGCAGTTCTTATTTGTTAATAAGATATTTTTATCCAATTACACCGATTTTCAAATCAAACTAAATTCTAGACTCGAGTATTCAATAAACCATTTTACCGCCCCAATTAAGCATGTCTGCCCGTTAAAGAAATCTTGGCTCGGTGAATATTCGCCCACATTGTTAGATAAATTACAATTAGATTGTTAACCAATCAAAACCACCCGCTTGACTAGCTTTCCAAACTAGCATCTTCGGTTAGACCCTTTCTTTACAGCTTGAGCAATCACTAACACAGGTGAGCTTATTAAATCGTCAACAAGCTTAAATATTAATTATTTTTTTTGGGTAACTATTATTGTAATATAAATGTTTGCTTGGCCATAAATTACTACAAGAAGCCTTGCTTGAATTACTTTCCGTAAGAAAACTTAAAGCTTTGCCTAAAATTTCACCGCTGCAATTTTCATGGCTCATTTTGGATACATCGAATAATTTAGCGTTAAAATTATACGGATTAAACCCTCCGTTATAAATATCTAAAATATTTCCTCTGCGAAAATCGTTAGCTCCAGTAATCCTAGCAAATTTTAAATTATTACTGGCATAATTAAAATCTTCGTCACTTACCACAAGCATATTCCCATAAGGATTACCATTGATATCAGTGTCTAAAGTGGCATTAACTTTAGATACCTTAAAATTAAAATCTACACCACAGCACAAAACAGCCCCTTTATATATATCATTTTGATAAAAGCAAAGCTCATTGGCCGTTCTTGAGCCACCCGAAAAACCTGAGACGAAAATTCTATTGCGGTCAATATTGTTTTTTGTCATGACAAACAAAGTGCCTTATAAGGCATAGCCCATTCTGTCTGCTTGCAATTTTGAATTATTGCCAGCTCTAACCGGTGAAATAAAAATTAAATTATAAATAAATCCTTTAAGCGGATTTAGGTCAACTGAATTATAAAGCGCGAGCTTGAGCATAATCAACGATTTCATAACGACCTCTAGAAGCAGTACATTGATTTATAACACCAGCTGTTTTAAGTAGTTCGTGTGCTAAAAACTTGGCTATTTTGTCGTTGCTGTTAAATAATATTTTTAAAGCCTTAATCGAATTGATTGCACTTAGCAAAGAAAAATCGCTTTTAAATATTAGTTTATTAGATAAGTTAACTTTGGTAAGACCACGATAAG
>JAJYFO010000029.1:17416-20369 GCA_021785395.1 bacterium | reverse complement strand
GATCGCGGGCATCATCTCGGTCATTTAAAAATTCTTGATACTCTTTAAGAGAAGAAGCCACTTTATTACTTTCAAGCCCAATTTGATTCTTTAAATTGTTATCTTTTAAACTAACAAAAGCTGCGTTAACGTCTTTATCAAAAAAATTGATTATAGCTGGCAATTGTTCTAAACAAATTTCGACGTAAATTCTTGGTACCAAATTAACGTCTAGATTATTTTTGGCGTCTTTTATTAAATTAATCAATTTTTTCTCACGAGCAATAACGTCTTTAGCTCTTTCATCCAAAGGAGCAAAGTTTCTAACGAGTAAATTATAAACACTTGTACACATTAAACTTGGATACAAGTCAGGATTTTTAGAGTATATTTTAAGGACATTAATATCAAATATTTGACCAGACAAATAGTTTTTAAGCAGTACCAAATCGTTTGACGATTTAGCGTCAGTCAATCTAAGCATCTCAGGGCTAATTTTTTGCAACTGCTTTAAATAGCCACTATAAATTTCGACTTTCTGTTTAAGTCCGTTTTCAGATAAATCTTCAACTAACCCATCAAATTGATGGACGCCTAATCCTGTAGCTGTTGATGGTTCTAATTTAAAATAATCTTGTACAAAAGAATTAGCGATATTTTGATAATTTTCAACAAGCTTTTTGCTTTCAATACTTTGTTTGAAAGAATGTTTTCCTTGCGACACAACCGACGCTGAATTAAAAGATAAAGCAAGCATTATAAAACAGTTTACAAGAAGTCTTTTATCAAGGGAAAGCTTTAGCACTACTTTATCCTTTATTTTTTCGCATAACAAAGCTAGCAACATTTAACAACACAAGATAACAGATAAAATCTTAGCAGTCAAGTTAAAGATAGAAAAATCCCATAAATTTCTACAGTATCAACTAAAACATCGACTGGATTGAAAAGAAGGCTTGGTGGTCAAAACAGGTCACGTATTTACCGTTATTCTTGACAAACTGTACGGATCCATCTTGCGAAATAACGATAACTAAAGCCTGAGGCAGTTCACGACATAGCCGGTAGGCCGATCTATGCCTTGTGCCAACAGCCTTAACCGATTCTATGCGAATTTTTTTAGCTTCAATATCTAAGGCGCGAGCCACAGACAATACCTCAGTTGAATCACAATGAATTTCGGCACCAAAACCCAATAGTTCAAACCGCTTAGTCATTACCACGGCTCCATCGCAGGTTGACAAAGCGGCTATCAAGTGCGACATTTCAAAAATAGCTTCATCTAAATTGGTTATGACCGGGTCATGACTTTTTTGATAATCACGCCAGCCCATTAATTTATCCTTTTTCTTTGTTTCAATATTGCTCTGAGCCAGACTGCTCATAACCTGGATTATAAGACTTCTAAACCTGGCTCGAGGCTCACTTTCGGTAAACTGGTATTTAATACTCATGTATGGGTTTTCCTGACACAAAGAATTGGCGTTTTCGGGTGGTACAACAATTAATGTACCACCATGATTAAAGGCATGAATCGCTGCAATTATCCTTTTCATCATGTGCTGGTCAATTTCACTGGTTAAATTGGGGTCTAGATCAGCCCAGTTTTTTTTAGCCTTTAATCTAGCCTCCTCATGGATGTTAAACCTTTCCTGTCTGATATCAGAAAATAATTCTTCAAGCCATTTAGACTGAAAGACATTTAAAGAAGTGCCAAATACTTTTCCTTCACTTAAAAGCCCTAAGGTATAGTTACCCTTACTAACTTCCAAATGACCAGGATTAGTCACGCTAATAACCAATGCATTGGGCAGTGGTGGCGCTGAAGCTCTGCCACCGTGCAAGGAATGCAACCAACGTGGCCCTGTTTGTATGATACCCCAGATTTCTGGGCCTTGTTCGCTGTCAATCCTGACACCTATCAAGGCTCGAGGAAAACTAGCAGCCGAAGCCAGCTTTCTTATTTCAATGTCATTAAAAGGTAAGTATTCGGTAAACTCAAGCTTGTGAAGACCTTTTGGTGGTCCAGCCTCGGGCGGAAAAATATCCGGTTCAGCTATAATTACCCTAAAAGTTAAGGCGGTTCCTTCGTGCCGCAATAAGCTCGACTGATAACAAGTTGATAAGATATTTTCGAGAATTTCTAGATTAGGTAATTCTATGGCGTCGAACATATCGGCTGAATGTATGTCACCAGGCTGTTTATCCCACGTTTTTACGATAAATGCAGCTAAATCTTTAGGGTACATATGATTCATCAAATTATTACCTGTTATTTTCTAAGATGGGTAAACATATATCTAATCTATCATTTTAATCATCATCATAGCCATCATCGTCGTCGTTATGGTGATGATGATGATGATGATGATGCTTGACAGAAAAAGACTGTGGTATCGAATTTAAATAGCTGCCAATTAATCTAGCCTCATTAGGCGTGACAGGATTATTACCATAAGCATTAGCCATGGCTGAATTATGAGGATTAAGCAAAAAACTTGTATTGGCACATTTATAGCCATGTCTAGCAATTTTATTTAATCCGGGAGCACCACCACCACCATTGATTGAATGGCAGGAGATACATGAAGGCCCACCATTTAGAAATGGCTTAGATCCTGAAAACAAATTACAGCCTGGTAAATTATTATCACCAGGTAACTGAATAACTGCACTCGATCCTGCATTTTTTGCTACCGACTGGCTTTCGGTTTTTAAATAAAGAACCAAATTATCAATTTCAGACTGGCTTAATTGACCGGCCTTGCTTTGCATTCGAACAACATTTTGGCGTATACCGCTTTCAGCCCAGTTACTAACAGCCATTAAATCAGGTCCAGCCTTGGCACCACCACCAATAGTATGGCAAACAGCGCATTTTTGCTTAAACAGAGCCGATCCATTATTATCTTGAGCCATTACACTATTAAATAGTCCTAATATCATACTTAGAATAAAAATGAAAAATTTCAAT
>JAJYFO010000029.1:1338-17406 GCA_021785395.1 bacterium | reverse complement strand
ATTAATTAGTATTAAAGCCACGTAGAGATTTAATCAATAAAAAATTTCAATAGAACACTTCCTTAATTTACGACCTAGAAAATTACTATTATAAGCTATTTATTACCAACCACCTCCATTGGCATTTGATCTAGCCTGGCTAGCGAATTCGCGAGCCCTGTCAGCGTCATTGCGTGCTCTGATAGCATAGTTTTTACCAACGTCACTGCCATTTTGTGCGTATCCGTAAGCTTGGTCGCTAGCATACCTAGCATTTTCGGCGTCTTGTTGCGCCTCGTCGGCAGCTTCTTTACGGTAGCCTTTGTCGCTGCCGCTAGAAGCTCTGTCTTTTGCGTTACGTGCCATTTCTTCGTAATTGCGGGCCTTATCCCAGTAGATTCTGGCATTATAATCGGCATTTTGCAGGTTGGAATTATTATTAGAATTACTATTCATTGATCCGGTTGAATTAGTTGTACTGTTATAATTTGGCTGTCCATTGCCAAGAAACAACTTTAACAGGTTAGCTCTTGTATAGGGATTACTACCGTATGGGGAACTGGGCGTAGCTATAGGAGTATAGGGATTATTAACAGGATAATTATAAGGATAGCTACTACTGGTGTTATAGACAGGTTGATTGCTAGAATTTGAATCAAAATTATTTAATAAATTGTTTAATTTATTGTATTCACCAGAATTCATCTGAGCTATTAAAAGACTGTTGCTTGAATAGTAATGCGTAATTGAACTACTACTAACCCAGGCAGTGGACAATGGCAGTATAAATAAAAGGTAATTAACGTTCATATAGCCTTAAAAAAAAATGCCTACACCTAATCACATCTTTCCCAAAAAGTATGATATTTAAACTAGTTATTTGCTATAAAGTATATTTTTATTTACGAACAAATAAATAACTGGCCTTATCTTCGCAAGCTATTGACCAGTTAGGACTCTCTTTTAAAAAATCAGCCAATTTGGAGTTTTTTGGAAAAAGTACCCAATTAATTTTTAATCTATCTAAATCCTTGTTCCAGGATTTAGCGATAAGACTTATGTAAGCATATTGAAAATAGTGTTTCTGTCCGTAAAAATCGGCTCTGTCATCAATAAATAATTTCAAATGGGTTTTATAATAAATATAACCACCCCAATTATCAAAGGTAAAACCCTGATTAGCTGGCAATTTATTTTTAACAATATAGTCTAACGTTAAGGTAGGCATAGTTTTATCGTTAAACGAACATTGTAAAATAGGCTTACCACTATCGGAAATGTTAAAGACAGCTATAATGCTAAAGACCACTGCTGTTAAAATGGGTAGTAAATGCATATTACAATTTTTTTCAGTGTCTGACAAAGATGTACTTAGTCTTAAAAAATAATTACGCAATATTAAATAGAGTGAGTTTAAAGTATTTTCATTTAAACCAAATGTAAAATCACTGTATAAAATACCCAAGATGGGTATTACAGCAACTACAAACAAGGGTATAAACCTAACACTTGTAAGCATTAAGTGAGTAAATATAATTAAAACAATAAATTTTGGTAAAGTTATTTTTTTTCGTGTAAGACCAAAGCCTATTAGCAAAAAAAACAGTAATATTTCAACTGATGTGGTAGCCATTTGTCCGTGAAAAATTGGAGATTCATATTCTTGAGTAGCTTCAAGAATTTTCGAGCCTTTTAAATATCTAAAAATATAAGTGTATAGTTTATAACCATATGGATTAATCAAAGTTGAGATCAAACATGTTAATAGACAAAAAAAGTATCCCTTGGCTAGTTTAATATACTCTGTTCGATTATTTGGCTTGCTTAAAATCAATAACAACAAGCAAGAACACAAATATACCAATATCAAGCCAATACCAAGCAGAAAACTTGGGTGGCTGTTGGTATATACAAGCATAGTAAGAAACGACAAGATTAGAAATTTGTTTAACGAAATTTGTTTTTTATAGAAATTTTCTAATATTGTTAATAGTATCAGTATATAGATATAACTAAAAATGTGTGGTCGAGCTAACCAATGAATAGATGAGGCCAAACCACCAGTTACTACGAATATAATACTAAGCAGAAAATTGCAGCCAG
Organism: bacterium; assembly: GCA_021785395.1. Classification (GTDB taxonomy): domain Bacteria; phylum Cyanobacteriota; class Vampirovibrionia; order Obscuribacterales; family JAKAZS01; genus JAKAZS01. The sequence goes on along the minus strand of JAJYFO010000029.1, from coordinate 15,324 downwards.
CTTGACGTATTTGATTGTAAAGAATAAAAAACAAACTGGCAATTATTGTTGTTATGAAAACAGCCAGTAAATTCAAACCGCCTATTTTGACAGTAATTGCCATAATTAAATCAGACAACCATTCATAAGGTATCCACTCTTTGTTGGGCATAGTATACGACATAAAATCGTGTCTTGGTATACTTCCATGTTGTAAAATATAGTCCCCACAAGCTAAATGCCAGCCAGTAGAGCCATCGCTAAAAATATATTTGGGTATTACTTCTAAAATTAAAAATGTAAATAATATAAATAACAAATCACCAAAACTTGGCATAAAATACTTATCTTTGAACATTATTTAATTTCCTAGGATTTTTTAAATCGTATTTGCCTTGGTTGTATTTTAAAGCGATTCTCAATGTTTCCATAAGCATTTTAAATGAATCAGTTATAACGTTAACTTTAGACCCCTCTACATTATGCCAATTAATAGCTACTTCGGTAATTTTGTAATGGAGCTTATTAGCCAAAAACAAAGTTTCTATATCAAACGAATAGCCATTAATAGTGCTCAAACCAAAAATATGTTTAGCCACATTATTTTTGTATAGTTTAAATCCACACTGCGTATCATAAAATCCTGGCAAAAGTAGAGATGTTATAATCAGACTGTAAACACGACCAATTAATTTGCGATAAGTCAAAGCTTCAACATTTCTAGTTTTATCTGGCTTGGCTCTGGAACCTATAGCAATGTCGCAACCATCTTCAACGGCCTGTTTAAGCTTTAAAAGCTCACCAATAGGTGAGCTTCCATCAGCATCATTAATTAATAGCAGATCAGCATCAGCTGCTTGCACGCCAACCCTAAGAGCATAGCCTTTACCAGAATTAATTTTATTGTTGATTAACTTTGTATTATTGTACCGGGCGATAAAATCATTTACTACCTGGACGGTATTGTCACTGCTTCCATCGTTAACGACGATGATTTCAAAATTTTTAAAATTTTTCTGCAAAAATTCATAAACAGAAATTAACGTCGGAGTCAACCTTAATTCTTCGTTATAAGCAGGAATAATAACAGCGATTTCTTTCATCCCTACAAGTATATATTATTATTGCCCATTTATGCTTTATAAAAAAAAAGTTTTAATACCCAAGTTTACTTAAACTAATTTAATTGTTTTAGTGAACCCGTTGCAACTTAAGTCCTAATCAACTTAGGTAGTTCTCTACATAGGCGTTAAAAGTTTAGTTTTTAAAGCTTCTTTATATTTATCAGCGTGCCTTTTTTCTACCTTCTTTAAAACACCGAACCTTTTAGCTGCTTTTGTAAAAAGCTCAAAGTGTTGACTAGACTCTTGGCCTTGGTCCTTAAATTCATGGCTCGCTTCGAGTTGACCTTCTTGAATGGCCTCGCTTTCAAATCCAGGATACATGACCGTACATTCGTACAATTCACCTTCCATAGCTATTTCTAATAATTTCTCCACGGTCATTTCTTTTTTTGGATAAAGCAATTCTAAATGCGAAAAAGCGTGACCAGTTTCTTGATTGGCCGTATCCTCGAATAATTTAGCTATCTCTACTTCACCAAGTTCACTGGCTAATTTAGCAAAATAAAGGTATTTTCGGTTGGCCATAGATTCACCAGCAAAAGCTGATTCTAGATTTTTAAAGGTTTTAGTGTTGTTTTTTGAATTAGTCATTTTTTATTCTCCTTATAGTTATTTTAATATTAGAATTATTCTAATTATCTAGTTAAAAAATTTTCCTCCTGTACTTCAATAAATGGTTTTTCTACTTTTTTGATTTAAATCAATCCTTTACTAGCTATTTTCTTCAACCTGCCCGTAAAAAGTTATATGATAATTACTAACTTTAAATTTTTGCTTAGGGTTTTTTAATAAATAATTTTCTATTAATTCCTTAGAAATTAATTCATAAGGTTCAATGTCAAGAATTTCACCGGTTTTAGTATTGATAAAATGATGGTGGTTGGTAATGTTTTTATCGTAGCGAACTTTGTTTGGCTCGGTAAGAACTTCTTTAATTATCCCTACCTTTACCAACGCCTCAAGGCTGTTATAAACTGTAGCTAAAGATATCGGTGTTGGCAATTCATTACTTATGGCCTTATGAATCTCTTCAGCTGTTGGATGGGTATCAGTACTTAATAAGAACTTAGCAATAGTGAGCCTTTGCGGGGTCGGTTTGAGATTGTGGTCGATAAAGTACTGCTGTAAATTTAGATTATCCATAAAGTTTTGACTCATCAATGTATAATGTGTTTGATATAAAATAAGTTGCTGGTTCTATTATAATTGAAAACAATTAAACAATATAACTTCTAATATTAGAATAATTCTAAACATTAGCTTTGTCAAGGCCAAATGCTCGCAAACGTAAAAATATTAAGCAAATTTAATAATTATACTATTGCCTTTCAGTTAATAGGTCGTTTAATAGGTCTTAACTGCTTAATTTCCTTTGTATCCCTGATGATACAATTACCAGGTCTCATCGGTGACCACGGATTATTCCCTGTAAGCACTGTATATAAAGATATAGGCATCATCGGTGGCAATATTTGCCTGTGTCCAAGTCTAATTTGGTTAGCACCCAATTTAACGACAGCTTTATTCTTATGTTTTACAGGTTCGATACTTGCCTTTCTAACCGTGCTTGGTTACTTAAAAGGTTTTGTCTTTTTGCTTTTATACATTTTATATTTAAGCATAACCAAGGCTTGCGGTCCGTTTACCCAATTTCAATGGGATATTTTATTATTAGAAAGCTTATTTCTATGCGTATTTTTATATCCCTTTTTACCTGGCTTAAAAAATGATTCGACAAATAAATTTAATATGCAACAACCCAACCCATTTATTTGGGTGTGTTTTTGGGTTTTAATTTTTAAGCTAATGCTAAGTTCTGGCCTTTGCAAAATTACCGCCAATGATCCTACTTGGACTAATTTAACCGCGCTGTATTACCATTTTGCGACCCAGCCCCTGCCAAACCCTTTGGCCTATGTCTTTAACCAGCTTCCGCACATAGTTCTAAAATGTGGCGTGATATTCGTTTTTATCGTAGAATTAATTTTGCCGATTTTTATTTTTACGAATAGTAAACTGCGCTCATTTACTGCTTTTGGCTTTATAGCGTTACAGGTAATTATTGCTTTAACAGGAAATTACGCTTTTTTCAACCTTTTAACTATTAGTTTATGCCTGCCTTTAATGAATGATTCTGTTTTACAAAAAATCATTCCGGAAAAATTATTGACCTTTTTAAACATTACTATAAGAAACAACAATACTAAAATAGACAATATTGCTAGCGAACCAATATTTAAGATAAGGCTTGCTCAAACGTTTAAATTAAGCGTAGCAATTATTTTAACGCTATTAAGCTTGGTTAAAATATTGAGTTTATCAGGTTTTATCTATCAAATACCTTTAATTGAAACTATAGACGAAAGTATAAGCCCCTTTTGCATAGCCAATTCCTACGGCTTATTTGCCGTCATGACCAAGGCTAGACCCGAAATAACGATAGAAGGAAGTTATGATGGTATTAACTTTAAAGAATATACTTTTAAGTTTAAACCAGGGCCACTCAATCGAATGCTGCCAATAATAGCTCCTTATCAACCAAGACTAGACTGGCAATTGTGGTTTATTGCCCTAGATGAAAATAATATTTCACCCATTCTAAAAAATTTGGTTTATGGTTTGATGTTAAATTATAAGCCCATCTTAAACCTAATTGACTATAATCCGTTTTTAGATAAACCACCAAATATTATTAAAGTTTCAATTTATGACTACCATATGACCAACTATAAAGAATTTTTTAAAACCGGAAATTACTGGTATCGCGATAACAAACGCGATTATTTTGTAGTTAGTCAGAAAAAATTTAAATAATTAAAACAAAATTTATCGTTATTTAGTTACTTATTTATTAATACTATCCTTTCTAAGGATGTTTGTTCTAATTGAGATTTACCACCTAGTTAATAACTTTTTTAACCATCTATAACATATTTCGTTAATCTGCACCAACTTTTCTTAAGATTAAAACCGGACATAAGAATTTACTTAACTTAATTTGTAAATTTTGGGTCAATTAAAAAACTAGCCCCAATCACCAGAGCCGCCAAAGTCCATGTCAGACCCACCAAAATCTATGTCAGCGTTACCATAGTCGGTGTCAGCCCCGCCAAAATCGATGTCAGCATTACCATAGTCGTAGCCAGAAATGCTATCGTCATTATATGATTGACCACCATTGTCATTGTCTAGATTTATAGCACTTCCAGAACCACCATCTAGATAATTACTATGTTGATTAAAATCGCCAAAATCAAATTGGTCAATATTGTTATAATCGTAGCCGTCAATCATCATATTATTTTGAATATCTGATAACTTACGGTTTAATTCAAATTGATTTAAAAGAGTAACGAGCGACAAAGCTGATCCAGCTATATTCATTACATTGTTTGAACTATATATAGCTGTATTTAGCCAACCTGGAACTTTGTAGTTATTGTTTGATGCAGTTTCTGAAACATTTGCTTGATTATTTTTATTAACTAGAAGACTATCGTCTAATTTTTTATTTGCTTTTTCCTCGATTTCGAAAGAACTTTCTGCCGTAACCGTCGTTTTCGTACCAGTTAACTTTTCAACTTTATTTAAATAGTAATCCAGATCTTTGTTTATAATAATAAGCATATTCATTAACCTAGGTATATCTTTTTCTAAATTAGCATAATCGCGTTTATTGTATTTTTCTAAAATACTCGAATAACTCTTGTTTATAATACTTATATTGGCATAAAAAAAGGTTAAATTTCGTGTCAGTTCAGCGTTTTCTTTTGTGTCAATATATTCACTCGCTTGGCTTAATCTATCGATATTTTGAAAAATCACGGTTATAATTTTTTTTAATTGGTCAATTTTGTAGTCATAAATTCTGGATTTATTTTCATCTCTTTTTTTTGAATATGTTTTATATATAACAAAAGCAATAATCATAAATATAAGAACAGGTAAAATGCCAAATCCCGAAAAACCATTATTATAATTCGTAGGCGATGGACTAGGCGCAGAATTAATTGCAGAATTATAAGTGGTATCAGAGCTTTGCACAATGTGATTACTAGTTAGTTTAATGTTTTCGATTTTATTATTAATGGCTTTTAGCGAATCTTTTATAGCCAAATATAAATTACCTTCTCTTATATTTGGTAAAAATTCTTTTTTTAAAATATTTTGCTTTAAGAAATCATTATCTATATAGTTTTCGTGTAAAAATTTACTGGTTATTACTTTAACCTTGGCAGACCTTAAATCTATAACCATTAACAAACCGTGTCCGCGCAAATGCCAGTTTTTTGCCAAAGCTATGGCCAAATCGTCTATATTCTGACAAAAATAATTCTTGGGAAGAATAATCACTTTGGGGCTGTAAGATAAATTACTACAGGTTTTTGACAAATCTTGTAGTTCATCTTTGGTTAAATTGTGACCGCAGTCAATTATGGTGTCTTTAGGACATGATTTAGGTATAAAACTAGGAATATCGACAGCAGGCAAATTCTTAAATCAAGCAGTTTAGACAACCAACATTGTATGCCATAAAACTCATTTACCCTGAACAATTAATACTTATTAAACGATTATCACTGGTTTTCTCATACTCAACAACAATCGCATTAACGCGTGTTAATAATTACTTTAGTTTTTTTAAATCTTTTCTTTATTTATTAGATATTTTTCATGGATTTGAGGGTTTTAAGTTAAAAAATTATAAATTTCAGCTCGTAATTAAGACTGTCAACCTCGGAATATTAACATTTAATCAGGTTGTTAAGTGTAAACAGAAAATTATCTTGAAAAAATTGAGTAATAGAAATTTTGCGCTGTATTATTAAAGCAACGAGAAGGAAGCCCCTTAAAAATTAATATTCAAAACATTAAATTTTCATTTTAAAGGAGAAAAAACATGTTCTATAATAAAAAATTCAATTTACCCTACGGTTACAACTTGGGTTTAGGCAACAATACTCTTGGTTTTGGTGGCCTTGGCTATAACAATCTAAACAAATTCGGCTGGAACACCACCAGCAGCTGGAATACCATGAATACAATGAATACCTGTGGTTTCAGCCATTTATCAACCCCAATGGCCGATGTATTAGAAATGGACGACCAATTCTTATTAGAAATTGCTCTTCCAGGCGTAGTACTAGATGACGTAGAATTAAAAATCGAAGGCAATTACTTAGTCGTTATCGCCAAAAGAACTCCAGCTATGTTCGAAGAAAGAGCTTTAGTACTTCGCAAAGAAATGCCAGCTGGCTACCTCGTACGTGAATTCGAATTCGATACTGAAATAATCGCTGAACAAATCGAAGCCAGATTCGACCGTGGTATTCTCTATATTAGCGTACCTAAATTAGAAATTGCCCACCGCATTCCTGTTTCAGCTGGAACAATTGAATCACACATTCCAACCGTAAAAACAAGAATCAACAAAACTAACGAAACACTTCGTTCAAGCAAAGAAATTGCTATCAAATAGTTTAAAATTTTAGATTATTCTTTCATTTTACGATAAGGGTCGGCCACAAACTGACCCTTATTTGTGCTATATTTACAGGTAAGTTATAATAAACACAGGGAGGTTATCATAATTAAGTGCAATTTTAAAAATATAATCGCTTGATTATTGTCCAAAAAATATATGATTAATGGTTTCTATACAATCGATTTTCACGTCCATATTCAAGACCAGGACACCCAAAACAAACTTTGTCCGGACGACCGCAAGTCACTTTTTTTCCAGCACGCCGTACCCATATTAGAAAGGGTTGCCAATTATAGCGAGCCGATACATGACGAATTTGTCAAATACGTTGCTCTGAATTTACGCGACCCGATAAGCCGATACGTATATAATAAAGCTGGTCAATTAGGCCTTATGGAGACTTTAAGGCTGTTCAAAGTCTATGACATCAATCGACTCTTATTCAAAATGAATAAATTAAATATCGACCATGCAGTAATTCATTCCCTCGAACCCTTAACATCAACACAAAACCTTCTTGATTTAACCCTTCCATACGCTGATAAAATATCGGTTTTTGCCAGCGTCGATAGAAATAACGAAAATCCCATTGGCTATTTAACTGATTTATTAAATACGGGTCGCATTAAAGGTTTCAAAATTCATCCTCAAGTTGGTGGTTACGCCTGCGGCGAGCTTTACCATAGTGTTAAAGAAATAGCCCAACTGGCCAAACAGAACAATTTACCGATGATGTTTCATACTGGACACATACCCTCAGATGACTTAAGCGATATTCACGGCTGTTCAGAAGTGGAAGCAATTGAACCCTTAATAGTTGATTTCCCTAGCGTAAACTTTGTTCTGGCACATATAGGTTGGGAGTCCTGGCGACATGTTTTAAACTTGGCTAAAAAATACCCCAACGTTTATGTAGAAACTTCCTGGCAGCCAGCCAACGTCATTCGTCGCGCTTGCGACCTATTAGGTGCAAATAGGGTAATTTTTGGTTCTGATTTTCCGCTACTTAAACAGGAAGTAAGTTTGAAACAGGTCCAAAAAGCCCTTTCGACCAAAGAACTAGCCTATGTTTTATCGGCCAATTCAAGAAAACTATTAAATCTTGAACCAGTTGACCGATCAAAAAACTCTAATCTGACAAATGTGATTAATTTTTCGTAAAATATAAATAAAGATAGAAACCACAAATTTAACCTTTAAAATTGTGGTTTCTTGAAACTATGATTTCACCAAAAATCATGCCTCAAAAATACTCTTACAGTCAAGATCAAACAAGTAATTTAAAATCCGGTTTAACAAATCAAAAAAACAATCAAAAACTAATTTGCTTTAGCTTAGAATGAGAAGCTCTAATCGATTCAAGCACGCCAATACTAAATAAGTCAACTAATAAGGCTGTTCCACCATAGCTTAAAAAGGGCAAAGGAACACCGGCTACCGGCATAATTCCTATAGTCATACCAATGTTTAAAAAAACATGGAATAAAAACATACACATAATTCCCACACTTAAAATACTGGCGGTAGGGTCTTTCTGCGCCAATCCGGCAATACTTAAAGCTCTCAGACACAAAATTGTATATAGAATAATAATCGTCGCTGAAACCTTAAAACCCAATTCTTCACTTATCACAGCGTATATAAAATCGGTATGACGTTCCGGGATAAAAGCTCCCTGGCTTTGATTGCCCTTGCCAAGACCAGTGCCGTTCAAACCACCGCTGCCAATAGCAATAAGACTTTGTAAAATATGGTAACCAGACCCTCTTGGATCAGTGTAAGGATTGATAAAACTGGTCAAACGCTTTTGTTGATACTCTTTTAACATTCCCCACAAATGCGGTCGAACTACACCAAAACCTATATTAGCAACAATTATAGCAATCAACATTAGAGCCCTAATATTTAAAGGCATAGATTTGGACCGCCAGAATAAAGCCAGTATAAAAAATAAACCCACTAAATAATAATGCCAGTAATTTAGATCGATAGCGTTAAAAATCAAACTTAAAAGCGGCGATACTATAACCACTATATCGGTAACTGTAGCTCCAGCATAATATACCATACCAATGAATACAGCCGCAAAGGTTAAAGAAGTACCTAAATCGGGCTGCTTAAAAACCAGCACAGCCGGTGGTAAAATTATTAAAGCAGTTTTAATGATATCAAAAAAAGAATATATACGATACCGACCCAAATATAGCGCAAGCGAAAAAATAACGACAATTTTAGCTAATTCTGATGGCTGGATGGTAATCGGCCCAAGGCTTAACCAGCGCTGAGCACCCATGGCTGAGTGCCCATTTACCATGACTATGACCAAAAGAGCAAGATTCAATAAATACAAACCTATTATTACCGACTTTTTTAGCCATATTTTATAAGGCAATAGCCTGGCTGTGAATAATAGAACCATGCCAACCCACATAAACTGCGTTTGCTTAATGGCATAAGTTTTAGAAATCTGCGATAGGCTTAGAGTAGTCAGTCCGATATACACCAGACCAGCGGTGACCAAGACCAAAGCCCAATCGGTTTCATAAATTAAATTATTTAAAACAGCTAGAAAATTATTTTTTAAAACCGAATTATTATTCATGAATAAATTATAATCAAATTATTATAATCTGACGACAATATAAACAATAATAACAATTATAAATTTATTATTTAGACCGCAACAGCATAAAATTGGCTGTCAAAAAAGCTTTTCTTTCAAAATGTTTTAGATCAAAATTAGTAGTACTTGAATCGAATTCAAAATAATTAGATACTACCTTCAACAATTCTTCTTGCATACTTTCTAATTTTCCAGCCGGTAATTCTAGCCTGTCGTGCAAAAGCATCGACTGCATCCTTTCTTTAGCGGTTACCTTAGGTGAATGATGGTTAAAAGGCAATAACCAGTTTAAAAATTGCACTCGTTACCTCCTTATACGCGAACAGCCGGATTAAATATTTTCATTATTTTACCGACCCAGGAATTATTGGCATCATTAAGGTCCATAAAAGGAACTTCTTCTCCTTTCAGACGCCTGGCTATATTTCTAAAGGCTAACCCAGATCTGGCGTTATTTGACCCAGCAATAGGCTCACCCTTGTTAGTTGAAATAATTATATCGTCGTCGTCAGGCACAACGCCCAAAAGTTTAACCGATAGAATTTCTAAAACATCGTCAACACTCATCATGTCATTGTTTTTAACCATATGAGGACGAATGCGGTTAAGTACCAATTTATAATCGCTAATTTCATCCTTTCTAGCTTCGAGCAAACCAATTATGCGGTCGGCGTCTCTAACAGCCGACATTTCTGGTGTGGTCACGATAATGGCCTCGCTGGCTCCGGCTACAGCATTCTGAAAACCGCTTTCAATACCGGCTGGGCTGTCGACAATGACAAAATCAAAAGTATTTTTCAGTTCTTGGCAAAGAGCTTTCATCTGGTCTGCGTTTACAGCCGTTTTATCACGTGTTTGAGCGGCTGGCAGCAAATTTAGCTGGGGCAGTTTTTTATCTTTTACCAAAGCCTGTTTAAGCTTACAACGCTCTTCGACGACGTCAACCAAATTATAAACTACGCGGTTTTCCAATCCCATAAGTATATCGAGATTACGCAAGCCTATATCCATATCGACTAAACATACACTCGAACCTGCTTGTGCTAGAGCCACACCAATATTGGCTGAGGCGGTTGTTTTACCAACCCCACCTTTACCTGATGTTACTACGATTACTCTTCCTGTCATTTATTTATCCTCTGTTAATTAATCAAGATGGGTTTTACTAATTTTAATTTTTCCGTCAACAATTTTAGCCAGTTCAGCTCCGGCAGATACTTTTGGCCTGGTCAAGGTATTTGTTGGCGATTGATTCTTGGCGAATAATTTATCTACCATATTATTGTTACTAATTACTTCATTTACTTTATCCGGTGACCTGGCAATTAAATTGGCGATTCTTATCTGAATAGGGTCTAATTTCAAAGCCCGGATTTCAGCCGTCACGTTACCAGCCAAACCAGCGTGGGCAATTCCTTTAAGGTCACCCCATATCGTTATATCACCAGTAGCTAAAACTTCAGCTCCAGGGTTAATATCACCAATAATTACCAAATTACCATTATGACTGATAACCTGACCAGCCCTTAATGTTTGTTTTATATACAAAACCGATTTTTTAACCGGCGCATCATTTAAATTCTTGCCTAAAGTAGTTTTAGTTGAATTACTTTTTTCTAACTGGTCGAAAACAAGACCTTTATTTTCTTGAACAGTAGAATTGTTCAATTGCTCTACACCCGTTTTAGGCACAACCGTACCAACTTTATGCCTATTAAAAGGGCTTGATGTATTCACTTTTTCGTTATGGTCGGAATTTACAGAACACTGTTGTGAAAACACCTCGACATTATTCATTTCTGTCGAAACTGACACGATAAAATCATCATTATCAGCGACTTCACAATCCACCTTAGCAGTCACACTATCGGCATTTTCTTCTAATAATTTGCCACCGTCATAATTTTGCGCACGAACTGTATCAGACGCACTAATTTTACTAGCTTCGATAGCCAGCTTAGTTCTATGGTTAACGGTAAGTATTTGACTAGGCTCGAGACCAACTTCACTAAAGAAATTTTTCAAGTTCGAAATCTCAATTTTGGTAAATTCCAAATCACCCAAGTTAACAGCCACGTCAAAACCACGCCAAAACTGGCTAGAGACTTTAAGAATAGACACTAACTGGTCCATTACTTCATTGTAATCAAGGCACCCAGAAACATCAATAGTTATGCTCTGGTCCGACTGACTTAAGATTGATAGCTTAGACATTTAATATAAATTATCCTATTTTAAAACAAAAACTTTTAGTAAAAATAGCCAAATTAATGAAAGATACTAATAGATGATACTAAAATTTCAATTAACTAAATTCCTAAGGCTCTATGCTACAGGTGACGCCCTAAAAAGTCAAGGCAAATAGACTATCCAATGCATATCGACTAAATCACAAAAAAACATATTTTAAATTATAATTTAGTAATATTTTTAACAAAGCAAATTTAATATATCGTACGAACGGGCACGGCATATATTTTATATACAAAATTCATAACGTCGGATTTAAAATAAAATTTAAAAACTAGAAGTCAAATAGATCAATAAGAAAATAGCAAAAAAAAATCCATGTATTGTCTAGGTTATTTTTTTTTCTAAACGATAGCCGCGACCGCGAATGGTTTTAAGCTTATCCTGTTTACCATCAAACAAAGCTTTTCTTAAAAGCTTAATATGCGTGCGTACAGTATCTAAACCAACCACCGCCGAATCACTCCAGATTCTCTCTAGTATGGCTTCTGGTGTAAAAACCTGATTGGGATTAGTTAAGAAAAATTCAAGGATTAGAAATAACTTTGGCCGTAAACTCAACTCTTGACCATTTTTAGTTACGCTACCTTTGGTGCGATTTAAAACGATATCATCAAAAACAAGTTCCTCTGCTAAAGCTATTTTCGGTCGTCTTAATAAGGCTCTTATCCTAGCTAAAAGCTCTTTGGGTTCAAACGGTTTGGTTATATAATCATCGGCACCAGAATCCAGGCCAAGCTCAAGGTCATTTACCTGGCTTTTAGCTGTCAACATTAGTATAGGTGAAAAGCCACCATGATTGCGGTATTCTTTGATAATTTCGATTCCCGATAACCTGGGCAACATCCAATCTAAAACGATTAAGTCATAACTGTTTACCTTTAGCATACTTAAAGCCTCTTGACCATCGTGAATTAAACTAACGGTATAGCCATTTTTCTGCAAAGTATACAGAATAACTTCAGCTAAATCTTTGTCATCTTCGACCAATAAAATTTTAGACATCTAGTTTTAATCTCTTCAAAATGGCCTTACAAAAATTTTGAGCGGCCACATCACTATATTGTAAAAATAGGGATGGCTCAAATAATTCAACTTCCATAAGATAAAATACACTATCAACAATGACAGCGTCTATTCTAGCATAAAGTAAATCTAAAGGTAATTTATCAAGAATAATCTGACAATTATATAACATGTTTGAGCTTGGGTAAGCGCCGCTAATACTGCCACCAAACCTTTCTTGAACTTTAAATTCGTCTTTAGCTGGCATTTTAATAACGGCATGTGAAAACACCTTGTCAAAATAAATAAACGACCATTCACCGAGACTCTTTATATCTGCGACATATTCTTGAGCAATAACGGGCGAATTACTTAAGATACCGGCTATCGTTTTGTCATAATCACCTTTAGTTATTTCATCAATTAAATACGTATTGCGACCACCAGCTGAAATAGTCGGTTTTAATACGAGTTTCGAAATTTTATTTAATTCCATATATTCTGATGGATCAAACAGCTTATCAAAAATATCAAATTTAGGAATTTTGATAGCTAAATCGTTCAAATCTTTCAAATATGATTTATCCATATTCCACCGTAAAATACTAGCATCATTAAAAAGACTAGTATCCACGTTTTGATCAAGAAAATTTTTAAATTCATCTATTTTTTTATGGTAATCCCACAAAGTTCTAACCAAAACCATAGGAAATATATTCAAATCAACCGTTAATTTATCCCAAACTTGAGGCAAAACATTAATATTGTAATCTTTCAAAAGATTTATTAGCAATTTCTCATCTTCGGTAAATTGCGGATATTCATCACAAGTTAAAAAAACCACATCAAACATATGACAACTATAATAACAAATAAAATTTGATTTATAAAGTAAAAAAAACGTTCTTAACCTAATAATTCTGCTATATATTTAATTACAAGTAAAGGTAAAAGACCATAACTAGCATCAATATTTATATTTTTTTTGCAAAAACAATCTTTAAGATTAACGCTTAACCATGTCGGCCAAAAACTTGCTCAAGATTATAAAAAAGTCTCTAAAATTAATTTGTTTTTTAGATAGTAATATTTTTTTTGAATTAATAAATGAACCCAATTTCATTTTAGAAATATATCAATTAATTCTACAAGTAAGCTTTTGGTTTTATCCACCAGGTTCTACTTTAGTACCCGTACATGGCCTGAAAACAGCTATAAAAAAACATCCATATTTTGACAATATTCTAGACTATTTATCAGATATAATAAAAAATGCGATTGCGCCCCAACAGATACCAGAAATATTAGTATTTGCAAATTTAAAAACGCTAAAAAAAATTAAAATACTCTCAAATGTTATTATTCTAATCATAAATGAGTTAGAATCAATAATTAAAAATAGTAATTAAAATATTCCTTTAACAATTAAAATTTGCTATTAATTTTTTTCATATTTTTCAATTGAGTTTTTAAAGAGAATCTTTTTATTAAAGCATTTCTTTAAAATATTCCATTTTGCA
>JAJYFO010000029.1:0-1328 GCA_021785395.1 bacterium | reverse complement strand
TTACTTCAAACAATAAGTTTAAATTACGATTTAGTTTTAAACTTAAAGCTAGATCTAACAAATTCAAAAACAAAACTTATTCACAATAATTTATTGCGCAAGAACAAAGGATCATTTTATACCCCTGACGCACTTATAAATAACATAAATAACTTTATTTTAGACAATAAACTCAATGATATAAATTATTCTTCTATTAAAATATTAGACCCAGCTTGCGGCAACGGACAGATATTATTAAACTTAGCCAAGGCCTTTAAAAACAAAGAAATAAATAATTATCAAGAATTTTTAAAAAATTCTTTTTTTGGCTTTGATATTGATGAAATAGCTATCGAACTGTGCTGTCTAAATTTCTGGCTATTGTTACAAAATATAAATCTACCGCTTAACTTTTTTCAAAGTAATTTTATTGTGGCCGATAGTTTAATCCAAAATCCATTTAACCATAAATTTGACATCATAATAAGTAACCCTCCTTTTGGTAATGCCATAGAAAAAAAAACCGGGCGTAATAAAGCCCAAAATATTTTATATAAAGGAAAATTTCCCGAAATATCGATAGGTAGCTATGATAAAGCAAATTTGTTCGTTTATAACAGCGTTAAAAACTTATTAACAGAAAATGGAATTTATATATTTATTTTACCCAAGGCCTTTCTATCGGTTAAAAGTGCCATTAATTTACAGGACTATTTAACCCAAAACGCTGCACCAGAAACCATAATTATTCCTCAAAATAATCGTCTATTTCAAAGAGCTATAATCTTTACTATAATTATTCAAGGTCGAAAAACCAAAATTCAACCGATACATGAACTAAAAATAATTAATGATATTAACAACATTGATAATATAAATGTCAAAAAGATTAAATTAACTACTCCATGGTGGCAGTACTGTAATGAAAACAGTTATAGCGAAATTAATGGCAGTGACTTTTATACTTTATCAGATATAGCCAGTGTTAAAGCTGGCCTTTCAACCAAAGCTGCTTATGAGTTATTACCATTCATAGAAGATAATAAAGAAGGCAGTAATTTAAAACTTCTTTCAACCGGTTTAATAGATATTAATAAAAACTTCTGGGGTAAAAAGGAATTGCGCTATCTTGGGCATAATTTTAAGTACCCAAGAAGTCCAAAATTAGAAACGATAAAGTCAAGTTATTTATATAATTTCCTATCGTATCAAATAGAGCTAAAAATAATTTTAGCAGGATTAACTAAAAGGATCGAAGCATATCTAGATACAGACAGTGAATATGCCGGTCTTGTCCAGACTTTTATTATTGCATCGGATAAAATCGATTTGAAATTACTTTTATA
>JAJYFO010000028.1 GCA_021785395.1 bacterium | reverse complement strand
GAGCTAATTTTTTGTTTTATTGTGGAAGTGACTGGCATTTAGCTTTTTCACCACTTTTATTTTGGTCAAATCTTGATTATCCATTATTAGTTCCTTGTTTTACGGCTTGGGTATGGCGGCTTTTAAACAATAATTTAGACATTGTTATAATAATTCAGGCTATATTTTTTGCTGAAGCCACTATTTCTCTAGTGTTCTTAGCCCTATTAAAACTCAAAAAAAATGATGAGGCTTATTTGGCTATCCTGGGAATGTATACTATACCTTTTTATTTCTTTATTACTGGTAATAAATACATTGATGTATATTTATCATTTTATCTTTTTGCAGCGGTTATGTTGTTGTATTTCTATGATACCAAAATCTTACCTAAATCAGCTCTGATATTGGCTGGAATTATGCTTGGCTTCACCGCTTGGATTAAAAATGAAGGCCTTTATATTGCGCTTAGCATAATTTTAAGTCGAGCACTTTCGGTGTTTTTATATAGAAAAAAAAGTTTAAAACAAAATTTTGTAGTGATATTTAATGAATCAATACCAATTATAATCGGTATGATACCTGGAATGATAGCTTTATTGCTTTTTAAATTTAAAATAACTAGTCACAATTGGCTATTTGATACGCAAAGTAATTTCAGTTTATTCATGCTTTTAACGGATTTCCATAATTGGTCAAAAGTATTGTTTTATATGTTTATATTGATTATAAATTTTGGTGATTGGATTGTGTCACCCATTTTACTCATGATATTTTGCTTTGTATTATCTAAAAGAAAATTAAATAAACTTGAACAAAAAAGCTTGTTTTCTATCTGGCTTTCTATCATAATTATTTTATGTATTGAAATACTTATTTTTGTTTTATGCGGCGATACGGCTCTAACTCGTATCGCTTTTTCCGGACCGCGTCTGATATTACAATTATGGCCAATATTTATGTTTTTGTTTGGCTTGCAAGTTGACTTAAAATTAAAAAATACTAATTAAATTAAGTATAAGCTCAATGACTTTGCACCGTATATAATTTACAATGAAATTAAGATAGATTAATTAGTCTTAAGAGTCAAATAAGGAAGAAATTATGATCCGTCTACACAAACCAGTTGAACTTTTAGAATGGGGGATTGGGGCTAGTCAAGGCAATCAGAACTGGACAAAAATTGCCACCGGCAAGATAACTCAAAAACCGAAATTTATCGATGGCCTGGCTCAAATTACTATTAGTATTGACGGAAATGCCTTTAATAAAACTAACCTTGACGATGATTACATTAAACTGGCTCAGATGGGTGAAGGAATGACGGCCAATTCAGATAAACCTGGTGAAGTTGGCATGGGTCGCATTAAAAAAATCGAGACAGCTAATAACCAATGTGTAATTACCGTTGAATTAAATGGCGCTAGTAAATTCAGCAACTAGCTCAATAAACAACTGATTATAGGTTTAAATCAAGACAAATTGAGTTCTATACGTAAGTTAGCGCATAATTTACTTTACTAGATCGCGTACTTTGTGATTTAATTGACTTTTTCACAGGCGTCTTTTAAGGAATTGACCACTTCATGCTGAACCATGTTTAAAGCGACGTTAACTAGACTTTTAGGTATAACTGACCCGGGGATTGTTTTAATTGTATAGTAAGCCTGGCAGATTTTACCGTTGTTTTTGGCAATGAGTTTCCAACTACCTTCCATGTACTGAAAATTACCGTCTAGCATATACCAAGACAATTTATTTGGCCCACTGGATAAATCATTGATGGTATGCTGGCAAGTCTGTTTGACAAACATTTGGGGTTTTAAAAAACTTTCAATATAGACTAAATTATTTTTTTGTCTAAGAATATTACACGACTCAATTTTCGTAAAAATGTCAGGGTAATTTTTAAAATCTGTTAAGATGCTCCAAACTTTATCCACCGGAGCCTTAATATTAACTGTCACGGTAGCTTTAACAATCTGATTCTTAAGTCTAGGGTCATCCAATTTTTCTTTGGTAGTGTTTACCGCTTGACTCAGGTTACTTATACTAATATTGTTCAAATTCGCCCCTATTAATTCGTTGGCCAATAATGAGGCGTTTAAATTAATCAAAATTAATAATACAAATATTTTTTTAAGCATTTCTAGTCCTTTTTAACGCGTATACTTTGCTGGATGATTAATCTTTGATTAATGGCAGTTTTGGCCAAAATTTTGCCAGTTGGGGAAATTATGGCTGATGGCCCCGTATTGGCAGCAAATATGACGTATTTATAATTTTCGACGGCTCTTATACAAGCAAAAGATAACATTTGTTCACCAATTATAGAGTTATGAAACCAGGATAAATCGCTTAAACTTACTATTATTGGACAATCTCTAAAATTTTGAGTCAATTCTGAGTACAATATCTCAAAGCATATTAACACAGTAACCTTTATTTTGCCAAGAGATAGGCTTGTTGACATCTGCCCGCGGGAAAAATCGGCTCCAGCTGGTGTGGTAGTGATTTCCTGGAGCGGTTTGGGCAGCCAATTAACAAAATCTGGGTTAAATTCGCCAAAAGGAACGAGGTAACGTTTGTGATAAATTTGGCCGTTTAACCCGGTGTTGTCAATACTATAGGCGCTATTAAAGATTTTATGGTTTACCTGGTCTTTAAATAAAGCCCCTGTTACAATTTTTAAGTTATTTTTATAACAGAGTAATTTATAGGCTATTGAAATAGCCTTGTTAAGAAACAAATTGGTCGGCGTAGCATTTTCGGGCAATATCACCAGCGCATTTCGACACTGGTTGATGAGTTTTATGTTCGTTGTAAAAATTGTTGTAAACGGAATTCTTTCCTGGTATCGCTCTTCAACGCTTAAATTGGGCTGGATTATGGCAATATTTACTACTTCTTTGTAATTATCTAAGTCGTTAAAGGTGAGTTCATAACAACCTATTATATGCCAAAGAATGACTCCACCCAATATGAAGTAGGTTAAACGTAAGTTTTCCTTATTTAACCCTTTACTTAAGCAATCACCGTTTTGTTGAAATTCCAAGTAAAAATTTTTAATTAAACCCGCCAGACCTAGGTTAGCAAAAATAATCAAACCCATAAGCGCCTTGCCGCTGAATAATTTAACCGGTAGAATCGTTAATTGGCTCTGGTATTGTGTATATTCAAAAGCTGTCCAGGGAACGCCTAAAAAATTATAACTATTCAGTAAATTATAGATGCTAGTAAAAACGACAGGTACTACTATGAGATATAGCTCATTCAATTTATTGTTTAGCTTAAGGCTTAGTTTAGATAAAATTAGGGCTATCGTCATTATTAAGCTTTGATGAATCACTTCAAACAGTAAACCGATAACCGGAATTGCATTGCTGAAAGATTGGTCAATACCAAGCCAGCTTAAAGAATACAGGCCAAGGTACCAGTTTAAATAGACCAAATTATAGCCACAGGCAAATATGAAACCTAAACCGGCAGCTTTCTTGAAACCTGTAAAAATTAGCGCAAAATAGGGTGTTAAACAAACCCAGATTAAAAAACCAAAGCCCAATTCACCAATTCTGATACCCGGTGCGCTAGCCCCAGCTAAAAGCCCGGTAAAAAAAAATAAAATATACGATAAATATTTGTTTTGAAAATATCTATCGTATATTTTAAAAGATTCTATTATCGCTGCTTGCACGGTCATGGATACTTTTTAAGAGTTTGGCAGTTTTATTCTAGCCAAAAATAGCTTAAGTAATTGTTGATGCCACAAGGGCAAATTAATATTTTGAGTGTTAATCTGCCCTTTTATAATTTTGAATTTGAACTATAGCTGGGCTTTATTCGCTAGCTGGCGTAACGGGCTTAACGTTTGGCTTGGTCAATAAATCGCGAACCCGACCGTCTATTTCTTTCAATATTTTAGGATTATTTTCTAAAAATTGACGGGCTGCTTCACGCCCCTGTCCTATTCTCTCATCTTTGTAGGCGAACCAGGCACCAGCTTTTTTAACGACTTCTAAGTCAGACGCAACGTCAAGTAAACATCCGATAGAATTAATTCCTTTACCGTAAATTATATCGAATTCAGCCACCCGAAATGGAGGGGCGACTTTGTTTTTAACGACTTTTACCTTGACCCGATTGCCGTATTCGACTGTATCTTTTTTCAATGTTTCGGTTTTCCGGATGTCCAGACGCACTGACGCATAGAATTTTAAGGCATTACCCCCGGTTGTCGTTTCAGGGTTCCCGTACATAACGCCTATTTTTTGCCTCAATTGATTGATAAAAATGACAATTGTACGCGTTTTATTGACTACAGCGGTCAGTTTTCGCAGCGCCTGGCTCATTAATCTAGCTTGTAAACCCGGCAAACTATCGCCCATCTCGCCTTCTATTTCGGCTTTGGGTACAAGTGCTGCCACTGAGTCTATAATTACCAGGTCAACGGCGCCAGAACGAACTAATTGCTCGGTAATTTCTAGAGCCTGTTCACCAGTATCGGGCTGCGATATAAGTAATTCATCGACGTTAACGCCCAGAGCCCTTGCGTATTCTGGGTCCATTGCGTGTTCGGCGTCGACTATAGCGGCAATTCCACCCAGTTTTTGCACTTGGGCAGCTACGTGTTGGGCTAAAGTGGTTTTGCCCGATGACTCTGGACCGTAAATTTCAATGACGCGTCCTCTGGGCAGTCCGCCAACGCCTAAAGCTACGTCAAGCGATAGCGCTCCGGTTGACACGGCTTCTATTTGATGCTGCCTGGCGTCACCTAATTTCATGATTGAACCGTCGCCGTATTGCTTTTTAATAGAATCCAAAGCCATGCCTAAGGCTTTTAGGCGTTCTGGGCTGGCTTGCGGTTGAACCGCTTTATCGGCATTTGCATCTTGATTGGAATTGTTTTTATTCGATTTATTTGACTTGTCTTGTGCTGTATTATCTTTTGTTGCCACAACCATATTCGTTCTCCTTTTAAATTATAGGTAGTTTTAGTAAAACCACAAAAATATCATAAGGCTCATTATATGCTTAAATTCTTTGTTTTTATAGTACTTGTACTGTATAAGTCTTGGTCGATTAGTGTATATTTGCTGTATAAGCGATCGTGCGTTAAGTCAAAAAGTCGCCTCTGTTTTGTAGTTTTAAAGCTTTTAACTTGGGTATATAAAAATTAAGTTGAATTATTTCTAGACCAAAATTTTGAGCTCTGTATAATAAGTCTCAAAAAAACATAAAAAAGTTCTAAAATTTTCATAAAATTAAAATAAATTAATGTGATGCCGATGAAAACGACCAGTAGATTTGTCAAGATAAGAGAAAATGAGATATTTGAATCCTTTTCGCCTAGTGACTTTTCACGCTTGCAGAATGTTTTTGAAGAGCTTGACTACCCCAAGCACCACTTGTTGTTCACACCTGGTAGTCCTTCGCAATTAATTTATTTTATTGAAACGGGGCGTGTCCGTATTAGTAAAACGTCGCCAGAAGGTAAATCATTGATTTTGGCCATACTTGGTCCGGCTGACGTTATAAGTGACGCTGCCTGGCAAATAAGCGAGCACGATTCTCAGGCTGAATGTATAGAGGATTGCAGGCTTTATGCCATAAATAAAGAAGTTTTTCGCAAGCTTATAAAAGAAAACCCTGAATTCGGTATAAGCTTACTCCAGAATTTTGCTAACCGCCTTAAACAAGCCCAGTCCCGTATCGAAGATTTGGTATTCAGGCAGGTTCCAAGCCGTGTCGCTCGCTTAATTTTAAGCTTGGCTGAAACCTACGGCAAGGTAACGCCTAATGGAATTAAAGTCGAATTTCCTATTACGCATCAAGAAATAGCTGATTTGGTCGGGTCGTCAAGGGTAACCGTTACGCAAATATTAAATAGAATGAGGTCTAGCAATTTTATTAACATTGAGGGTAAACGGGTAACTATCCATAACTACAATGCTCTGGAAGAAATGGTCAACCAGACCTGAAAGAATTAGCTGTGTTAAGATTGCGCCATTGAAAATCATGAAGATTCTAGGCTAAACGTTGAATTTAAACAAGCATTTGGTTAAATTTGAAAGTTTAGATGATTGGTTAGTGTGGTTTACTTGCAGCAATTTAATGTATAATAAGTTAATCGATTAGTGCCTGTAGCTCAGCTGGATAGAGCGTTGGTCTCCGAAGCCGAAGGTCTCGAGTTCGAATCTCGACAGGCACATATGTTTTTATTTACAACGATAGTCATCTTCATCTATATCATATTGAGTCTTATAACTGGTTTCTCAAGGGTTATTTTATCGAGGTACTTCAAAATTTTAATTTTAGGTATAAAGGGCTGATAGGCAGGATGAATTAGTCTTGTTTAAGTTTAGGAAAATTTTAAAAGTTGTTCTAGAGATTTTTTAATAACTTCACAGATATTGTCCAAAGGTAAACCATCACCACTTAGAGTAAATGGCTGCTCGACGTCTTCGGCTACTAATTCAATGCCTAGCATAAAGTAACTTGATACTATAACAATCGGCAGACTCCATATATGAAAGCTTGGCGATAGATACCACGGTAGACCCAGTAAGTTTAAAGCAATACCATGCCTTAATAAGGCTCGATAAGATGGAGCTATAGGGGTATTTTTAATCCTTTCACAGGACCCTAAAATATTGGTTAAAGCCGTTAAATGATTGTCAAATATAATAAGCAGACCGTCTTTATACCCAGAGTTGAATTTTGCCGTATAAATTTTTTGTCGCAATCTATCGATTAAATACAACGGTATATTATAAGGCTCATCAGATACTGACTCAAAGCCACTTAACGAATTGAGCTTTATACCGTTGCGTAAATGCTCTTTTAATGACACGCTAAAACCTGTCAAAATATAAAAAAATTCTTGATAGTCATTTTTATTTAAGTCAAGAAAGGTCAAAATATTGATACTTATAATTCTTATTTCGTTTACCAGTTGACCCCATAATTTCCTGCCTTCCCACCAGCGCTCATAAGCCGAATTGGTTCTGAATACCAATAATAAACCCATGATTAAACTGCCATATAAAGTTGAGCTGGCTCTTAATATGTAAGTGGTATTTATATTGGCTGTTTCAAACCAGTCGACCAAAAAGCTGTAGATAGTAACAATAATTACCAATCCCCAGACCTTGCGAACAACGGGTATTTTATGAATTTTCAAAAAAACGCTTAAATAATCTAAATAGCTTATCTTATTGTCCATCAATTTGTTTTAAGTAGAAAATATTACCTCTTGCAACAACTTATTACTATTTTTAAAGAACCGGTCAACAAACTTACCGCCATTAATAGTAGGCTGGCATAAATTGCCGGTATCCAGCCGATTATTTGAATGTATTCAGGGAAATAATGACTGACCAATTTCAAAGCGAATACTGGTATGAGCCAGAATCCAATCAGCCATAGTGGTATTAACAAAAGCAAGGCTAAGCCAAGCGTGTAAAGCGTCATAAGGGTTGACGCAAAGACTATCGCAGTTTCAACTAACCATAAAGTAAAAGTAAATAATATGGCTAAAATAATAGCCGTAAAAAAATTGCCGTGTATAACAATATTGTGAATTTTGGGAAATAAATAATATATTGTTAGGGCTTTGATTAGTAGTCGCAGTAAAATTTGTTTCATTTGATTTTTTTACCATTATTATTTTCTAATTGCTCGAGAGCCTTATTAAGCCAGCTGCGATTGGTAAAATTGTACTCAAAAGCAATTCTATTTTTTATTTTAATAGTTATTTCTTTACTAAGACCTGTTTTGCTCCATTCATTTAATACTAGACAACTTTCTTCTCTTACGCTGCGTTGCGGTGATTTAAGATGATTGATTATTAAATCTATATTCTGGGTATGTTTAAACTTGTGACTTGCCTGTATGCCCAGTATATTAACGTGGTAGCATGGGTCATTAAGACTACCAGTAACGGCTTGGTTAAATAAGTTTTCATTGTGTAAATTATTTGTATCTACAAAAGTGACTAATGATTCAAGCGTGATTTTTCGAATATTAGGGGCATAATCATTAAGTGATAGGCATAGAAATTCAAGATGAGTTTTATCTTTAGACCAGGCAAAAACACGTATTAATGAGCTGTATATCTTGTAAAACTGGTGGTCAGACTCAACTATATCGTTAACTAATTTAGTGCCTGTATAACGTTTACCGGTGTCAATTATTTTTCGACTAAAATTATATAATTCATTAAACTCGTCTAAGCTGGCTAGGGCTTGAATAACGTCCTCGCAAAATAAGTATTGTAAATCTAGTTTCTTTAACAAATCATCTCTAAATTCTTTGAATTTATATTTCTCGATTAAATTTATTGACCGCTTTAACTTTAAATGGTTAAAATTTAATTCGGAAGTTTCATTTGAAGCACGATTTATTTCGACACTTATTAAGTCAAAGAGCTTATCTTTGGGAATAATATCGAAAATATTATAACTAATTGAATTGGCTTCAAATAAATTAAATAAAGCCCATAATGATACCACTGAAGTCTTGTTCCGAATTTTCTGCGAAATAATATTGGTCAATTCGACAAAATTATACTGATTATTGTTAAGTTTAAGCCGCATGTCAGAATTGGCGATTTTCCTTAACTGATAAACAATTTCGCAAGCGCAAGCAAATAGGTCGGTGTTTTCGAGGGCTAGTAATTCCTCAATTTTATTTTTATTAGCAATAATTTCGCTTAAATAATCGTTGATAGATGAGTTAGCTAAAACTGTTTTCAACAAAATGTCGCGAGAGTTATTAATATTGCTTAAAGCGTATGCCGCATCTGTTTTAAGCCAAATATTGTGGCTATTTAAATATTGTGGTAATACTTTTAAAGCTTCAGCTGGGCTCAAGTTGGCCAGAGCATTGGCGGCATAAAGAAAATCTGGTTGGATGTTTTCAAAGGCTTTGTGTAGAATAATTTTAATGAATGGAACGCTTTCAACTATGTTTAATGAGCTTAAAATATTGACCAGGTTGGCTCTGACCATCCAGTCTTCATTTGTAAATAAACAGTTTTGGGGTAAACTTTCTATATCGGTAGGTAATAATAAATTTTTGTAATCGGGAAAGTTTTGGCTAATATACTTAAAAACATCTAGCAGAATTTTGGCGTATGGCAATGGGTGAACTTTAAGGGCTATGGAAAGGCTTAATTGACTTTTGAATTGAAAGCCATCGATAATGTCTTGTTTTAGGTTTTTAATTTTTTTGTTTTTATTATCGTCAAAAGACCCAGATAAATTGTTGTAAAATAGCCAGTGCTCCAATTCAAAATTGTCAATGTTTAAATCGGCCGCCTCTTGCAAAAGCGACAGGGATTGAAACTTGCTTATTATTTTGTTTAGGATGTATTTCATAGAATCACGATGTCTTTAGTTAATAATACATTTAATTTAGCAGATAATCACATAATTTATACCAATAATGCTGTAAAATGAATTATATGTACGATAAGTTAATTTTTCTTAAGAATATTTTAGTCAACGCAGCTATAAACAGTGAGCATTCACTAGCTTTTTGGTGTTTATGGGTGTGGTTATTTGTATTTTTAAATTCGTCTAGAATACTTAAGTTTTTGTTCAGAAAAATGCATTTTTTAATTCAGGAACCTGAATTAAGGCGTCGCGTAGCCAATAAATTAATCGTACCCTTAAAATCAATAATAGTATTAATTGCTATATCGCCTTTTACCGACCTTATTCCCGGTAAATACGGTAATATTATCGAAAATCTAGTTGATTTTAGTCTGGCTATAATGATTGTGCATTTTTCGATCCAGTTATTCAATGAATTTTTCTTTGGTTGGTATTTGCCGATACGTCGAGGCACCGTGTTGCCTAATGTAATTAGTTTTATTTTGTTGGGTATTTTATACCTGGTTTTTTCATTATTGTTTATGGATTGGCTATTGGGTATAAATGTTTGGCCGTTACTAGCTACTTCTACCGTGTTTACTGCCATTGTGGGTTTGTCACTACAGGATACTTTTCGTAATTTGTTTGCTGGGCTTACGATTAGCCTGTCTAAGCCGTTTAGAATCGGTGACTGGATCATGTTCAATGGCCTCAATGGGCATAATCATATTGGGCAGGTAATGGAAATAGGCTGGCGGATAACCAAAATTCGCAACCTCGACTTTAACTACGTTGTTATTCCCAACGAACAGTTTACAACCAGTACATTGGTAAATTTTAACTTGCCTTCTACTAGCCATGCTAAAACTATAAACTTTCCTATAAACTTACAGGCTAATTTGAGTCGTATTATTCCCGTTTTAGAGTCGTCAGCGCTCGAAATTACGGGGGTTCAAAGCGACCCTAAGCCAGAGGCTTCTATCGAGGTTGTCAATACCGACCATATAAATGTGCGGCTTAGATTTTGGCTCAATGAATTTGACGATGCTGACAATATTACCGGTCGTGTGATTGAAATCTGCTTTAAACGCCTTGGTGAATTGCAGGCTTTGACAACTGCCAGCGGTAAATTAAATTAAAACTAATTTTTCATATATTTTTAACCTTTTCTCTCTCCGGAATAGTGTATATTTAATATGATTTGGCGTTTTAGGATGTTTTGACTATGTACACTTGTTTTAACGAAGAGTTGATTGAATACCAACAAAATTGTGTTAAATTTGTCCAAGAATTGGTAAATCAAAAACCTTGTGACAATGTAATTTCTTTTGGGGATTTTTACAGAAGTCTGTTTGAGAAATCCCTTATCAAGGAATTTAAACAAGAACCTGAAAACTATTATACCCGTTTAAGTATTTTAACCCAGGCTGTGTCTAGCTTTGACCCTGCCTTAGCCTATGCTTTAATTTGCCAGCAGATCGTCATTGAATTTATTGCCAAATATACAGATTCTACTGTTTTCAATAGATATTATCCAAACCTTGTAGAAGGAAAAATGCTGGCTACTTATGCCTTTCATGAAGCACAAGCGGGTAGCGATTTGACTAATATTTTAAGTTCGATCAATCAAAATAGCTTAACTGGTCATAAAACTTTGGTTGCAAACTATAATTTGGCCAATTTATATTTGGTTTTAACGCATGATAATACATTCGTTTTGGTCGATGCTTCCAATGAATTTGATAAAGTAAGACAATCTCCAAAAGTTTCCCTTTTAGGTTTAGATACGATAAATTTCGGCGATTTGATATTTGATAATTATCCAGTCGACGAGGCTAATATATTTAAGTTTGAGTCTAATTTTAATTCTGTTTTAAATCATCTTTTTGACTTAGGTAAGGTTTTAATTTCAGCTATTAGCGTTGGTCTCATGGAAACATGTCTTAGTCGAGCCTGTTCTTTTGCCAAGGAGCGTCAGCAATTTGGGAAATCAATCAGTTCTTTTCAGGGTATCCAATTCAAGCTGGCCGACGTTGATATAAATTTGTCAGCAGCCAAAATGCTTGCGTATAGAGCTAGTTGGGCTTTGGATACTAATGATGCTAAAACTAGATTATACGCGGCCATGGCTAAGTCATTTGCTGGCCTAGCGGCGCGAAATTATTCGGCTGAGGCTGTTGGCATTATGGGGATAAATGGTATAATTAAAAGTAACGTAATGGAAAAACTTTATCGTGACGCTAAAGTGCTTGAGTTAATACTTGAAACAACTGAAATGCAAAAGAATATTATTGCTGATGCGATAATCAATGATTTGGTTTAGCTCACTACTTAGTGTAAATATGGTGAATTTTGTTATGACTAAAAATTATACAAGAAGTGTTTGGTATTACGCTTTGTTCATCGTTTTTATGTTGCCTGGTGTGGCTTGGTCAACCCCAAACAGCAATGAATATTATGCATATGGTGTTAAAAGCTATAACTCTCGTAATTATGTTACAGCTATTCAATATTTTAAAAATGCCATAGGCCTAGATAATCATAATTATAACGCCATGTATTATTTGGCTTTGGCTTATCAGCAAAATCACGAATATAAAAACGCTGCCCAGGCTTATCTTAAGCTGGCTATGCTGGCTCCTAATGAACCTCAGGGGCGTCAGGCTAAAGCTGCTATGATGACTTTAGGCAAACAAATTAAAGAGTTAAAAGCTAAAGGGAAATTAACACCCGATTTCATAAATTCTGTCAAAAATCCAAACTCTGGCGCTAACAGTGCCAATTTAAATAACCAGTTAAAAAGCTTACAGGCTTCTGGTAAATTACCACCAGGTATTGTGAGTAGACTAGCCGGTAAGAATACTAGTACTAATACTAGTACCACTAATGCCAGCTCCACTCAATACGTTAAAAGCTATTTGAATTGCCTGCCTAATAATGGTTCTAGATCACCAGCCCAAATACAAACCAAAGCACAAGTATATGACTCGCATGATATTCGCAGCCTTGAGGCTGATCCTGGTGACAATACTCCCAATGAGGTGAAAATTGAATTCCAGAAAGGTGGAAGTAATTTGCTTACCGTTGGCGCCTTAGTAAATAATCATCCAATTAATTTTTTCTTTGATTCTGGTGCTGAATGCTGTTGCATAAGCAGAACTCAGCTTGAACAAATTGGTGTGGCACCTCCGTCTGGTCCGCCCAATGGTATACAAGTAAGTGGTGTTGGTTCAAAGAGTAGTTTGGCTACTTGGACGATGAAGATAACTTTAAGGGTTGGAAATATGGAGCGTCATAATTTCCCGATATCGGTTATCGATTCACCGGATTTGCCAGGACCGCTTTTAGGTCAGAATTTCTGGAAAGGTTATCAGGTGTCTGTCGATAATAGCGCTAATATTATAAAATTGACTAAGATAGGCGTTAAATATACATTAGGTAACGCTGTTCCTTTTAAAAGGGTTGGCAATAACATTGTTGTTAATGTAAGTGTAAATGGTATCATGATACCTATGTATTTTGACACCGGTGCTACAAACATAAGTTTTTCTAAACAGCAGGCTCAGGCGTGTCATATTGAAATACCAAACGATGCCCCAGTATCCTATTCGGCTGGAGTTGCCGGTCAAACTATGACCTATGAAGTTAAAATTAGCCGCTTAAAATTTGGCCCAATTGAATTGTATGATGTCCCGGTTGGTGTGGCTAGCCAGTCTAAAATGGATTATCCACTTCTAGGGCAAAGGGTTTTTGGCGATGGCTGGGAGTATATTATCGATTATAAAGAAAATGTAATTCGTTTGATTAAGCGTTAACATGTTGTCCTTATCGGTTGCTATCATTACCTTAAATGAGTCAAGAATAATTGAAAAAACAATATTAAGCGTTAAGTCTGTAGCATCAGAAGTAATTGTACTTGATTCGGGGTCGACAGACGGCACGATTAACTTAGCCAAGAACCTTGGAGCTAAATGCTATCATCAGGACTGGCTTGGTTTTAGCCAGCAGAAAAACATGTGTATAGACAAAACAAGTGGGGACCTGGTACTGAGCTTGGACGCCGATGAAATCATGAGTAATGAACTTGTGGAAGAAATTAAAGTTTTACTTTCTCAACCAATAGAAAGTTTGGCTGATGGTTATAAAATAGCTCGTTTGTTGTTTATAGACGATAAACCGTTAAAATTTGGTGGCTTCTATCCTGATTATCAATTAAGGTTATTCAAGCGAGGTTTAGGAAAATTTAATGATAGGCTAGTACACGAATCTATTAAAATAAACGGTCATATTAAATTTTTGAAAAATCCTTTGAATCATTATGCCTACACTTCTTTAAACGATTTTAAGGAAAACCATGAAAAATACGCTGTATTAGCTGCCGAATATAATAAAGAAAAATTTTATGCCAAGTTCAAAAAACCACAATATTACCATTATTTTCTCTTTTACATAGATTATTTTATTCACCCAATTTGGACTTTGTTTTTTCGATTTATAATTAGACTCGGTTTTCTCGACGGAGTTTATGGACTTCAAGCTAATTTGATTTATAGTGATTATGTTCGAAAAAAAATATTATATTTTATTCAAGCTTGTAAATTAATTGAATCTTAAAGTTGTTTATATTACGGTATTATTACTTTATTATTGGACTGGTTTTTAATCCTTAAATTGTTTGCTTAAATCTCACCATTAAAATCACTTAAATGGACTTGAAATCTTTCATGAGGTGTTTAATGGTGAATGATAATAGGACAAACTGTTTACATAGTTTTTTTACTATTTGTTTCTATCCTCTTTACGAGAAGACTTTTCTGATTAATATATTTAAATATATAATTGCAACCTGTTAAATATCTATAAATAAGTTGACATTTTAGGCTAATCCTTACTAAAATTAAATCTAATGCCATTTGCTGGGGCGTAGCCAAGTGGTAAGGCAGGTGGTTTTGATCCACCCATTCCGAGGTTCGAGTCCTTGCGCCCCAGTGTTTCAATTAATTTTATTTATAAGGTAAAGAAAAATGGAAAAACATGTATTAAAAGCCAAAACTAGAGAAAACAAGAACCCCCGCATGCTCAGGCGTGATGGTTTTATTCCGGCTACTTTGTATGGTCCAAATAGTCCCAGCCAATCTTTGCAGGTCTGCCGTAAAGAGTTGTCAGGTTTGCCGCACGGCAGTTTAGCGCACGTGTTGGAATTGGACTTGGATGACAAGACTAAGGTGAATGTCTTGATTAGGTCGATTGAACGTAAAATAATTAAAAATGAAATTTTGAATATACAGTTTTATAAAGTTGACATGAATAAATTGGTTAAAGTCAACGTGGGTCTTAGGTTCTCGGGGCTGGCTCCGGCCGTTAAAGCTGGCGGTCAGTTGTTAGAATTGTTTCAGGAAGTTGAAATTGAATGTTTGCCTGGTCAGATACCAGACTTTTTGGAAGTTGACTTAAGCCGATTGGAAAAAGTTGACGACGCAATACATTTCAAAGATTTAGTCATTCCCAATTATGTTAAAATTTTGAATCCTGGCGATGAAGTTGTCGTCAAAGCCGTTTCGTCCAAGGTCAAAGCTACTGCTGAAGAAGCTAGCGCTACTGCTACTCCGGCTCAAAGCTAGCTAGTCCAAAGCCATCTACTCATTAAGGTATTGGGCTGGTTGAATTTGTCTTTAAACCACTTTGTCTTTTGGGTTGGATAATTAATGTCGGTTAAAGCAAAAGAATAGCAACGCTTTTTTTGTTGGTTGTCGGTTATTTTTAGACATTATAGCGAAAGTTTACGCAATCACCGTCGCGCATAAGGTATTCTTTACCCTCAAGCTTAAGAGCCCCGTTTTCTTTGGCAAGATTCCAGTGTCCAAATTTAACAAGGTCGCTAAAATGGATGACTTCAGCTCTTATAAACCCACGGGCTATATCAGAATGGATTTTGCGGGCTGCCTCGGTAGCCACCGAATTATTAGGAATCGTCCAGGCTTTAACTTCGTCTTCGCCGACGGTAAAAAACGAAATTAGATTAAGCAATTTGTAGCATTTTTCAATAAGCTTATCGGTAATTTCTTCTTTAATACCTAGTGATTCCATCAACTCCTGTTTGTCGGATGGTGGTAATTGTTTTAATTCCATTTCAATTTGTCCGCAAAATTCCACATACGGAATATTATTGCTAGCCAGGAATGCCTTAAGTTTGGCCAGCTTGGGGTTGTTTTCGGCGTTTAAATCTTTTTCACCGATATTAGCTACAACTAACATTTTTTTTTCCGATAAAAAAGTATAGCCTTTAATGATTTTTAATTCTTCGTTGCTCAGTTCTAGGTTACGGATTGGTTTTTCTTCTTCTAGATGACTATAAAACCTCTGTAGCAATTCCTGTTCATTGATGAGTTGGCTCTTTTCATTACCCTGAGCTCTTTTAACGTCATTGGTCAATTTGGTAAGTCGTTTATCGACTGTCGATAGATCGCTCAAAATCATCTCCGTTTCGATATCTTTAAAAGCATTAAGGTAATCGTCGCCATTTTTTTCTTCAAAACAGTTAATTACATGAATCAATGCATCACACTGGCGCAAGCTGTTTAAAAGTTCGCTTTTGCTGTTATCCTTAGCACCTAGCTCTTTGCCGGGCATAGTAACGTCGACCAATTCAAAATTGGCGTAAACCGTTTTTTTAGGCTTATATAAATTGGATAAAAAATTAACTCTTTCGTCATTGACAATTACGCTGGCTATATTGGTTTCACTTTTACTACCAGTAGAATAGGCATGAACCGGAGCGTTTAAACCGGTAATGGCGTTAAAAATAACTGTTTTTCCACAGCCAACCAGACCGACTATTCCAGCTTTCACGTTTGATGTCTCCTTTTAAAATAAAAAACAGAGAGGGTGGGATTCGAACCCACGTGGCGTTAGCCCATCCGCTTTCGAGGCGGCTCCGTTATGACCACTTCGGTACCTCTCCAAATTATGAAGCCAAGCTATCCATAAAATTTTAACAAAAAAAATAAATTTTTATAGTTTAGGTATACAATAATATTAATTAACTTTGCTAAAGATAGTTTTTTTATAATGAATGAAAGTACACTTCTTTTAGGTAATTTATTAGTTGCAGCTGATATACTTAAACCTGATGATTTAACTAAGGCTTTGAACATCAGTCATGTAAACAAGTTGCCAATCGGTAAAGTTCTGCTTATGTCTGAGTTTATAACCGAACAAGAGCTCAAATTAGCTCTTGATGCCCAGGAAAAAGCTAGCAGTTTTAAGTTGACGCCCAACCATGTTGTCAAGCTTTTAAAGTTTGCTTTTAAAAATAATTTAACCATAGATGAGGCTTTTCAGAAACAAACGGCTAGGATATCTCAAGCTATTCCTGAATCGACCCTGCCAACGACAGCCAGACTACTTATCGCCAGTCTAATACTGCATAAAAATGAAGTTGATAAAGCTTTGGAGACAAGTTCACAGGCTAATTTACCCTTCGGTCGGGTATTGATTAACACTAATAAAATCTCTGTAGCTACTTTGTCTAAGTGTTTGGCGATTCAGTTTTTGATTAAAGATAACAAAATTACGTGGAATAAAGCTCTGGCTATTTTGCGCCAAGCCCATGAACAAAATTTGCCTTTAAGCCAGGTTTTAGATGAAAAAAGTAATCAACCAGTTGCCAATAGCCCATTTAAACTTGGTGATATTTTAATAAAGGCTAATTTAATCGAAGAAGTTAATTTTCTTGAAGGTCTTGAGTTGTCCTTGATAAATCAGAACCTCGTCGGCAGTGAGCTCGTTAAATTGGGTTTTATTGATAATTTAACTTTAGAAAAGACTTTAGAAGCACAAAATTTAATAAGGTCTGATGGCATTGACGAGGAATTATTATTTAAGGCCCTAAAATTGGCCATAGATAAAAACATTTCGGTTGCTGACGGTCTTAATAAATTGACTAAAGAGGTTAGAGTATCGCAATCAATGCTAGCCAGTTCAGAAAATAAAAATGACAATAGCAATAAGCCACAAACTGACTTTAGTAATTTGCCATTGTACCAGTTTATTCAGTTGTCTGGGTTGGTTTCACCCAATCAAATGCATGATGCCATTAAACAGGCTTGTTTAGACACAAATATATTAATTGAAATACTCAAAAAAACGAATTTACTCGACAACTACTCTACTGAAGTTGTAAGAGATTGTTACCAATTGTTAAGTCACAATAAAATAAAATGTGAACAGGCGATTATCGCCTTAAATTATTGTCTAAGAGCCAGGTTGAAATTCCGCGAAGCGCTTAATGAATTAAATATTAAAACATAATTTAAGCATTTAAACTAATCATGTTAAATGAAAGCTTAAACTATTTAGTTTTTTGCCTTTTACATAAGAAAATAGAGTTAATCTAATGTGTTAATAAATTATGGAGGCAAAAAGTAGATGTTACAAGTTAAATTAAAGTACGAGCCATATCCTGAATTGGATTTTTCCCATTTAAAGGGTTTGCATGGTATTTCTGACAAAACTCTGGAAATTCACTTGGGCTTATACGCTGGTTACGTTAAGAACACCAATTTGCTCAACGAAAAAATTATCGAATTGACCGAAAACCAAAAGTCTGGTTCACTCGAATATTGCGAAGTCAAGCGCAGATATGGTTTTGAATACAACGGCATGCGTTTACACGAATATTATTTCGGCAACCTTAAAGCTAATGGCAATGGGAGTTTAAGCGAAGGGTCGGCGCTTGGTAAAGCCATAACTGGTACGTATTCTAGTATTGAAGTTTGGAAAAATGATTTTGCCAAAGTTGGTACGATGAGAGGCGTTGGCTGGGCTATTTTGTACCAAGACCCACATACCAAAACATTGTCTAACCACTGGATTACCTTACACGAAGAGGGTAATATAGCTGGGTTTAACCCACTGTTAGTAATGGATGTCTGGGAACACGCATTTTTGCTTGATTACAAGCCAAGCGAAAGAGCTAAATATGTTGAAGCATTCTTTGCTAATATTGACTGGCAAGCCGTTGAAGCAAGACTGTTAAAATAATTTCAGTTTACTTTTACGTCTAGTATAAAAATAGTTAGTCTATTTTGGGCTAACTATTTTTATATTTTTGCTAATATGTTAAAAAGTAATATAAAATATAATTATTGTGTAATATGATTGAGGTTTAATTGTGGATATTGTCTTTAGTGGCGAGATATCAAGCGGGAGTAAAGATTTAAAGACAGTTTTAGCTGAAATTTTAAGCTTAAAGATAGCCGGTACCACAATTTTAAGGCTTACCAACACTCAAGACGGTTATAATGGTCGAATTTTTTTCAGCGACGGGCAGGTTATAAGACAGGTCGTTAACATAGTTAGTGACGAAAGCCCGTATTCAATCTTGCGTAAGTTATTGACGGTCCAGCAAGGAAATTTCGCGTATTTACAAGTGGGTATGTTTGACGATGTTACCTTGATTCCCAATCTGAATGTTGATTTAGCTCAGGTTGTAAGTATAATGCCTAATCTGCCGCCAGACTTAAGAATGTTAAATGACGAAAGTGAAATATTTGAAGAAGTGTTAGCTAATCCAGAACAGCCATTTCAAAATATAGAAACGGCCGTCAAAAGTGAAATTGAAAGTTCTAAAATTCAACAATCCGTTATTGCTAACGAAGATGATCTTGATGCCGAATATAATCCATTTGATAATTTAGGGCAGAATCCAGAAATTGACCATGCTGCTAAAAAACAGAATCTAGCCAATCCAAAATTGCGAAAAGTAGAAACTGACCCAAATAAATTATATATAAAGCGAAATTTGAAAATAATTTTGTCAACCGTAGCTATTGCTTCAGTACTAAGTATAGTTACCTATTATTACTGGGAAAATATCCAAAATTTTTATACAACAGCTAATAATTTTATTGGCCATAATTTAAGTATTATTACCAATGGTGCGATAAGCGACCCATTAAACAAGCCAAGTGATGAAACACCAACAGTTAGTTCGGTTAGTAAAAAAATAACGGTCATAAATAAAAACGCTAGCATTAACAAAAAACCTTTAAAATTGAAAAGAACCTACCATAAACATGTAAAAAATCAAAACTCGTCTAATCACCATGGCAAATAAAAATATTATCTGGCAGATTGCTATAGATGGTCCAGCTGGTGTTGGTAAGTCAACTGTGGCTAAGAAACTAGCGCAAATCCTTAATTTTAAATATATAGATACTGGTGCCATGTATCGGGCTATAACCTATTTGGTTATAAATAGTAAGGTTGATTTGGCTGATTTGGATAAAATTTATGATTTAACTTCAAAAGCCAATATTGAATTTAAACAGGTGGACAACCAAGAGTTAGTTTATATCAATAATATAGATGTAACCCAGGCAATTAGACAAGATTCTGTAAATAAACTGGTATCAACTATAAGTGCTCAAAAACTTGTACGGTCTGTTTTGGTTGAAAAGCAAAAAATTTTAGCTGGATTACATTCAACCATTATGGACGGCCGAGATATTGGCACCGTTGTAATGCCCAACGCTCAGCTAAAAATCTATTTAGAAGCTAGCTCGCTTGTGCGAGCCCAGAGAAGGTATTTGCAGTTAATTAATCAAGGTTATACTGCTGACATAGATAAAATACAAGCTATGATTGAGCTGCGCGATAAGCAAGATATGGAAAGATTAGCTTCGCCATTAAAGCCAGCGATTGACGCTATGGTAGTTAATACAGATAATTTGAATCAAGACGAAGTTATTGATACTATAATTAAAGCCTTTAATAAAATATGCTCAGGCGTTAAACTTGCCTAATGATTTGTGCTTTATAATGGTGCTTAATGAGTTCGCAGATTCGATTGATTCCTTAACAATTTTTATGCGAAATAATTTAATTGACGAAATGATCAATCAAATTATTTATATCGTATTTATTCTTCAAATAGTTGTGATAATTCATTAATTGTTAATATTTTCAATAACCATCTATCTAATTGGTCATTATTGGCCTGTTTGATTTTGCTTTCGGTTAATGAGTCGATAGAACCGAATTTAAACTTTAACTGTTTAATTAAGGATTCTGCTTCACCTTCGAGCTTGCCAATTTCT
>JAJYFO010000176.1 GCA_021785395.1 bacterium | reverse complement strand
TATAGTATTTTTAAATTTTTTAAGTTTAATGTACACAACACTGGTATTATGATAAGCCGATTCGCAGTCAGGGTCGAGTTTAATGGCCTTATCATAATCCTTAATCGCCCTAGATATTTTGTCCAGTTTAAAATGAGATGTGCCTCTGGCTAAGTAAGTTTGGGAATTATTTATATTGCTTTCTAGCTCTTTATTGAAATCTTTGATGGCTTCTTTGTGTTTATTTGATTTTTGAAAAACCAGGCCGCGGTTATAGTGAATAGATTCAAACTGTGGATTAATTTTGATAACCTTAGTAAAGTCTTCTAAGGCATCTTCTAGATTACCTGTTGTTAGATTCATCAAACCGGTTTTAAAATGTTTTTCATCCTCAAAAATATTAAGTTCTAATACCTCAATCTCGCTATACTCTTCTTCTGGTATATTATCAACGATTATTTTTAAAATAAGCTTGAGAAAGTCGTTTAAATCACTCATTTGTTTAATGGATTTATGCTTAATATTAATAATATATACGCAGATTTTCATAAAACAAGTGATTTTTGCTTGATAAATTTTTTTTATAATTAAATTTAATCGATTTTGTTTTATGGATAAATCAGATTACTTGTATAGATGGATCAAATGCGTTGGGCTATTTTTTGTGTCCAATAAGTTGGGTCCACATAAAATTTCAATGGATTCTACCTGGGCACGGGCATAGAAAAAAGTTTAATTCCATAGAGGCTGCCCATTTACAGATTAAAGATTTTATTCTTAAACATTAACAAGGCTATTACCGTGTCGGTAGTGCTGTCCAGATTTTCATCTGTGCCTTGATGTGGTTTAGGTCTTGAGGTTTTACGTTGACACGACTTGGCGAAATAAGTGGGCTAGCCTCGTCTACCTGGCTAGAATAGTGGGCATTAAAGCCGTGTCCTTTTAAAAAGTTTTTGATCGATTCTTCTGAATCGAAAGTGTCTTGGTAAATTTGTCTATTCGTGGTGCCGGAAATCGCCTGCCTAAATTTTACGATATATTCAGACACGTCGGCAGTCATGCTGGTGGTTGTAAAATCTGGTGTTATCCAGGTTCCACCGGCAAATTGGCTAATTACATAGCGTATGTTTTGGGCGAGGTTAGATAATTCATTAGTCGATAGGTATGGGATTAATCCTTCGTTGACTATAGCAATTGGTTTTTTCTGGTTTAATACTGTAGTTGCTTGTTCGAGCTGTGATCGGTCTAGGGCGTTGGCTGAAATTATGTGATGGTTGCCAAAATCGCCAATATCGTATTTTTTTTGTAAAACCGTAAGCAGTCTATTCTTTTCAGCATTTATACCGGATAAATCGGTTTCTACATAAGAAATATTTTTGTTTTTGGCCATAGACAGACCCCGTAAGGAAAAACCGCTTGCCAGTTCAAGTATCTGATTTATACCGCTTTTTTGAATTAGTCCAACAACGCTTTTATAGCGCATTTCAAGTATTGGTGCATAGATTTTGATTTCTTCGGCAAAAATCTCTTTTTGTTCGCCGTTTTCAAACGCCAATGTTTTGGTAATTTCCTCGATTGCTTCTCTGGCGCCGATGAAATCGGATACATCACTGGCAAAAGGTATATCCGAAAATTGCCGGTAGTAAGCGACTACTTTAGCGGTGATACTAATTTTGCTGTAATCTAAATCAGGCATTTTAAAACTCTTAAAATAAATTATAAATTCGCTAGTCTAACTTGCGCCATTTTAGTTCACAAGCGCCTATTTTCCGACCATGTCCACACAGCCCAGATCAATGGTTGAGACTTCCAGGCAATTTTTGACTTGTTTTCGCTTTTCCATACTTTAAGGTCTCCAATATCTATGAAACTTGTTAGTTTTTTTCCATTATTTCAATTTAGGGTGTTAAATATTGAAATTAAGAAAGTTCTTTAACTTAAACAATACTACAACTTATTTTAGATTAGGGCGTTAAATATACATAAAATATTAAACTAGCCACCCTGTTTACTTTTCTTTTTGTCATTAACCAGATTAAGCTGCTAGTTTTAAACTTTTCGTGCCCTGCTTAAGGTAAAATCAATGCTTACTAATAGCTAGGTGCTAAGCCGGTGGTTTCTTTCACTTAGGAACAGTGAAAGATAGCGTGATTCCAGGAAGGTTTTAGATCTTCATTCATATTACATCCTGCACACGCCCTACCGGTGGAACTTTTACAACTAAAGTTCACTTTATTGATCATTTTTAAATCTCTTACGACTTAATTATCTAAGTTTTTATGTAAAATACTGTTATAAAACTTCTATAATTCCTTGAATATAAATGATAAAATTATAATTTAACGCATTATAATACCTATGCCAGCTAACCACTAACCTTAAAATGAATCAGCAATCTTTATCTAGTTTTATCTGGTCTATAGCCGACTTACTTAGAGGTGAATTTAAACAATCGGATTATGGAAAAGTAATTTTACCCTTTACAGTTTTACGTAGGTTAGATTGCGTTTTAGAAAACACTAAAGAGCCAGTATTAGCCATGTTTACTAAAAATGATAAGACCAAATCTAATCCAGATATCCTTATTCGACATAAATTTGGGCTTTCATTTTATAATAAATCACCATTTGATTTAAAAAAATTATCAGGCGACCCTATTAATATTCAACACAATTTAATGGCTTATATTCAAGCTTTTTCACCAGAAGTTATAGATATTTTTGAACGGTTTCAATTCTACAATATAATTGACAAGTTGGCTAAATCTAATTTACTTTATTTAATTGTAGAAAAATTTGCTAATATTGATCTACACCCAGAATTTGTTAGTAATAATCAAATGGGTTTAATTTTTGAAGAATTAATTCGTAAATTTGCTGAAATATCTAATGAGACAGCTGGGGAACATTTTACACCCAGGGAAGTTATCCGCTTAATGGTTAATTTGCTCTTTATTGAAGACGACGACGTCTTATCTAAGCCAAATATAGTCAGAAGTATCTACGATCCAGCTGCTGGAACTGGTGGTATGTTAACCATTGCTGGTGAATATCTAGAAAAGAAAAACCCTGATGCCAGGCTTACTATGTTTGGCCAGGAATTAAATGATGAATCTTATGCTATATGCAAGGCAGGCATGCTTATAAAAGACCAAAACGTTGAAAATATAGTAGCAGGAAATACTTTGTCTCAAGATGGTCATTTTAATAAAAAATTTGATTATATGCTTTCTAACCCACCTTTTGGCGTAGATTGGAAAAAAATAGAAAAAGAAATACGTTCCGAACATGAAAGAAAAGGCTTTTCTGGTAGATTTGGCCCGGGTTTGCCAAGAGTGACAGACGGCTCTTTGCTTTTTTTTATTGCACCTGACTTCTAAGCTTCGGCATGAAAATGATGGTGGCAGTCGAATTGGAATTGTTCTAAATGGTTCGCCTCTTTTTACTGGTGGTGCTGGTAGTGGCGAAAGTGAAATTCGCAGATATTTAATTGAAAATGATTTGTTAGAAGCTATAATTAAGTTATCTAATGATATGTTTTACAATACCGGAATCGCTACTTATGTTTGGATCCTTACTAATTGTAAACCATCTTTGAAAAGGGGTAAAGTTCAACTTATTGATGCGAGTTCTTTTAATCAAAAAATGCGTAAAAATTTAGGCGAAAAACGTAAAGAAATGAATGATGATCATATTGCAACTGTAACTAAGCTCTTTGGTGATTTTGTTGAAGCTAATTTAGCTATGATTTATGATGTTAACGGTAAAGAAATAGACCAAAAAGTATTCGTTTTAGACAAAACAAAATCTGCTCACTTGTCATTAGCACCTGATGGTTGCAAGCTTAAGCAAATTCCAATATCTAAAATTTTTTCCAATTCAGCTTTTGGTTATTCTACAATTACGGTGGAGCGCCCACTTCGTGATGAGGCTGGTAATATTATTTTAGCCAGCAGTGGTAAGCTTAAAGGAAAACCTCAACCAGATTGTAACTTAAGAGATACGGAAAATATTCCTTTAGATCAAAATATCAATGACTACTTTAAAAAAGAAGTACTACCGCATGTACCAGATGCCTGGATAGATCATGATAAAACCAAGATTGGTTATGAAATTTCCTTTAACCGCTATTTTTATGTTTTTGAACCACTAAGATCGCTTGAAGAAATTGATTTGGAGCTTAAAGAGACAGAGCAAAAAATCAGAGAAATGCTTGAGGCTATGTGGTTATGATTCACGGTATGACTTCAGAAACTCAATTCGCTGAAGTGATTGAACTCATAAAAAAGTCCAGAGAACAAGCTTATAAGGCAGTTAACACAACATTGATTGAACTTTATTGGGAAATAGGCCAAACTATTAGTCGCAAAATAGCTTTATCTGAATGGGGTGAAGGAATTGTTGAACAACTAGCTTCCTATATATCTAAAACTCAACCTGGTATACGTGGTTTTACTCGCCCAAATTTATTTAGGATGCGTCAATTTTACGAGGCCTATTGTAGTGATGCAATTGTCTCACCACTGGTGAGACAATTGCCATGGACTCATAACCTTATAATTTTAAGCCAAAGTAAACGGCCTGAAGAACGGGAATTTTATATACGAATGGCGATTCGTGAACAATGGAGTAAACGCGAACTGGAGCATCAATTTAAAACCGCATTGTTTGAGCGTTCAGTACTTCACCCACCCAAAGTTTCGTCAACAGTTGCACAAACGCACCCAAACGCATTAAACGTTTTCAAAGACATATACATATTAGACTTTCTTAATTTGCCCGATAATCATCAAGAATCCGACTTACACAATGCCTTACTACAGCAATTAAAAAAATTTGGCTCTATTGAAAATCAGGTGAGTTATGTGGACCCAATAAGTTAGACACGAAAATTAGCTTATTGAGAGAAACCTTTTTTTATTCTATCATATAAATATAAAATGTATAGTTTTTTTTTAAGTCTACTATACTTATTTTTGTTGAAAATTATGCCGGAAATGTTTTTTGAGCCTTCAAAGGGGGCGCTAGCCAAGCGCAGCGTAGTGGGGCGATAGCCCACTTGACCGATGTGCTAAAATCTTTATGGGTGGCGGCATGTTTTTTAATTTTATGCCGTT
Source organism: bacterium (assembly GCA_021785395.1). Classification (GTDB taxonomy): domain Bacteria; phylum Cyanobacteriota; class Vampirovibrionia; order Obscuribacterales; family JAKAZS01; genus JAKAZS01. Next base: position 604 of record JAJYFO010000176.1, on the reverse strand, counting down.
TAATGTATCGTCGCCCTACTTTTTTATGAGCACATCGAGTCAAGTGCGAATTTTATTTGCCATTATTAATTTGGAATCCGCAGATTTATTTTGAATTCTGCCATAATATATTTCAGCTGGTGTTCTATAGCTTAAGGAAGAATGCGGCCTTTCAAAATTATAAAAATTTATATAAGCCATTATTCCATTCTTTAACTTATTGATATTATCAGTCTTTTAAAAATAAATCCTCTTGTTTAATTGATCTCCAAAACCGTTCTATAAATATATTATCTATGTAACAACCCTTTCCATCCATGCTAATTTTGATTTTTTTCTCTTTTAGCTTTGCTATAAAATCATCGCTAGTATACTGGCTTCCTTGATCGGTGTTAAATATTTTGGCTCCATTGATATCAAAAGCGTCTTCTAGTGCGTCAATACAAAATTCTGAAGTAAACGTATTTGAGATTCTCCATGATAAAATATAGCGGCTATACCAATCCATAATTGCAGCGTATATAGGTTATATCTGTAGACCAGACCTGGTCAGGTTTTTTAACTTTAACACCCCTTAATAAATAAGGATATTTTTTATGAGCTTTATTTGTTTTGCTTAGTTTGG
>JAJYFO010000175.1 GCA_021785395.1 bacterium | reverse complement strand
CAGAACGGCCTGCAACACGCGTTGCAGGATTTTCGCGGCAAGTATCTTGTGCTGTATTTTTATCCCAAGGATGACACGCCGGGTTGCACGCAGGAGGCCTGTGCGTTTCGCGACGACCTGAACCAGTTGACCGAAATGGGGGCGCAAGTGATCGGCATCAGCGTCGACGACAGCAGCAGCCATGCCGAGTTTGCCAAAAAATATGGGCATTATGGTACCAATTAAGACGCCGACACTCATTGTTAAAAATAAGGACGAACCAACGATGATACCTAGATTATGATACTGGCTATGGAAAACCAGGCTGGCTAGGCTTGCAAACAGGCCACAGCACAAACCTAAAAGCATGCCTACCCTTAATTCGTGGAAAATATTTTTAAACGCCGATTTAAAGCTTAATTCGTTAACGTTTAGGCCTCTAATTACAATGCATGTGCTTTGTGTGGCTACCGACCCGGTAACACCCGACAGCAATGGCATAAATGACGCAGCCACCACGGTTTGTTGGATAACTGTATCGAAGTGATTAATAATACTGGCCGACCCGGTTTCAATGACGGCCGTTATCAAAAGCCAGGGCAGTCTGGCTTTGAAGGCTTTGCGAACGCTTAATTTTAAGGCTTTATTGGTCTGCCCCTTGGATGGAGCAATACCTTGGGATTGAAATAAATCTTCGGTAGCTTCTTCTTGGAGTACGTCAAAAACGTCATCGGCTGTTATAATTCCCCTTAAATGTCTTTCCTCGTCGACTACAGCCAAAGTTAAAATATCATAGCGACTCATAATCTGTGCCGCTTCTTCTTGGTCGACACTGGTTAAAACGCTTATCACTTCTTTGTCCATTACGTTAGCAATAATGCTGTTTTCGCTTACCATTAATAGTTCTTTTAAACTTATCCAGCCGACGAGTTTTTGTTCTGAGTCTACGACATAAATGTCGTAAATATCTTCTTCCGTTAGGCTAGAAGACTGTTTTAAATAGAATAAAGCGTCTTTAGCCGTCATCATTTGGTCAATGGCGAAAAAAGAAGTTGACATAATCCCGCCAGCCGTGTGGACGTCAAAATTCAATAATTCCTCAATATTTTCCTTGACGCTGGAGTCAGACATTTGGCTGATAATTTCCTGTACCTGTTGCTTGGGCAGGGCGTTTAACAAGTCAACAGCGTCGTCTGGAGACATTTTACTCACGATAGGGATAAGGAAGAAACTATTTACGTTGGCCAGAATAGAAGACTGTACGTCACCATCCATTTCGGAAAGAACTGTACCGGCATTTTCAATGTCTAGCAAGCGAAAACAGGCATTCCTGTCGTCTTCTTTCATTTCTGACAGGCATTGAGCTACGTCGTAAGCCTGTTCTTCGTTTAATAAACGCCTTAATTCACTACGGTCGCCAGCTTTTAGCCGGTCCAGTAATAGTTCAACGTTAATAGCCTGCTTAATCATGAGAAAATACAAAAAAATAATTACGATTAAGTCTAATAATACTTAATTTAATTGTTAACATTGCAATTTTAAAGCATTTTGCTTTACAAAAAACTATATACCGTTAATCTAAATAACCCGATAACTTGTTAATCAGACTAGGGTGGCGCAATTTTCGAAATGCTTTATGCTCTATCTGTCTAACCCTTTCGCGGGTAATATTGAATAAGCGGCCTACTTCTTCAAGTGTACGAGGTCTGCCGTCTTCTAGGCCAAAGCGCAAGTAAACAATATCCCTTTCGCGAGGATTTAACTGGTTTAAAATTTTGTTGACATCTTCTCGCAATAATCCTTCGGCGGTAGAAATATCGGGGCGGTGTTCTTCGTTGTCTTCAATTGTATCGCCTAAAAAACTGTCATCATCACTGTTGAGCTGGTTTTCCATCGAAACTGGTTCACGGTCAGATTGTTGAATTTCTAGTATTTTATGAACCGGTAGGTCCATAGCTGCGGCTAACTCATACTCATTAGGCAAACGTCCTAACTCTTGCGATAATTTAGAAGTCATACGTTTGAGTTTATTTATCGACTCGACCATGTGGACAGGAACCCTAATAGTCCTTGATTTATCGGCTATACCTCGACTGATGGCTTGGCGTATCCACCAGGTGGCGTAGGTACTAAATTTAAAGCCTTTGGTATGGTCGAATTTTTCAGCGGCTCTAATCAAGCCTAAATTTCCTTCCTGAATTAGGTCTTGGAATGATAGACCACGGTTTAAGTATTTTTTAGCCACCGAAATAACTAACCTTAAATTAGCCTTAATTAGACTTTTTTTGGCGTTTTTGTCGCCTTTGGTAATTAACCTGGCCAATTCAATTTCTTCATCGGGTTTGATTAATTTGACTTTACCGATTTCTCTTAAGTAAAGTTTAACTGAATCATCGGTATAACCTGGATCAAGAATATTTTCAGCTATTATCCGGTCTTCTCCGGGTTCTATTTCGGCGTCACCGTCATCGTCTGGGTCAAGAACATTATTGTCATCGGACAACTGGTCGCTTGCTAGCAACCAGTTGTCCGATAAATCCTCACTTGCTTTTTGCGACACTACTAGTAAACCTTAAAAACTAAAAAATTAAATTTTTATTATCTATATTCTAAATACCCTTTTTATCGTTTAATTACACATTAAAATTAATTTTTAATAATTTTATCAATTTATATAGTTACCAAATTTGCTTCGTAATTTTAGGTAGAATATATATGTTAAAAATCGATTTTTGTAAGTTCAAAGGAAATTATGACACATAAATATAACGCCAGAGAAAAAAGGGTACGTAGAAAAGCCAAAACGTCCAGAAAATTGAAACGTTTAAAAGCCCAGAAGAAAGTTTAATAATATTGGTATAAGTGAAAAATAACACAAGAGTAATGTCTGGCATGCGGCCAACCGGTATGTTGCATATTGGTCATTACTATGGCACATTGTTAAATTGGCTTAAATTTCAAAGCGAATACGATTGTTTTTATTCGATCGTTGATTGGCACGCTCTAACTACTAAGTATGAAGAAAGCCACCAAATTAAGCAAAACGTCTTTGAAGTATTGTTAGACTGGTTGTCGGTAGGTATAAACCCGGAAATTGCCACGGTTTATTTACAATCAGCGATTCCTGAGATAGCTGTATTGCACCTGTTATTGTCTATGATAACCCCTCAAAATTGGGTGGAGCGCGAACCTACGCTTAAAGATATGATTAAAATGCTGGCCAAAGACGAGACTCAGGCTTTGATGCGGGCAACTTATGGTCTAATCGGTTATCCGGTTTTAATGACGGCTGACATTTTAATGTTTAAAGGAAATTTGGTTCCAGTTGGCAAAGACCAGGAATCGCATTTAGAATTTGCCCGCGATGTAGCCCGAAAGTTTAATTCTCTGTATAAAGTCGATTACTTCCCTGAACCGATGCCAAAATTTACCCAAACCCCATTAATTAAAGGAGTCGATGGGCAAAAAATGGGTAAGTCATTCGATAACGATATCAAAATTGCTGACACCGACGCAGATACGGTGTCTAAAATTACCAAGGCCATAACCGATAGAACCAGGCAGACTAAAAATCAGCCCGGCCACACTGACTTATGCGAGGTACCCTATCCCTTGTATAAAATACTGGTCGATGAAAATTCACTTGGCAAAGTCAAAGAAGAATGTGAATCGGCTAAAATCGGCTGTTTGGACTGTAAAAAACAATTGGCTGGTGTGCTAAATGATACTTTTCGTGAAATTCGCCACAAACGCAGCGAATTGGCAAAAAAACCCGACGAAGTTTTAAAAATTCTCGACCACGGAAATAAGGCCGCCTCTAAAATTGCTAGGCAAACCTTAAGCGATGTTGAAAGTATTATGGGCTTTAGTGTTTTTTCTAAGTGAAAAATTTACTAATTTTAAATAAGATTTTAAAAAAATGGCAAAGTATTGTTTTTGTTGGGCTATCTTTTAGTCTGGCTTTACCAATTACAATAGCCTGGGTCTGTTTAGGGATAGGTATAGGAATAGAAATTTTAATCGCTCTAACCAATACTAATTTTTCTTATTTTAAATTATACTTAAAGCCACTGGCTAAACATCCTCTATTCTATCCTATATTGTCCTTTGGCTTAATCAATTTTTTTTCAGGCTGGCTTAACGGCGGGATTTCAGAAGGCATATATAGCTTTTTTAGTCTAAAAGCGATGCTTATATTGTTTTATGTTTTAATAGTCATACGCCGCTATCGACCAATTAAATCAGTTATCTTTACTAGCCTTATAATTAGCGGCAGCATGTCAGCTCTGGCCGGAATTATGCAACAATTATTCGATTGGCATTTTACCAAATTTAAATATTTACAGGCGACAGGTCTTAATACTACACCTATGAATTTTGCCGGTGAGATGCAGATTTATGCAAGTTTTGCAATTATGTTACTGTTTAACAAAAACTATGCAAAACTAGGTAAATTTTTCGATAAAAAAATAATTATAATAGCATTAAGTGCTATATGTTTACTGGGATTACTGTGCTCTTGCGAAAGAAGTGCTATCATAGGGTTTAGCGTAGCTACGGCAGTTTTTATTTTTATGTTCTATAAAAACAAACTTAGACTTTTTATGTTTATAATTTTAGCAATATCAATTAATCTAATCATACCTAATTTGCGATTAAGACTCTTTAGTTTATGGCACTGGCAAAATGACGTAAGTGTTTTGGTTAGGTTAAAAGTTTATTTAATTGCTTTAAGTAAATTTTTAACATCCCCTCTTTATGGCATTGGTCCAAGGTTTTTTCCGCATATTTATTTCCCCCAGATTTTTGTCCCTTATCATGAAAGCTATCTGCATCACGCCCATTCAAACTATCTTCAGATTCTAGCAACGCTTGGTATAATTGGTTTAATTGTTTATTTGTGGTTGATGTTTAGTATATTTAAAACCTGTTTTAGACAAAAGGCTGATGGTGTTAAACTTGGCATCGCTTTGGCAACTTTAAGTTTAATGGTATCAGGACTGTTTGAATATAATTTTGGCTCTGGTCAAATTCGTTTATTGCAGATGTTTATGTATGGATTATTATAGATATTAATAGTCGGTTTTAAACAAATCTTTTAAATTGTCGTTTTTGCCTACACGCTTACAACCCATAACTACTGCCATTTCACTGTCAACTTTAGTTAGATTTTTGGGAATTATAAATTCGTTTAAATTAATTTTAGCTGGTTTAATAGAATAGGTATTTAGTAAATATTTTTTAATTCGTTTACCATGATTCCATTCATATTTGCTATACCTAACCGGAAAACCATAGCCGGTTGGTAAATAGGCTAGCTGGCTACAGACATCCATCATTTTGGCTGGAGTATTGGGTGGTCTAACCGTACTAAAGTCACAAATATTGACTCTTCTTACATTGATTTCGGTTTTGTAATATTTATAATTATTTACCTTGAAATTATCTATGGTATCATAGGGCTTTTCATCTGGTTTGACCTCAAATTTGACTTTTGAATTTTTTTGGTCGATATAGTAGTTACTCCGTTTGATATTGTACTTAGCTATTGTTTCGGTAAATATCAAATGTTCTTTGGTGTTAATGATATTAACGTTAAAATCGGGTGGCTTTACGATTATAACAGCAGTATCAGTGATAAATTTAACACCTTTAAGGCTAAAAAGCGTCGATAGTTGACCATATTCTTGGCTGTTTTGAGTAATGATGTAACCATCTATAGAATTGTTTTGTTTTTTAGCAGCTATATGACTGCC
>JAJYFO010000174.1 GCA_021785395.1 bacterium | reverse complement strand
CTGATGAAAGAAAAACGCCATGAATTGTCGGCTTATCTGTGTTTGGAAATTGGCAAAAATTTTGCTGAAGCTGACGGTGATGTAGCTGAAGCCATAGACTTTTGCGAATTTTACGCCAGAGAAATGCAAAGATTAGCTGCCCCTCAGCCACTAACAGCCTACCCTGGTGAAGAAAATATCTTGACGTACGAGCCTTTAGGTGTCGTCTGTGTAATTCCGCCGTGGAATTTTCCTTTGGCTATTTTGGTTGGCATGACGGTAGCTAGTATTGTCGCCGGTAATACTGTTGTGTTGAAGCCATCGTCGGAAACACCGATGATAGCTTATAGATTTTTTGAATTGACGCGCAGTATAGATTTGCCACCAGGCGTATTAAATTTTGTCCCTTGTTCGGGAGCCAGTGTCGGTGATAATTTGATAACCCACCATTTAACCAGGGTTATAGCCTTTACCGGGTCGAAAGAAGTTGGCTTAAGAATAAATTCGTTAGCTTCTGGTGTCAGTCCAAACCAAAAGTGGATCAAGCGCACGGTTTTGGAAATGGGTGGAAAAGATTCTATAGTTGTCGATAATAAAACCGACCTTGAAAAAGCTGCTACAGCTATAGTTGCTAGCGCCTTTGGCTTTCAAGGTCAAAAATGCTCGGCTTGTTCTAGAGCGATTATTCACAAAGACGTCTATGATGATTTGGTTAAATTAATCGTCGCTAAAACCAAAGCTTTAAAAGTTGGCGACGCCTGTTTAGCTTCGACCGATTTTGGCCCGGTTAGTTCTAAGTCAGCGTACAAAAGCATACTCGAATACATTGAAATAGGCAAAAAAGAAGGCAAGGTTTTGACTGGTGGCAAAACGCTCGACATTAATGGTGGCTATTTTATTGAACCAACTGTAATAGCTGACGTTGATCCAGCAGCCAGGATAAGCCAGGAAGAAATTTTTGGTCCGGTTCTAGCTATTATTAAAGCCGATAATTTTACCCACGCCATTGATATTGCCAATAATACCGAATTTGGCTTGACCGGTGGTGTATTTACGGATTGTCGTGATAATTTAGAATACGCTAGACACAATTTTCACGTCGGCAATCTTTATTTGAACCGCAAATGTACCGGTGCTTTAGTAGGTGTTCAGCCATTTGGTGGGTTTAATATGTCTGGTACCGATTCTAAAGCTGGCGGTCACGATTATTTACTGTTATTCACCCAGGGTAAAGTTGTCGCCGAAAAATTTTAATTTTACCTTATGTCTAAGAAATCTTTAAGCTGACTGCTTAAATTGGTTTTTAAGTCGTAGACGCCGATTTCTCCTGTGACTTTTTTGTAGTCGGTATAGCTTATTCTGGATTCAATGTCGCTATCGATTTCTTGTTTTTTAGAAGTCGTCAGAATATCGGTATTTTTACCGTCGTTATAATTTATGCAAGCTGTAATCGGCAGGCAATTCAGTTTTTTTAGCCCAAAGACGTTGCCTATAACTGTAGACTGGGCCAAGCTTAAGGTCTTATTTTTAATGACTAAACACTCCATATCGTAAAAATTATCAAGGTCGTCTTTAAGCAGTTCTGAACTTAGCGCTATAGGGTTGGTTGGTTTTGTTTTGTCAGCCGCCAAATTATACTTGACCAGTTTAAGGCAGTTTAAATTGTCATAAATTTTACTGGCTATATTTTTCCAGTCGCTGGCTTTGACACAGTTTAATGAATGGTTGGCCGACCTTTGGGCAAAATTGCCTTGGTACCTTGTATAGTTAACTTGGTAGTATAGTTTATCTTTTGTGTTAACGACTATTACGTCATTATTGTTTGGGTAAGCTATAACAAATATTTTTAATTGTGGCATATTAAAAATCAAAATTTTATCGTTGTAATAAATTTTTGTTTTACCGCTAACTAAAGAATTTTGCTCCAGGTAGAAATATTTGCCAGCCCAAGCCCTAATATTAAAACTGGCGACAATAAAGCATAGTAAAACCCAACAGTGTAATTTCAACTTTGGCATTTTAATTACCTGGTAATTTTTTTAATATTAAAATTGACGCCTTAGGGTTACCTTAGTTATTTAATACCCATAAAAATTTGAAAATAACACAATAATAAAAAAAATAAATTAAATTTTTAAATTAATTATAAGCCTAATATATCTTTGACCATCGGCGAAATTTCTCTACTTAGGTTATATGCTTTTAATTCTGAACTACAAGCCTTAAAATGGCCTTTGGGTAAAATGGCCTCGGTAGACGTATCGTTTTTGGTAACGCTTAGGGTTGTTAAAAATTTTTCCTGTTTGTTGCGTGCGTAGGTTATAGTCGATTCAACCGGAAAATATTTTAAGCTGGGCAGACCATATACAAGGCTTAGAAAATACGATTCTGGCTCAGATAAAGGCAAAGCTACTGCCATAGCACAGGTGCAGGCAAGGATCTTTGTGCCAGTTGCAGTTGAGTTTTTAGTAAGTTTGTCCATATCGCTTAAGTAGTTTATGACTTCGTTTTTACCAGTATTGGGCTTTATTTGAATGGAGAAAGTTTTACATTTTAGCGAGTTAATTAAAGTAGTTTTTGGACTTTCCTTCCAGTTCGATTGTTCTAGTTGTTGGCGAAATACCGTCGAGCTTCTAACCCCAGCTGACCCTTTAAAGTGGGCTGATGTAGATTCATAAGATAATTTATCGCGATCGTTAAAAACTTTTATTATGTTTTTTGGGCCGTTTACCCAATACCATAGTTTACTTTTGGGTATATAAATTATCAAGTCGTTTTGGCTATAATAAACGGTTGTGTTGCCAGCGGTTTTAGAATTTTGGGCAAGAATAGTAAATTCGTAGGCTAAAGCGGATAGATTAAGGTTTAATGCTAGGCAAATGAATGTGTAAAGTACCGTAATTAGCTTTTTGTTTGTCATAAGTTTATTTCTTAACTCATAAGTAGTGACAGCAAGTAAAATATTATAGTCTGTCTAGGTCAAAATTTAGGCTTTTTAATTAGCCTATTGTTTTAATTATACGGGATGTCAGTATAAATTTAAATTCCAAAGGCTTTGCCAAAATTAGTAAATTTCTGGTAAACTTTATTAATTCTTTGATTAGAGGATATTTAAAAATTCTTTATTATTGTGGATAATTTTATAAACTAGACTAAATTTACTATAAGAACCTGGAGGTTTATAAATATATAAATGGTCGAAGCGATTCAGTTATTACGTCACGTAAACGTTAAAGTTATAGTTACCGAAAATTTTAAAAACCAAGTAAGTAACGACCTTAACCGTCAAATTCAACAGTATGAAACGGTTATTCAACAGATTGATTTTGAGGTTAGAAGGATAACGTCTGAAATTGAAAAAAAAGCGACCCCGCAAACTGCACTTGAAGCCAAAAGTCAAATTGACAACGTAAAAAACCAGGCTGTAGCTGAAAAACAGCGCTTGACGCAAATGCGCGACGAGTTGTTAAACCGCAAACAGGTTTTATTTGAAATGCCAGTTGGCTCTGTAGTTACCCAATTTACGGTTGAAAGCCCTGTCCAGGTAAGGCTTGGCGATGATCTGTACCAAAGGCTGGAATCAGGTGAGATTCTGGTAAAAGACAATATTATCCAGGAAATTAAGTTCTAGAAATTAATTATCGCTAATATAATCGCGCATTTCTCTAACTTTGCTCAATTGTTTAAGCGTTCTAAGAGCCTTAAGTTCTATCTGGCGCGTTCTTTCTCGGGTAATACCGACCATTTTACCGACTTCTTCGTAAGTCCTATTCACGCCATTGTCAAGCCCATAACGTAAAACAATAATGTCGCGCTCGCGCGGAGCCAGATTTTTTAAGACGTTGTGGATATCTTTCATGAATAGATGATTTTCGGTCAAGAAATCGGGTTTTCGGGTCGAAACGTCTTCAACCAGGTTATTTAGGTTACCGTCTTCGTCGCCGTGTCCATAAACAGCGTCGAGGCTTAAGGGTGTATTTGTGGCGTTTAAAATGGTTTCGAGCTTTTTAACGCTCAAGTTTAAGTGTTGGGATAATTCTTCTACACTTGGTTTGCGACCTAATTCCTGGGTTAACTGGTAGGTAGCCTTATTTATATTAGATAGTCTTTCCACGACGTGGATAGGCAGTCTAATCGTTTGCGACTTATTGGCGATGGCTCTGGTTATGCTTTGCTTAATCCACCAGGTAGCGTAGGTCGAAAATTTAAACCCACGGTTAGGGTCAAAGCGTTCGCTAGCTTTTATCAAGCCCAAATTCCCTTCTTGGATAAGGTCGAGAAGCGGCAAGCCACGGTGTTGATAGCGCTTGGCAACGCTTACTACTAAGCGCAAATTAGACTGTATAAGTTTTTGCTTGGCAAACTGGTTACCTGTGCTAATTAACTTGGCCAGAGCAATTTCTTCTTCATGATTCAAGAGCTTTTCACGACCAATATTGCGCAAATAGACCTGTATCGCTTCTTCTTGTGGATTGGAAACATCCTCAATAACTTCTAAGTCGGTATCGTCAACAAATACATCCGTTCCATCAGTTGCTGAAATGTTTTCACTTTCTTGAAGCTGTTCTATGTAATCGTATTCAGTATGTGTAAAATTGTCTTCCATAATTACCTTCTTAAAAAACTAGCTGGTATGTTTTTCGATAACATACCCCTTCTATGTTTATCTACCCAAAATTTTTGGCGCTTAAAAACAAAATGATTAATATAATCTTTAAAAATTAGCACCTTAGTTAGTATAGGTCAGTCAAACATTGTACTGTAGTAAGACTGTAACTAAACTACTTATGTTCCGTTTGTCAGAGCCATAAAGCCAGTAAATATTTAAAACCGGTAAAAAGTTAATAATGTTTGAATGTTTACCGCAATACTTGCTTAACATTTTATTACTTAATATTATTGAAAATTTACTTAACGCCTAAGCTTTTTTAATTTTTTTAATGTAAAATCTTAACATACGGGCTATTAGCTCAGGTGGTTAGAGCGCACCCCTGATAAGGGTGAGGTCCCCGGTTCGAGTCCAGGATAGCCCATATTAGCTTTCTAGATTAATTTTAAGGTTCAACTTGTCTTAAATATAGGTGGGGGCTTGGCTCAGTTGGTAGAGCGTCTCTTTTGCACGGAGAAGGTCAGCGGTTCGATTCCGCTAGCCTCCAAGTATTAATTTAAAGACAATGGTAAGTTTCATCCTTAAAAATGCTAGTGTAATTACGCCTTTAACTGAGATAGAGGCTGATGTACTTATAAATGGGGCTAAAATAGCCGATATTGGTGTCGGTCTGAATGCCAAAGCTTTTGGTGGTGATGACGGTGAAATTATTGACTGTAGCCGTTATTACGTTACACCTGGCCTAATCGATTTGCAGTTTAACGGCAATCGGCTATGCGATTTGTGGAATAGCTTAAATGTTTTTGATTTTACCAAAATGTGTCGTGAATTGGCCGTTTGCGGAACGACGAGTTTTTTGCCTACTCTAATTACGGCAAGTGTTACGAAACTGTTGACGCATATTGATTTTTTAAAAGGCTTTTGTCTTGAAAATGCTTACGATTACAAGTCTGAATTATATACTAGGGTAATTGGTATACATTTAGAAGGACCGTTTATCTCTAAAGATAAACCAGGCGTTCACCCGCTAGATAGAATTGTTAAGCCTGATTTAGCTTTGGCTTGTGAGCTTACGCGGTCAAAAGCTATTAAAATTATGACGATGGCGCAAGAAGAAGACGGCGATTTTAGTGTTGCGAAGTATTTGCTGGAAAAAAATATCCGGCTGTCTTTAGGGCATTCTAACGCCAGTTTTGATGAGGC
>JAJYFO010000173.1 GCA_021785395.1 bacterium | reverse complement strand
TTAAATACTACGAAATTAGATTCTAACTTTAATAATTCTGGTCAGAATATTAAGCCTATTGCCTATAACTATACGAATATAATTAATGATACCGCTAGCAATGATTTTATAAATACTGGCAGTAATCTAGTTATCGCTAAACATGATGTAAATATCAAGCTTAATTCTAAGTCATCGCTTAGTATTAAAGCTGGTAGTGTAGTTTTAATCATGGCTAGCAATCTGGCTACAAGCGTCTATAATTTACACGACAATTCTGATAATTCAGTAGTCTTTAGTATAAGCGATAAATCATTTAAACTTAACCCTGGTAGCCATTTATCTATAAGTAAAATAACCGATAATTTTGCCAATATTAACCCTGTAGAAAGTATCGGTTACCGTAGACTAACTAGCAAACAGGTCGGTAATTGCACTGTATTCCAGTCTGACTATTCGATTTTAAGCTTGATTACCGCCATTAAGCCAATCAAAAATCTGTTTATAAGTGATGATGGCAACTTTAAACACATAGCAAATCAGATACTCAAGACGGCCTGTGTAATTAATTCAACAACAGCGTTTAAAGGCTCTTATAGCCAGGTCACAAAACCTAGACTAACAGCCTTAAAATAAAGCCAAGTTGATAAAGTAAACAAATTAATTAAATAAAGAAAAATAGAGCCATTGGAAATTATCAATGGCTCTATCTCATTTTAATGACAAAGAGCTTTTCAAGCGAGATAAAACTCTAAGCAACCTCTAAAAGTTTTAATTTATTTACTTATGAAGTTAAGCCCAAAACTGCAAATAACTCATGGTCTAGGTCAGTTTCCACGTTGGGTGTCGTAAGTAATTTATCGCCTAGAAAAATCGAATTAGCGCCAGCCAAAAAACACAAAGCCTGTTCAGCCGGCGACATAAAACTACGACCGGCTGAAAGCCTTACCTTGGCCTTGGGCATAAGTATCCTAGCTGTGGCTATCATCCTAAGCATATCGAAGATATTGACTTTAGAGTTATTGGCCAAAGGCGTTCCTTCTACTGGTACTAACGCATTTATCGGAACAGACTCTGGCTGGGGGTCTAGATTAGCCAAGGTATGGAGCAATTCAATTCTATCGGTGTGGCTTTCGCCCAAACCTAAGATACCACCACAACATACCGTAATACCAGCCTTGCGGACGTTATTTATTGTATCTAGCCGGTCTTTATAGGTTCTGGTAGTAATGATACTTTCATAAAAACTTTCTGAAGTATCCAGGTTATGGTTATACGCAGTAAGACCAGCCTCTTTTAATTTATGCGCCTGATTTTCACTAAGCATGCCTAAAGTGCAGCAAACTTCCATATCAAGAGAGCCTACGGCCTTTACCATGTCTAAGACCCTGTTAAAATCATTATTGTCATTAACTTGACGCCACGCAGCTCCCATACAAAACCTGGTCGAACCGTTTGATTTTGCGTTTTTAGCGGCATCAATAACTTCGTTCAGTTCAAGCAGGTCGGTATTTTCGACTTTAGTTTCATAATGAGCCGACTGGGGGCAATATGAGCAATTTTCCGAACAGTTGCCAGTTTTTATAGACAATAGGGTGCATTTTTGAACTTCCCCAACGGTATTAAACTTACTGTGAACACCCATACTTTTATAAATCAATTCAAACAAAGGCGTATTATACAAATTACTCACGTCTTCAATCGTATATAGTTTTTCATTTACAACAGCATTATTCATAAAATTTAGTTTCACCCCGATTATTAATATTAGAAAACAATTAAAACAATTCCCTTATTTTATCATTTAAAACTTTGTAGACAAGTTCTAGTTCGATCTCTCTGATACAATAAGGAGTCATTATATAGACGACATTGCCAAGCGGTCGAAACAGAAAACCTTCTTTTAATAAATTTTTCTTAAGGTTAATTGATATAGTATTGCCATAATTTTGAGCCAATTGACTGTTTAAATCAAAGGCAGCTATAGTACCACAAACACGATAATTACCAATAAATTCGTTATTGGCTAGATATTTTTGATAAAACTGCTTATGTAAACCGTCCATCTGGCTAAAAGTCTGGTAGTTTCTTTGTAAGAGTTGTATCGACGTATTAGCTACAGCACAAGCAATAGGATTAGCCGTATAAGAATGACCGTGAAAAAATCGCCTATCGATTTGAGTAGTTAAAAAGGTCGCAAATATTTCTTCAGTCATACCTGTAGCCGCTAAAGGCAGCATGCCACCAGTTATACCTTTAGACATGCAGATTAGATCAGGCTGAACAGCACTTTTAACACAGGCGAAATAATCGCCGGTTCGACCAAAACCCGTTAGGACTTCGTCGAAAATAAGCAAAACATCGTATTCTTGGCATAAGGCGGTCAAGCCTTGTAAAAAAGTCTGGCTGCACATATTCATACCACCGGCACCCTGAACCAATGGTTCAATAATGACCGCCGCCAATTCGTGGGCTCTAGCTCTTAACACCTGTTTAATTTGGTCTAGGGCGATAGAATCTTTGGCTTCAATCTGCGTATCATTAAAATAAATTCTAGGATAATCGACTAGTTCGACGTCAAACGTCAATTTACTGAATTTTCGCGTAAAAACACTTGAACCGCCTAGACTCATGGCACCAACCGTATCGCCATGATACCCATCTCTAAAAGCTAGAAACCTTGATTTAAATTCTTTACCCTTATTAACCCAATACTGAAAAGCCAGTTTTAGAGCCAACTCGATACTGGTTGAACCGTCGTCGGTATAATAGATTTTAGCCATATTAGAAGGCAATAGACTTAATAAATTCTGGGCCAGTTCTAGTCCAGGCTTATGGCTAAAATCAGCGTAAATAACCTGGTCTAAATTCTTGGCTGTATTAGACAATGCTTCAATAAGTTCTCTTACACAGTGCCCATGAATATTGACCCACCAGCTTGACACACAGTCCATAATCTTTTGGCCGTCAGTAAGCTCTAGATATATACCTGAAGCTTTGGTAACAGTGGGTAATAATTCGTTAGCGTCGAGCGCAAATGGGTGCCATACTGGATTATTGTGCATCAAAATCAATTTAGGTAATCTAGAAAATAATTATATAACTTTGAGTCAAATATTTGCTTTAAATTTTCTTTATTAATTTTGGCTAAATGCTCAATTTGAGCCAAGACTTTTACCTTGCCGTATAATTCGATACTATCAAAGTTTACCTGGTTAGGTTGACCGTTTAAAATTACCCCCATAATATCTAACTTATAACTTCTAAGAGCCATTAAAGTCAATAAAGTATGATTAATAACGCCAAGTTTATTGGGAGCAACGACAATTACTTTGGCGTTTAAGTGTTTAATTACATCGATTATGTACTCTTGCCTATTTATTGGTACCATAACCCCACCAGCTCCTTCAATAATTAATGGTCTAAATTTATATTCGGGAAGTTTAATAGAACTTAAAGCAATTTTGACATTTTGGTTAAAGGCCGCTGCATGCGGCGATAAAGGGTCATTCAGCAAATACGCCTCCGAGCAAAAATGGCTATAGTCAAGACAAGTTACCGATTTCAACCAGTCTGTGTCAGACCCACAGGTTAGACCAGACTGAATTGGCTTCCAGTAACTAGCCTGTAAGCCAGTCATGATGATGGCACTTATAAACGTTTTTCCTATATCAGTATCGGTACCGGTAACAAAAATTGGCTGCATAAAATTTTAATCTTTGTAGTAAAAGTCCAAAATATTTTCTAAACATTCTTGTGTTCTGGTCATAGGTAAATTATGTCCAGAATTATCAAAAAAAATCGTCTTAACCGACAAAGCCTGATTATATTCTTTAAAATAATCACGCAGGTCATTGGCCTTATTAACATTTATAATTTTATCGTCATTTCCGTGCATAATCAAAACTTTACCATTAAAATTTATCTTACTTAAATCAAGTTTAGAAGTGACCAAATAATCGAGGTCTTCCATTAATAGATTATAATCAGGGCTATAGCTTTGATCATAAATTAAACCACAGTTATTATAAAATTCGCGCAGTAAATCTATGGGTTGATTTATTAATTTATTTTTCATGCGCTTAATAATTTTGCTTTCTATGTTTCTAACTGTTAAATCTTGAGAATAAAACTGGTCAAAACCAGCTATTACAACTAATAATTTACAGTTTGCGAGCGAGTCTACTGGCAGTAAATGTAGACCTAAAGAATGCGCGATTATTATTTGCGGAGTAAAATTAGCGTAATCTTCTACTTTATCTTGGTTACTTATAAAGTATCGTCGATCAAAGAATTTCACATTAAAAATATCGCGCTTAAGTTGTAGCCAGTCATTGTAGTAAGCTGGCGATAAGGCCCAACCATGGTATATAATTAAATCTAATTTATTCATCGATTTTTCTATTGTTTTTCAGATAACGTTTTAATACCAGTAATAAATAGTCAAGCTGGCTTTCCTTATGACAACTAGTCAAAGAAAACCGTATACGTGGATTATTAACAGTTGGCGGTAAAATTACCGGGGCAAATATAAAATTGTCGTTTAAGTAATTAGATATTTTTTTTACTATCTCATTACTTTTAAAAATTATAGGAATAATCTGACTGCTAGACTTGCCTGTATCAAAGCCTATAGCTTTCAGTTCTTGTCGTAAATAATTAGACATGGCCATTAATCGACTTCTATCATTATTTAATTGCGGTATAAGGTCTAAACCAGCTTCAATAGAACCCAAAACCGAAGGCGGTAGACTCGTAGCATAGATAAGGCTAGAGCAATAATTAACTAGATACTGTTTTACTAGACTACTACACGCGACATAGGCTCCAAAAGAACCAAAAGCCTTAGAGAATGTGCCAAAAACAATTTGATTATCTTTGTTTACGTGCATCAAACCACTTCCATTATGACCAAAAACACCTGTGGCATGAGCCTCATCGATATATATGGCAGCGTCATTATGATTGGCGATCTCAATAATTGAATTTATATCGCATAAGTCACCATCCATACTAAAAACCGACTCGGTTACAACTACAGGAAATTTATTCACATTTTTACCAGGTCGAAGCGACGCAAGCTTAATTTGCAAGTCGTCTATATCGTTATGCTTGAAACGTTTGAAGTTGTTTAAACTAGCGCCTAGTATAATGCTTTTATGCGACAATTTATCCATTAAAACAGTAGATATACGGCCTAAAGCCTCAATTGCCGAAAAATTACCGGCAAATCCAGAATTTAAAATTAACGCCGCTTCACTTCCTTTAAACCTGGCAATTTTAGATTCAAGGTTAGAATATACTTCTAAATTACTGCTCATAAGTCTCGAAGCAGTTGCCCCAACGCCGTATCGATTAATATATTTAATACTTGCTTCTTTAAGAAGGCTAGAATTAGATAGACCCAAGTAGTCGTTGGAAGCAAAATTAATGTATTCCTGTCCGTAAATTTCTAATAAATTAGCGCTAATTTTAGCAATATTTTTTAAACAACGAAGAGTATTAGATTGTTCGCGAGAATTTAACGATGACTTTAAAGCGTGATTTAAGTGCACAAAATTTAACCTCATAAAAAAACAAAGAGTTCTTACAGAACTCTTTGTCAAACTAAATTAATAATTTATTTTCAATTAACGCATAGCCACTGCTTTAGCTAACGATACCTGGTGATAAGTACCCTTATACATACTAGACTGATAAATAATAGCGCTAGCTTTGTACATATCATTAACCAAATGTTTAACTTTAGCATCTTGGCTGTGTAACAAGGCTTTAACGGCTGGTACCGAATTAATTAATGTGATTAACGAGTAATCAGCCTTAAATACTTTAGC